>NZ_JBDKWF010000050.1:0-473920 GCF_040151415.1 Pseudotenacibaculum sp. MALMAid0570
AGTTATAGGAGCAGATGATGTTGTTTTAGGAGGAAGTCCAGTGTTTACGTTTGCAAGTGCAAATGTAGGCACAGGAATTACGATCAATACAAGTGGATATACAATAAGTGGAACTGATTCAGGAAACTATACGTTAACACAACCAACTTTATCAGGAGATATCACAGCTGCTACATTAACTGTAGTAGGTTTAACAGGAGATGATAAAGCATATGATGGCACGACAGCAGGATCAGCTTCAGGAACGGCAACATTAAGTGGAGTTATAGGAGCAGATGATGTTGTTTTAGGAGGAAGCCCAGTGTTTACGTTTGCGAGTGCAAATGTAGGCACAGGAATTACGATCAATACAAGTGGATATACAATAAGTGGAACTGATTCAGGAAACTATACGTTAACACAACCCACTTTGTCGGCAGATATCACAGGAATAGCATTAACCATCACAGGTTTAACAGGAGATAATAAAGTTTATGATGGCACGACAGCAGGAACTGCTTCAGGAACAGCTACTTTAAGTGGAGTTCTTGGAGGAGATGATGTAAGCTTAAGCGGCTCAGGAGTGTTTACTTTTGCGAGTGCAAATGTAGGAACAGGTATTACCATTACTACTTCAGGGTTTACCTTAAGTGGAGCAGATGCAGGAAAATATACCTTAACACAACCCACTTTATCAGGAGATATTACTGCTGCTACATTAACTGTAGTAGGACTTACAGGAGATAATAAAGTTTATGATGGGACGACAGCAGGATCAGCTTCAGGAACTGCTACTTTAAGTGGAGTTATTGGAGCAGATGATGTTGTTTTAGGAGGAAGTCCAGTATTTACTTTTGCGAGTGCAAATGTAGGAACAGGAATTACGATCAATACAAGTGGATACACAATAAGTGGAACCGATTCAGGGAATTATACCTTAACACAGCCAACTTTATCAGGAGATATTACACCTCCAACAGTGAGCTTTGCTGCTACGACTAGCAATGGTGCAGAAAGTGTAAGTTCAGCCAATCTTACAGTAAACCTTTCAACTGTTTATACAGCTGATGTGAGTGTAAATTATACCGTAACAGGTACTGCAACTGGAAGTGGAACAGATTATACATTAGCAAACGGGACTTTAACAATTACAACTGGAAATAGTAATGGTGATATTACTATTTCTGGAATTGTAGATGATGCAATTTTAGAAGCTAATGAAACAGTGATTGTAACATTATCTAATCCTACCAATGCTGCATTGGGAACAAATACAGTTCACACCTATACAATTAATAATAATGATGCAGCAGCAGTAACAATAGCTGATATAAGTGGAAATGAAAATAATGGAGGGATCACGGTAACTGCTACTCTAGATAATGCTGTTCAAGGAGGATTTACTGTAGATGTGAGTACGGCTGATGGAACAGCAACTACTGCAGATAGCGATTATACTGCAATTGCATCTCAAACATTGATTTTTGTTGGGAATGCAGGAGAAATGCAAACCTTTACACTAATGCCTACAGGGGACACTAAAGTAGAGACTAATGAAACAGTATCTATAAGTCAAAGTAATTTAGCAGGCACAACAACATCAGTTACAATTACTGACGGAGCAACTGTAACCATTAACAATGATGATTTAGCAATGGTTACCATTGAAGATGTTGCCGTAGGAGAATCTGACGGTACAGCAACAGTAACACTTACCTTAAACAATGCAGTAGACGGAGGTTTCTCTGTTGATGTTAGTACTGCTGACGGAACAGCTACCATAGCTGATAATGATTATACTGCAGTAGTTTCTGAAACAGAGGTCTTTGCAGGAAATGCAGGAGAAACTCAAACAGTAACCATTACCATTGGAAACGATGTTATTGGAGAAGACACAGAGAACTTTACAGTTTCTATGGACAATTTAGTTCCAATGACAGTAACTGCTGGTAATATTGACATTACCGATGGAGCTACCGTAACTATTAATGATGATGATGCTCCCGTATTAACTGCTACTACACCTGCAGATGATGCTGTTGATGTAGCTATAGGCTCCAACTTAACGATGACATTCAATCAAAATGTGATGGTAGGTACAGGAAATATCTTAATCAAGAATGAGAGAGATGATAGTACGATTGAATCGATAGATGTAACAGGTTCTCAGGTAACTATTGTTAACAATGTTGTAACAATTGATCCTTCTAGTGATTTACCAAGTGAAACTAAGATTTATATTGAAGTTCCAGCTGGAGCATTTGAAAATGCTAGTAACCAAGGAAATGATGCTATTACAGGAAATGCTGCGTGGAACTTTACAACTGAAGACATTACTTCACCAACAGTTACATTAAGTACAACCACAAGTTCACCAACAAACCTTCCGTTTACAGTAAATATTTTATTCTCGGAAGCGGTGACTAATTTTGACTTAACTGACATTACAGTAACTAACGGAACTGCGAGTATATTCAATCAAATAAACACACTTTCATATAGTGTATTAGTAACTCCAACTACAGACGGAGATGTAACTGTTAATATTGCGGCAGGTGTTTTACAAGATGCATCTAGTAATGCAAATGATAATTTAGCCTCCAATACGCTAATGCTTACCTATGATATTACCAAGCCAACATTAGATATGACTACAGATGTAACAGACCCAACTAATGGGGCATTTACGGTTACATTTACTTTTAGCGAAGATATGGATAGCTTTGAAGCAGCAGATTTAGTTCTTACCAATGCTTCAATTAGTGATTTTGTGATGGTAAGTAATTCTTTATTTACGGCTACTATTACACCAACTACTGATGGATTGGTTACTTTAGATCTTCCTGCTGATTCAATAGATGATACTGCAAACAACTCAAATGAAGCAGCAACTTTTAGCATTACATATGATGGAACAAATCCATTCTTTAATAGTGTTACAACTACTGCTGCAGACCCTACGAACGGGGCCTTTACATTAACATTTACTACAAGTGAAGACATTTTAGGTTTCGATGTAGGAGATTTAGTAGTTGCTAATGGTGCAGCTAGTAACTTTGTAACAGTTTCTCCTAGCGAATACACAGCGTTAATTACGCCAACAATAACTGTTAATGGAAACATTACAGTAGATGTGCCTGGAGGTTCAGCAACAGATGCTGCTGGAAATCCTAATCTTGCCGCTGGTCAATTTAGTATTGCTTTTGATGATATTAAACCAACGGTAGTAATAACTTCTGACGCTGCTAATCCAACAAATACCAGTTTTACAGCTACTATTACGTTTAGCGAAGATGTAACAGGATTTGATATTTCTGATATTGAAGTTGAAAATGGAACGCCAAGTAACTTTAATGCAGTAAGTGCTTCTGTTTATACAGTAAGCATTGCACCAGATTCAGATGGAGATGTAAATATAGATGTAGCAGAAGATGTAGCTTTTGATGCAGCTACCAATGGAAATGAAGCTGCAGAACAATATTCTGTAGAATACGATATAACCAGACCTACAGTTGTAGTTACATCAGCAGCTGCAAATCCAACAAATGGAGCTTTCGATGTAACAATTACTTTTGATGAAGATGTAACTGGTTTTGAAATGGCAGACTTAATAGTAGTAAATGGAACACCAAGTAACTTTATGACAACAAGTGCTAGTGTATATACAGTTACAATAACACCAACAATTGATGGTTTTGTTACTGTTGAAGTCCCAGAAAATGTTTCACAAGATGCAGCAACCAATGGAAACGAAAGTTCAGAGGTGTTTGAAATAGATTTTGACGGAACAAGACCTACTGTAGTTATTACGTCTTCAGTTCCAGATCCTACAAATGCAGCTTTTGATGTTACGATTACTTTCTCTGAAGATGTTACAGGATTTGAAATGTCAGATCTAGATTTAGGAAATGCAACAGCAAGTAATTTTGCTGGTACAGGAAGTGTTTATACAGCTACTATTACTCCAACTGCAGATGGAGGAGTTATTGTACTTATTCCTGAAAATGTAGCAGAAGATTCAGCTACCAATGGGAATGAGATTTCTGATGAGTTCTCTGTAGACTATGACGCAACTCGTCCAACGATTGTAATGAACACAACAGCTGCTGCACCAGTAAATGCGCCATTTACTTTAGATATCGTCTTTAGTGAAGATGTAACAGGATTTGATATATCAGACTTGGTAGTAACCAACGGAACATCAAGTAGCTTTGTTGCAACAAGTGCAAGTGTTTATTCAGTAGTATTAACACCAACTGCAGCTGGAGACATTATAGTAGATATTGCCGCTGATTCTGCACAAGATGCAGCAACCAATGGAAATGAAGCTTCACAGTTTATGATTGAATACGATAACATTCCACCAAATCCACCTCAGATTACACACATCTCTGAGTTTACTTGTAGTGGAAATATTACAACAACAGGAGATAATACCTTAGAGATTTCAGGAACTGCAGAAAGAGAGTCTACTGTAGAAGTATTTATTGAAGGAATTTCTGTAGGAACTACAATTACCGGGTCAAACGGATTCTTCACTTTTGATCATACAGGAACCACTCTAGCAGATGGTACATATAACATCACAGCTCGCGCAACTGATATAGCAAATAATACAGGAGCTTTATCAGCAACCTTTACCATTACAATTAATACAGTTGATTCAGATGGTGATGGAATCGCAGATTTCTGTGATGAAGATGATGGAGGAAATGGAGTAGATGATACTGAAGAAGATTGTGATGGAGATGGTATTGTAGATAGCTTAGATACAGACAATAGTTCTTGTGCGGCTCCAATCCAACAAACTAGAACTTATGGATTCTCTCCTAATGGAGATGGGATCAATGATGGATGGGTGATTGAGAACATTACAGCGTTCCCTAACAATGTTGTTAGCGTATATAGCCGATCAGGAAAGTTAGTGTTTAAGAAGAAAGGTTACCAGAATGACTGGCAAGCTGTATCGAATCAGGTTAGTAGTGGAGGTTTAGATAATAAACTACCCGTAGGTCCTTACATCTATGTAATTGATCTAGGAAATGGAAGCGCACCAGTCAGAGGTTGGTTATACATCAATTATTAATAAAGCAAAATGATTCAAGAACACAAAAAGAGAACAATCATGAAAAAATCAATCATAACACTTATCACGATCACTTTTGCTTTGTTAGTAGGAACCAAAGCAGAGGCACAACAAGACCCGAATTTTACCTTGTATAATTTTAACATGAATATTATCAACCCAGCTTTTGCAGGGATTAAAGAAACGCCAGAGTTAAACTTGGTATATAGAAATCAATTTTTAGGAATTGACGACGCGCCAAGGACTATTTCGATGGCCTATTCTAAACCTATGGGGAAGAACTTAGGATTGGGAATTTCGGTAATCAATGACCGCGTATTTGTCTTAACCGAGACCGATATCGCTATTGATGTTTCGTATAAGATTCAGATCGGAGAGGCCACAAATATGTACTTTGGATTAAAAGCTGGAGGAGGTTTTGTAAACATAGACCTTACGAAAGCCAACAATTCTGGATTGGATCAATTGTTTAACCAGAATCAGAGTTTTTTCAATCCACATATTGGAGCAGGATTGAACATTCAGAATGAGAAGTTTTATATCAGTATCTCAACACCGAATTTCTTAAGAGGAGACAGATATGAGAAGCAAGGAAACAGACCAAGTGCAGCGGTAGATCAAGCTCACTTTTATATGGGAGGAGGCTATCATATAGCAATCAATGATAACTTGTTGTTAACACCAAGATTTATGATGCGTTCAGTACAGGGAGCACCAACGAGTTATGATATAGGATCATCATTAGAGATTAACAAGAAGTTTACAGCAGGTGTGAATCTAAGAGTGGATGAGACCGTATCAGCTTATGGATTGTTTCAGGTTATAGACAAGCTAAAGTTTGGAGCAGCCTATGATGTAACAACAATGGATGCTAGTATCATCAACGACAATGGATCTTTAGAATTGATTTTGAAATATCAATTTTAATTCTAAGAATATACAGTAAAAAAAGCCTCAGAATTTTCTGAGGCTTTTTTTATACCTTATACACTAAATAAACTTAAAAATATTCCGATGAAAAAAATACTGACAGTTTTACTACTTGTTCTAACCATAACTGCGCAAAGTCAAGATAAAAAGAAACATGATTTTTCTAAAGAGATTGATGTGCAACTTTGGGAAAAGTTTGTAGAAGCCTACAATGCGAGAGACGCTAAAAAGTACAATGCAATTCATACTGACGATATTGTAAGAATTACCAAAAACGGAATTCGTCAAGGAAAAGTCTTTAAAGAAGGAATCATCAATTCCTATGGAAGAAAAAATCAACCTAAAAGAGAGATAGAATTTAAGCATGAACACAGAATTCATGAGAAAGAGATTGCCTATGAAGTAGGTTATTTTAAATTAACCTATTTCAACAAAGAATTAGGAAACAAAACCTATTATGGTAGATTTAGCGTAGTGCTAAAAAAAGAAAAGGGAAGATGGAAAATAGCCCAAGACTGGGACGTTGATCAAATAAATGGAGTTCCCATTACCGCAAAAGATTATGAGAAATTAGAGTCGAAAATTATAGCTAAAAAAGAATGATCTAATTACACTGTCCGTTTGAAATATTGCTCACGGAAGGGTTGTATAAATTCCCCAAGATAGAAATATCAACATAAGAATTAGTGTCAATTAAATTTTTGATACCGCAAAAGTCAGATAAGTTTAAATTATTGTGAAAGTCGAGATAATTCACAAAAATTAAATTTGACAAAGCATCTATATTTTCTAAAGAATCATTTTCTGAAACAGAAATTCCGCTTCGAGTAAATTGGTTCAAATAATTTAAATTTTCTAACCCTTCTAAATTTAACAAATCGTCATTATTAAATATCAACAAAGACTCAAGCGTAGAAATGTTTGTTAAACCCCTAATATTCTTTAAAGAGCTATTATTATCAATTGAAACTTCTCTTAATGTATTATTTAAGTTGGATAAAAGACCATCGATATTTAATAAAGAACTATTATTAGAAATAGTAATTCTTGAAATTATATTCGTAAGAGCATCTAATCCGTTTAGGTTCAATAAACCTTGATTGTCTATTACATTTAATGTGCCAATTGAATTCACATTTTGCAAACCTTCTAGATTGATAAGGCTATGATTATTTATCACTGACAAGGTACTTAGAGCGTCAACATTTTCACAAAACCCCTCAAAATTTATTAATGAACGATTATTTCTTATGGTCACATTATATTCAATTGAAATTAAGCTATCAAAGCCGCCAAGTGAAGTTAGATTTTCATTTCCGTCTAAAAAAAAATGATTGACCGAAGTAAGATTGATTAAAAACCCATTTAAACTTTCTAAAGAACTATTATTTCTAATGATGATTCCTCCTTCAATATAAGTAACACAATCTAACAACCCATTTAAGCTCATTATAGGATCACCTTTAGAAGGATCTTCAATAATATTTATTCCTCCAATAATAGAAGTGTATCCTAACTTATCAAAATCGTCTAATTCTTTTTGCGTTGTAAACGTAATATCATCATAATACGTTTTTAACCCAGAACCGCAACCTTCGTTTTCTTCCAAACCGTTTTTTTTACTACACATAGTTAAAAAAGGAATAATACAGAAGATGAAGAGGGTTTTAATTTTCATAACTTAAATAGAAAAAGAGTTTTAGGGTTTGATTTTTAAAATTAGTAATTTTTCGTGAATGAGTTATGCTTGTTTTTTTATGGCTTTACAATCTTTTTCAATATTTAATTAAAGTTAGAAAGTAGAGTTGTGCTAATATAAAAATCAAACAACAACTTCTCCAAAAGAGACTCCAATGAGCCTGAGGTTTTCTATTCATTAATTTAGTTAATCCAAAAATAACAAGTATTAAAAAAATGATGAAAACAACATTCCACAAAATAGGATAATTACCATAATTAATCACAAATGATAGTGTGTAGAAATTAGTGATAATAACAAGCATGGTAATTATTGCTAATATCTTTCTTGGATTCATTTTAGTCAAGGGACTTATTCTTGAGTTACTTTTTTAAAGTTAACCATTTTGTTTTAGCTTATTTGTAGCAAAGAGTAATTCTTTATTTCAATAGTTTAATAAAGGGCATAAAAAAACCAAGACTCTACCAAGTCTTGGTTTTTTATATGTACTCAAGGTGGGAATCGAACCCACACTCCCGAAAGAACTGGATTTTGAATCCAGCGCGTCTACCAATTCCGCCACTTGAGCATTATCTGAGACTTCTAAGTTGTCGAAGCTTTTCTTTTCCAACTCCAGATTTCCAATATTTTTCACGTTCTCTTGCTTCAATTCTAGTATTCATTTCTTCAGAGAATAACAAAACAAAAGGTTTGTATGGTCTGGTTGTCCTCTCATAACCATTATTATGTCTGGTTATTCGACTTTTCAGATCAGAAGTCAAACCTACATAAATATAATTTCTATTCAAACTAGAAATCGCATATACATAGAACATATTTCTTTTTTTTAGCAACTTTTACCACCTAAATGGTTTCCAATTCCGCCCTGTCTGCCGACAGGCAGGCACTTGAGCATTATTTGGGACTGCAAATCTAAAAAATATTTTACGATTCTAGTATTTAATCGGGAAAACTCATCAAATAATTTTATTTTTGTTGCGAACAACAACACAAACTTTTTAATACACAACTAAATGTCACAAAATACCTTAGCGCCAAAGCTATTTGCATGTTCACAAAGCATGGAATTAGCAGAAAAAATTGCAAAAGAATACGGAGCTGAATTAGGAAAGGTAAAAACAACACACTTTAGCGATGGAGAATTCCAACCTGCTTTTGAAGAATCAGTTAGAGGACGCCGCGTTTTTATTATCGGATCTACATTTCCTAGCTCTGATAATTTAATGGAAATGCTGCTAATGCTTGATGCTGCAAAAAGAGCTTCTGCTAGACACATTACTGCCGTGATGCCCTATTTTGGATGGGCTCGTCAAGACAGAAAAGATCAACCAAGAGTAGCTATTGGAGCAAAACTAGTTGCTAATTTATTACAAGCAGCGGGTGCTACCAGAATTATGACCATGGATTTGCATGCAGATCAAATACAAGGATTCTTTGAAAAACCTGTAGATCATTTATTTGCTTCTACAATCTTTATGTCATACATCAATAATTTAAAGCTAGAGAACTTAACAATTGCTTCTCCAGATATGGGAGGTTCTAAAAGGGCTTATGCTTACTCTAAATACTTAATGTCTGATGTGGTTATCTGCTACAAACAAAGGAAAAAGGCTAATGTTATTGGTCATATGGAGCTAATTGGAGATGTAGAAGGGAAGAATGTAATCTTAGTTGATGATATGATAGACACAGGAGGAACCTTAACCAGAGCAGCAGATTTAATGATAGAAAGAGGAGCGTTAAGCGTACGTGCAATATGTACTCATCCTATCCTTTCAGGAGGTGCTTATGAGAAGATTCAGAACTCAAAATTAACTGAGTTAATTGTCTCAGATACAATTCCTTTAAAACAGGATATTTCTAAAATAAAAGTTGTATCTTGCGCGCCCTTATTCGCCGATGTGATGCACAAAGTTCAGAACAATACGTCGATAAGTGACCAATTTTTAATGTAAATTATATTTAACAAAAAGTAATGAAATCAATTACAATCAAAGGATCTCAAAGAGAAAGCGTGGGTAAATCGGCAACGAAAGCCTTACGTAATGCTGGAAAGGTTCCTTGCGTATTATACGGAGGAGACAAGCCTGTTCACTTTTCAGCAGAAGAAAAAGCGTTCAAAAACTTGGTGTATACTCCAAATGTATATACAGCAGCGATTGAACTTGATGGACAAAAATTTGCAGCAATTTTACAAGACATTCAGTTTCACCCTGTAAGTGATAAGATCTTACACGTAGACTTCTATCAATTATTTGATGATAAAGAAGTAACAATGAACATTCCTGTAAAATTAGTTGGAACTTCTCCTGGAGTTTTAAATGGAGGATCTTTACGTTTTACAAATCGTAAATTAAAAGTAAAGGCATTACCAGCAAATTTACCTGACTTTATCAATGCAGATATTTCTAAACTTAGAATTGGAAATAAATTGTATATCACTGAATTATTCAATGATGAGTATACATTTATGCATCCTGATAACACGGTTGTTGTACAAGTTAGAACTTCTCGTAATGCAGTTGCTGAAGAGGAAGAAGAAGCAACAGAAGAAGTTGCAGCTGAAGCAGCAGCTGAAGCGCCTGCAGCAGAATAAATTTTTGAAAGATAAAATTCATAAAAGCGCTACAATTGTAGCGCTTTTTTATTTTGCTATTTTTACGGGATGAATATCTTAAGATTCTTTTCTAGAAAGTCAATAGAAAGTAAAGAAGAACTCATGAAAAAATTTTTAATCGTTGGATTGGGAAATATCGGAGAAAAGTATACCAATACACGCCACAATATTGGTTTTCAGATTGTAGATGCTTTGGCAAAAGAGCATGAAGCAAAGTTTGAAACCGATAAATTAGGAGATGTAGCTAGTTTCCGATTCAAAGGAAGAACCTTTGTATTACTCAAACCAAGTACGTTTATGAATTTAAGTGGAAAAGCAGTAAAGTACTGGATAACTAAAGAAAAAATATCTCTTGAGAATGTTTTGGTCATTACCGATGATGTAAATATAGACTTTGGAACCATTAGAATTAAAACCAAAGGAAGCGCAGGAGGTCATAACGGATTAAAAGATATTGAAGCCAAACTAAGCAATCAAAAATATGCGCGTTTTCGTTTTGGTGTGGGTGGAAATTATCCTAAAGGACGTCAAGTAGATTTTGTTTTAGGTCAATGGACCAAAGAAGAAGAAAGTCAGCTGATAGAAAGAATTCCAATGTCTATCAAAGCAGTAGTATCTTTTGGCACTGATGGAGTTGCCAACACCATGAATAACTTTAATGGGAAATAAATTCGATACTCAATAAAGAGTTACCTCTGCACCATTAACCATTAACCATTAATAACCGCTTCCTAATTATTGTCTAAAGCAAACCACTCAGCAAAAGACGTCTCTGTTTCTTGCAGTTTAATAGAGAATAACTTAATGTTTTCTGGTAATCTTTTCTGGATTTTTGCAGCAAAATCAATCACCATCATTTCACTTGTAGGTTGGTAATCAACCAACAAAACATGATGTCCTCTATCTTTGAGTTCTTTAGCCAATTCTACATGAGGTGTATTCTTGTTAAACACAGTAGCATGATCAAAAATATCTACAATCTCTTCATTTACAATTTTTTTCAAGTCACCAAAATCAATCACCATTCCGTACTTCACATTTGATGTATCATCAATAGGTTTTCCTACAACTGTTACCGAAAGTTTATAACTATGACCATGAACATTTCTACACTTACCATCATAACCATATAAGGCATGTCCTGTTTCAAAATTAAACTGTTTGGTGATTCGAATTGTACTCATGAAAAAAGTTTTGTCAAAATTAACTCTTTTCCACTAGTGGTAAAAACTTTCTTCTGAATTTGATAACCAAAGGAAGCCCCCTCGCTACAATCCAAAAAATAAAAGTATACCAGATTCCATAAAGATTTAGATCAAACCAATCGAAAAGTAAAAGTGCAGGAATAAAGATGATAAAAGTTGCAAATAGCAATAAATTCCTTAAAAAGGCCGTTAGCCCCATGCCTTTGAACATTCCATCAAAAATAAAAGTAATAGAACATAAGGGTTGCATGATTAAGATGATCCAAAAAACTTCGTAAAAACGATCTAATACTTCTTGATCTTTAATAAAAACTTCTCCAATAACATTGTAAAAAAGAAAACCAAAAGCCGCAAGGCTTAGTCCCGTATAAAATCCATATTTAGTGAGTTGATTCCCTAATTTCACCAAAGTATCATATTCTTTGGCTCCTAACAATCTTCCAGATAAGATATTTCCTGCGCTAGAATAACCATCAATAAAGAAAGCTCCAAAGAACCACAGTTGAATTCCAATTCCGTATGCAGCTAAAGCATCTGTACCATAACTGGTTGCTTTATATACTGCGAAAATAAGCGCTGCATTAAGCGCTACAGTTCTTAGGAATAAATCAAACACCATTTTTATTAATCGAGGGATCTCTTTGTTAAAGGGTAGCACTATTTTTAATCGAATTGAAGTTTTCTTTAGTAAAAGAATAGCAGCTGTTATTGCCATAGCTACCTGAGAAATTACACTTGCATAAGCGGCTCCATCTATATTCATTGCAGGAATCCACCCTTCAATTCCATAAACAAGAATTAAATCAAAAACGACATTTAAAACAGCACCCATAATTGCAATAATCATGGGATAAAAAGTATTTTGCAAACCTCTAAATGTTCCAAAAACTGCAAAGACAAATAATGTAAAAGGCAACCCAAAAACACGAATTTCATAATAATCTATAGCGTAGGCTAAAATCGTATGTTCAGCTCCATAAACTTTGAAAATATATTCTGCAAAAGGAAATGTTGTGGCAATGATTAGCAAACCAATACTCACAACAATTAAAAAGGATTGAGCGGGAAGTGTTTTAACTTCTTCTAGTTTATTGGCGCCTAAATACTGGGAGATTATAGAAGATACAGCACTTCTAAACTGAGCAAAAACCCAAATGAGCATTGATAAAAAAGATCCAACAATGGCAACAGCGCCTAAACTTTCTTTGGCGTGAAAATCTATGTTCCCAATAATAGCAGTATCAGTTATAGAAATAAGTGGTTCTGCTATTCCAGCAATTAAAGCAGGAATAGCCAAGTTGTTGATTTTTTTAAAACTAATATCTGTTTTCAAGAGAAAAGGTTGAAATACAAAAGTAAGGATAAGACCTGTTTTTCTCTCTAGATTTACATTTTAAAAAAAATGTACCTTTGTGTGAAACCAAAGTCGCTACCATGAAACATATCTTAGTTCCAATTGGCTCGAAAGAGAATGCTAAAAACACTTTACAGTACGCTATTGATTTGGCATCAGAGTTTAATGCTCAGCTAACTGTTTTTAGAGCTTACCAAGTAATATCAAAAGCAGGAACAATGACGAATGTTGATGAATTTATGGCTAAAGAAACTCAGTTGTATTTGAGATCTACGGTAAACTCAGTAGACAGAAAAAACATCGATATAAAAATAGCAGCAGCCAAAGGTGGAGCAATAGAAAGTATCAATGCGATAAAAAACGAAATCGGAATCGACTTAGTTGTTGTAGGTCCAAGAAGTAACTCAATTAAAGAGGAAGTTTTTTTAGGGAATACATCAGGAAGCATTGTCAAACAAACAGATATACCTGTTTTAGTTGTTCCGGAAGGATATAAGTTTCAACCATTTTCTACTGCATTAACAGCTTTTAAATCTGGAATTTTAAAGAAAGAAGGGATGTTAACACCTTTGTTAGACATTAAAAAAGCGTTCAATACGTCTGTTAACTTATTATTGGTAAAAACTCCAGAGTATAAAGAAGAGGACTTGGTTATAGATGAAGCATTATTGGCTATAAAAAGCACATTAAATACTACTGAGAATGTAACTACATTTCAAGGGGTTTTAGAGCATTTTCAATCTAACAATCCAGATTTATTATGTGTCTTCAGAAGAAAACGAGGGTTCTTTAAAAAGTTATGGGAAAAGAATACCGTTTTAAAATCAGAATTCCACTGTACGATTCCATTATTAGTTCTTAGCGGAGCACAATAATTTTTTGGGGCATTAGCTCAGCTGGCTAGAGCGCTACACTGGCAGTGTAGAGGTCATCGGTTCGACTCCGATATGCTCCACAAGTTTTACGAGACAACAATCTAAATGTGATGATATATACAAATAGATTGTTGTCTTTTTATTTTTATTGAGTAGGAGTTTGTTAGTGAGTCTTTTAGAAATTAAATGAACGGTTTTGTCTTTTTATTCTTGAATCAATAATCATTCCTATAGCAATAATTACAATTGCAGCTGAAATTACACCAATTTTAATACTCGTATCAATATGTTTTTGAACGGCAAAAGCAGTTGCAAATGAAATTCCGAAACCTGCGGTTAACGTAGAGTAATAATTAGCAGGCACAAAGCCTAGTTTATTTTTTAAATACTTTTTAAACAAGATTAATTTTTTCTTGAAAATTTCATTGTTAAAGGAAGGTATTTTTTCAAGTTCCAAGTACTCTAAATAACGTTCAATTCCTTCTAACTGTTCTGGACTTAACCCTTTTTCTCTAAGTCTCGTTAAAATGCTAATAAACCTCTCAAAGGTTTTGATTTCAGATTTTTCACCGGTTTTATTCAATTGTTTTTTTAAAAAAACAATAGTTGCTTTTATATCAACAGTTTCGGAAATAGTTCCTTCTTTAGATAGTTGACTTAATTCCACATCTAGAGCACTTGCAATTCTTTTTATGGTTTCGCCTGTAGGTGTAGATTCATTATTTTCAATTCTTTGAATTGTTCGTAAACTTACTCGAGATTCTTCTGCTAAATACTCTTGAGACATACCTCTCAAGGCTCTTAATTCTTTTAATTTTTTTGCTAAATTTTTTGTTTCCATTTTGAATGTAATTTTTGTTTCAGCAAATGTATTTTAGGTTCCATATTAGAAATAACGTCAAGTTTACGACATCTTTACGTAATGAACTATTGCTCGTTTATTTACGTTTTTACAATTTCTTTTGATATAGGTTGTTAATAGATAGTGGCATTTCTTTTTCTCCAACCTTCTTAAAACCTAGTTTTTCATAATATTTACAAAGACTGATATTGTTAGAAACTGCGTCTAACCTTAGATACTTACAATCGTTTTTTAACGCTCTTTTTCCTATAGCATCAATTACTAGAGAACCAATTCCTTTTCCATTATAGGTTTCTTTGATGACTAAAGAATGAATATATTTTGCCTTTTTGTTTTGTTCGCCCCAATACAAGAAATCTTCATTCATGATTCTCACCATACCGATGTTTTCATCGCCTTCAAGATTGATAAAAAAGAACTCATTATTTTGAATCCCCTTTTCAACCCATTGTATTTTTTCTTGAGGTGGATTTTTCCAATATTGCCAATGATCAACATTCATTTTATGAATCTTTTCAGCAGTTTCTTTGAATAGATTTAGAACAGTTTGTTTGTCTTTGATTTCTATTTGTTTGAATTGAATATTCATTAGCAGCTTAGTTTAAAACGGCAATTCTTCAGGTTCTTTAAAAGACATTAATGGATTGTATATTTCAGCAATAACCTCTCCAATTTTTTCAATAGCTAGCTCTAATTTTTCTTGAGTAATTTCATAATCAGGACTACTGTAATTGGATGAGAAATTGATTCTTAAAAATCCATTTTTTAGATTCTTAAAAGAATAAATACCAGCTTCTAACTTCAATTCCTTTTGAATTTGTTGTTCTTTTGTGAAGAGCAAAGAATATAGTAATACTTGAATTGCTTTGCTATACTTATAATCTTTGATGAGATTTAAATCAGGAATTTTAAGATCGTTCGCATTTACCATTCCTGTTTTATAATCAATTACCCTAGTTACTCCATTTAACTCATCAATTCTATCTACAATTCCTTTAATCTTAATAGGAAAATCTATTCCTGTAACATCGATAAAGGTTTCTAATTTTTGCTCTGTCGCAATAATTTTTAATTGATTCTTTTCTTTTAATAGCTGCTTATCTGAGGCTAAAAATCGTTGAACATACTTGTTTGCTACTTCAAAAATGAGACGGTTTTTACCAGTGTTGATGTCACCTTTTCTAAAATGTTTCAAGAAATACTTTTCAACAAAAGACCTCGAAACTTTTTCCATAGAATCTATATCATCGACTTTTAAAAACTGATTGATACAAGGTTTATAGAGTTCTTCTAAAGTATCATGAACAATGGTTCCTAATGTATTGGCAGCTACTGTTTCTTCAACTTCCTCAAGTTCTTTAATTTCTAAAATTTTGTCTTTATAAAAAGCTATGGGATTGTATAGGTAATTTGTTATTGCTGACGGAGAAACCCCTTTTTTTGCTAACAACCTTAGTTTTTCTGTAATTTTTGAATTTTTTTGAATCTCTTGCAGCGCTCTTTTGTTTGTTATTACTTTTTGATGAATAAACTGAGTCTTAACGTCTGAACGTAAAAGTTCTAATTGAGAAATAAATCGACTCTTTTCGCCATTTCCAAACGAATCATTCTCAGTATTATACAGTAGGTATACATTTTCAGCTCTTTGTAGCAACCTGAAGAAATGGTATGAGAAAATAGCATCTTTTTCTTTATACGTTGGTAATCCAAACTGAAGCTTTACATCAAAAGGAATGAAAGTGTTTTGAGTACTATTAGAGGGAATAACATTTTCATTTACCGATGTAATAATAATGTTTTTAAAATCTAAAACTCGAGTTTCTAGCATTCCCATTAACTGAAGTCCTTTTAAAGGCTCTCCTTTAAAGGAAAGCTTTTCTGAAGCGATAATCCTTCTATAGAAAACAAATAAGGTTTTTATATTCTGAAAGTAACCATAAGAACCATTAAGATTTTTTAATTGAGTGAAAGCGGTGTAAAACCTAAAAAGGTATTCTTTCTCCAATGTGGAAACATGATTTCTTACATGTTCAATAAAAAGAAGAATACGATCTATAAAGTTTTCTACTTCTTGTAATGGACTAAAAATAGCTGTAATAACAGATAACGTCGATTCATTTAAGGTTGAAAAATAGGAGCCTATATCTTCTTTGCTGATAAACGATTTATTGTCTTTGGAAATTTTACTTTGAATATCTAAAACTATTTTTTCTAAAGTTTCATTCAAAATCATTTGACTCACCAATGAGTTTTTAAAAAAACGAAGCACATCTTTATAATAAAAAACATTGCTTTCTGTTTTTTGCAATTTTTCTTGAGTGATAAACAGTTGAAAAATTGAAGTGATAAAATTAGAAGTAGGAACATTTTGCAACGGATATCCCATGGTAATGTTAATTGCATTTACTTTTTTAGGAATAGAATTCAAAGCAACGGGCAATAAAGATTCATCACCCAAAACCAAGGCAGAATCTTGATAATCTTCAAAATTTTCAAGAAGCTCGCCAGCGTATTTTAACTGTGAAATATTCTTAGCAGCTCCAATAACCTGAATGTTTTTATGCTTGTTGAAATGAGAACCCAACAACTTTATATCTCGACCTTGATAGTACTTCCATTGGGTTTTGTACTTTCTAATAAAACTTCCTGCAGAATGATTACTCTCAAAAAAAGCCTTGTCAATATCCCAATAAATTTCAGATCTATTGGTTACTAAAAATTTTTGAAACAAAAATTCTTCAGCTTTATTTAAAGCATTAAAACCAATAAAGAAAAATTTTTTGCCTTTGTTGTTCTCAATAAAACGATCAACTTTTTTAACAGCTTCTCTATATATGAGACCTTGGTATCCAACATTTTTTTCTAATAAAAACTCTTGCAAATGCTGATAATATTTGCCAAGTCTTTCCATGAAAATAAAATGATCCTTTATAAGGTCAGTTTCTTTAAACTCGCCTTTTACAGACCATTTTCTCAGACGTTGTATATCTCGTAAATAGGTAAAAATATCATTAGAATTTACTAAATATTGATCAACTTCATTAAAATCTTGTAATACAACAAAAGCCCAAGATGAAAAAATCTCAAAAGAATCTGGATTCTCTTCAATCTCACAGTAAATTTTGTAGAAATGAAAGAGTAGTTGAATCGTATCTATATTAGAAACTTTAGATATTTTTTCTGAAAAATGCTCAATAGTTAAAATCTCAGGTAAAAACCCATTTCCAATTCTATCTCTCAAATTGTTTTTTACAAAGACACCTGCTCTTTGAGAAGGCAAAACAAATACACAATCTTTAAAAGAACTGTTGGTTAGAAGTATGTCGTTTAAAGTTTCTGAAATAAAAGTTTGCATAGATTGTTCTTACTTTCTTATAACAATGTACAAAATTGTTATGCTAATTTTATAATATTGTTTAAAATTTACTAGCATGCAAGAAGCACTTACTGTTGTTGCAATTCAAGCCAATTTAATTTGGGAAAAAACACAAGAGAACTTAGACTTATTTGAAAGTAAAATCAATGAGTTGTCTGAAGATGTTGATTTAATCATTTTACCAGAAATGTTTTCTACTGGATTTACAATGGAACCAAAATCTGTAGCAGAAAAAATGAATGGGATAACTGTTCAATGGATGAAGAAAATAGCAATAACTAAGAAGATAGCTTTGGTTGGAAGTGTTGTGATAGAAGAAGATAATAAATATTATAATAGAGCAATTTTTATTCACCCAAACGGACTAATTGAAACCTATGACAAAAGACACTCTTTCAGTTTAGCTGGCGAACATAAAGCTTATACTTCAGGGAAAGAAAAACTAATTGTAGATTATAAAGGATGGAAATTACTCCCTCTGATTTGTTATGACTTAAGGTTCCCGGTTTGGTCTCGTTCCAATAATGATTATGATATACTGTTATATATGGCTAACTGGCCCAAGCCAAGAATTGTAGCTTGGGATTCTTTATTAAAAGCTAGAGCTATTGAAAACATGAGTTATTGCATTGGTGTGAATAGAGTAGGAGAAGACAAAAATGGTCATCAATATATTGGACATACAGCTGTTTATGACTACTTAGGAGAGCAAATTGGTTTTACCAAGGAAGCCGAAGAAGGGTATTTGAAAACTACATTATTCAAAAAGAGTTTACAAGAAACCAGAAAGAAACTTAATTTTTTAAATGATCGAGATCAGTTTTTAATTAAAGATTGATATGGTCTTTAATTACTTTTTCGGTTTGTGTAAGAACTTGAGCAATATTAGCATCTTTTAGAGGAATAGGCTGGTGACTTTCCAAAGTAATTTTATTAAAGATTCCTAAAGGAAAACTTCCATAACGAAAGACTTTCCATGAATTGTTAATAGAAATAGGAACTATATAAGCCTCTGGATTATATTTGATCATCATTTTTAATCCGTTTACCGAAAACTTTTTTGGAACACCATTTCTACTTCTGGTTCCTTCTGGAAAAATAGCTGCAGACCAACAATTGTTGTGAATTCTCTTACCAAAATTCTCAAGTTCTTTTAAAGCTTGATTAGGGTCCTTTCTGTTAATTAATGCAGCCCCACCGTGTCTTAAGTTAAACGAAACACTGGGAATACCTTTTCCTAATTCTATTTTTGAAACAAATTTAGGATGATGCTTTCTCAAATACCAAATCATAGGAGGAATGTCAAAAGTTCCTTGATGGTTAGCTGCAAAAATAATGGTTGTGTTTTCAGGAATAGGGTAGTGTTTGACAAAGTTAATTCTGTTACCAAGAATTAAAAGAGCTTGAATCAAGCACCAATTCATTATGTCTACGATGTTCTTATGAGACTTGTACCCGAATTTCAGTCCAACCCATTGTAATGGATGAAATATGAGGAGAATTAAAAAAAAGACAACTCCAAAAATTAGAGAAAGGAGATAGCTAATTATTTTCATGAGGATATAAAAAAACCTGAGAATATCTCAGGAATTTATATTAGAATGCTGGCCATTGATTCCAAGGAATTCTTGCCAAGATTAACACAAGTGCAATTCCGTAGAAAATAGCAAAGGTTTTAAATTTTGCACTATCATCAGTTTTCTTTTTGTGTTTAGACCATCCAATAGTGATTAGCACAATTGCTAAAATCATCAAGATAGGATGTTCTATAGCTAAGAGTCTTGAAGCAGAGTCTCCCATAACTTCACTTCCATTTGATTTTAATGCTTTATAATACGGACTAGCAAAATACCAACCTAAACCAATTAGCAATTGAATGTGAGAAACAATTAATGTAAACAAACCTATTCTTAGGTCTTTACTGTTGAAGGTTCTTTTTTTGGAAAGTCCAGAAATTGCATTAAAAACTGCAACAACTAGCATAATAACTACGATGTATGCCCAATAAGAGTGAATTAGTTTCATTATGATAGAATTTAGTTATTGTAAAAATACAAAAACCACCTCAAATGAGGTGGTTTTTTATATGTATAGATTTCTCTAGTTTAGAAACGATATCTTACAGTAAAGTTCCAAGTTGTTCCCCAACCAAAGAAAGCTTTGTTTGAAGTATCTATACCTTGGAAAGTTGCATCTCCAGGGCTAGCAAAAGTATTTGTTAACGATTCTGCGATATAAACTTGATCAAATAAGTTGTTTACGTTTAATCTAAAGTTAACAGAATCATCATTCTTCATGTTCCAACGGTAAGAAAGACCTAAATCAGATAAAGAATATCCTGGTAATTCTAAAGAACCTTGGTGATTTGGAGTATCAAAATCATCTGCATTAATTCTTGCATATAATCTCTTTACAAATCTTTGGCTATAGTCTACTCTTAAGTTGTCAGTAATATTTACATCAATACCTAACCTACCAGTAGATTGTGCAGCATCACCTACTTTTACTCCGTCTAAGTATAGTTGAAGTGTACCAATAGGGTTTTGATTTTGATCTAAAGCAACACCAGAAACATCTCCTCCGTATTCCCAATCTCCTACAGATAACATACCTACTACACGAACATTGTCAGTAATGTTATAAGTGAAATCTAATTCAGCTCCCATGTGGATTTGCTCAACTCCTTGGATATCTGCGCTAGCTTGCTCAAATACTCCAGGGCTTACTTCAATACCTCCACTTACAGAGATAAATCTGTCTTTCCATTGAGTTCTATATAAGTTCACATTAGCTCTGAAGTTTTCAGATCTATATCCATAACCTAATTCAAAACCAAGTACTTTTTCGTTTCTTGGGTCTGGGTTTACGTTGTTTTGGAAGTTTAAGAAAATTGCATCAAAGAATGGTTGTTTAGAGTAGTAACCTGTGTTAGCAAAAACGTTGTGGTTTTCATTAATGTTCCAGTTAATACCTCCTTTAATATTACCTCCTAAGATGTTTTCCCAATCAGTTTCTCTTGCAGGGTCAGTGCTTAAGAAATTGAAGTAATCTATTCTCTTAAATCCTTGTTGAGAAGCTCCTGCTTGAATGAATGCAGAAACATCATCATTTTTATATTCTAATTGACCGAATACTCCAAACCAACGAACTAAACCGTCATTGTGGTAGTCAATTTTTTCTTCATCGTCAGTGCTTTTGAAAACATTCCATAAGCTAGATAAATCAGAGCTATACTCAGTTGTTAAAACGTTTCCAGCTGTATTAAGATCGTCAGATACTCTATATCCGCTAGCTCCTAATAAGTTGTCAATTCTTCTGTAGTGAATACCTTTATATCTACGTAAATCGATACCAAAATCTAAAGATAACTTATCGTTTAATTGAGTATTGAAGTTAGATAATAATCCAACCCAGTTGTGAGAGTTAATAGAAGCTCTTCTTGTTAAACCATTGTTGCTTCTATCGTTGATGTTTCCATCAGTTAAGTCTCTTTGGTAAGTGTTTCCGTCAGAGAAAACAACAGCTTCACCTTGGTTATATCTTACGATATCATCCCATAAAACAACTCCAGTACCTTGGTCTCTAAAGATAGAGTTTGAAGCAAATCTAAATCCAGGAAGTCTTCCGATATCTCCTGTTCCACCTCCACGTCCAAAAGAAACGTAAGCAGATGTAGTTAATGTAGAGTTGTCGTTGATTGCCCACGTCCAGTTTAATGAAGTTACTGGTTTGTGGTAGAAATTCTTTCTCCAGTTAAATTCTTTACCATTTAAATAACCATGGTTAAAGTTATATTTTCTACCGTAACGTAAGTATCCACTTAATCTAGCAGTGTTAAAGAAACTTGTAGTTCTTTGGTTGTGAGTTTGAGGTGCTCCAGTTAACATGAACTGGATATTGTGATCACCTTTATCCCAACCTAATCCAACGAAGTAGTTGTATCCTTCAAATTGAGTTCCTTGAACATATCCTTCTCCAGCAGTTCTACTTAATAAGAAAGAAGCGGCAAAACCGTTTTCATTTTTACCAGTAGAGTAAGAGAATAAATTCTTAAAATAACCATCGTTACCAACAGAACTCATCACAGTTCCTCCTTGTTTTTTATCTGTAGTCTTAGTAATAATATTGATTGTACCTCCTACAGAAGAGATTGCTAATTTAGAAGATCCTAAACCTCTTTGAACTTGCATTGCAGTTGTTACATCAGATAAACCAGCCCAGTTAGACCAGAAAACTCTTCCGTTTTCCATATCGTTTACTGGAACTCCATTGATTAATACAGCAATGTTTTCTTGAGCAAATCCACGAATGTTAATTCTTGCATCTCCAAAACCTCCACCAGATTTAGTTGCATACACTGAAGGTGTATTGTTTAAAATCTCAGGAAATTCTTGAGAACCTAATTTGTCTTGAATCTCTGAAGCTTTGATTGTAGAAACAGCCACAGGTGTTTCTCTGTCTTTAGCTACGTCAATAAGTCCTTTGATTACGATTTCATCTAAGATGTTTCCATCTTCTTCTAATTTAATAGTTCCTAAGTCTCCGGCACCAGAGAAAGAAACTTCCTTAGTTTTGTAACCAACAAAAGAGATAACTACAGTACCGCTATTAGAGTTTGCGCTAAGTGTAAACTTACCATCAAAATCAGTTTGAGTTCCGTTAGTTGTACCTTTAATTACAACACTAGCTCCAGGAAGACCTTCATTAGTTTCATCAACTACGGTTCCTGAAATTCTTGTTTGTCCAATTACTGTAGCAGCACAAAAGAATAATGCTACGAATAATAAGTTCTTAAAGTTTTTCATTGTAGAATTTTAATGTTATTAAATGCTTTGCAAAAGTCTTCTATTTTGCGGGGTGCAATGTTAAGTAAATGTTAAGCTTTAACAGACTTTTAACTAAAGTAAAAGTAAGGGTTTCATTGATAAAAACCTGTTTATCATCAAGTTAGATATTAACTAGGTTATTAACAAAATGTGAAAGCCAAATTAAAGTAAAAAATATAGATTTTTTTAAGCCTTATTAAGGAGTTTTTTAGCCAATTCTTTTCCTAGTTCTACACCAAATTGATCATAGCTAAATATATTCCAAAGAACACCTTGTACAAAGATTTTATGCTCGTACATAGATACTAATTCACCAAGTGATTCTGGAGTTAACTTATTAAATAATATGGCATTACTAGGTCTATTACCTTCAAAAACTTTGAAAGGCATTAACGTAGAAATCTGATCTGTATTTCCCGAAAATTTTAATTCTAAGTGTACTTCTTCTTTACTTTTTCCAAAAGCTAAGGCATCCATTTGAGCAAAGTAATTTGCCATTAATTTTTTGTGATGATCAGAAAGTCCGTATAAAGATTGTTGATAACCAATGAAGTCAGCAGGAATTAATTTTGTTCCTTGATGAACCAATTGCATAAATGCATGTTGCATATTAGTTCCTGTACTTCCCCAAACAATAGTTCCTGTTTGATAGTTGATAACTTCACCATCTCTATCAACACTTTTTCCATTACTTTCCATAATCGCTTGTTGTAAATATGGAGCCAATTTTGTTAGGTATTGAGTGTAAGGTAAAATCGCTTCAGACTCGGCATTATAAAAATTATTATACCAAATACTTAAGAGTGCTAAAACAACTGGAATGTTTTTATCAAATCGAGTTTCTCTGAAATGAATGTCCATTTTTTCAGCTCCATCCAACAAAGATTTGTAATGATCAAATCCTACTGATAAACTTATTGAAAGACCTACAGCAGACCAAAGTGAAAAACGACCACCAACCCAATTCCACATTGGAAAAACATTTTTGGAGTCAATTCCAAAAGCATCAACAGCTTCTAGATTGGTAGATACAGCAACAAAGTGTTTTGCGATGTCAAATTGAGAAGCAGATTTTAAAAACCAATTTTTAATAGTATTAGCATTTGTGATGGTTTCTTGAGTGGTAAATGTTTTAGAAACAATAACAAATAACGTAGTTTCTGGGTCTAATTTTTTTAGAATTTCAGATACATGATCTCCATCTATATTAGAAACAAAGTGTGTGTTTAGGTGGTTCTTATAATATTGTAAAGCTTCAACAATCATATCTGGACCTAAATCAGACCCTCCAATACCAATATTTACAATATCTGTAATTTTCTTTCCTGAGTACCCTTTCCATTCACCGGAAATTACTTTGTTGGAAAAAATGCGAGTTTTACGTAACGCTTTTTTTACAAGAGGTTTGATATCTTTTCCATCTACCAAAACCGGGTCTTCAGAATTACTTCTTAAAGCGGTGTGCAATACAGCTCTACCTTCGGTTACATTGATTTGATCTCCAGAAAAATATTTTTCAATAGCATCTTTTAGATGTAACTCTTCAGCCAATTCAACTAGTAAATCTATAGTTTCTTTTGAGATTCTGTTTTTAGAATAATCCAAATGTAGATCATTGAAATCAATTGAAAAATTATCTTTTCTATTTGGGTCTTCTTTGAAAGATTGTTGGATAGAAAAAGAATTCATTTCTTGAAAATGATGTTCCAATTTTTTCCAAGCTTTTGCTTTTGTTGGATTGCTATTTAATAAAGACATGTTCAGTTAGTTAGTTTTGGGCAAGAATTTTCACAGATTCGGGTGCCTTTTTTTCGGGATAAGGAATATTGTTTAGTTGCTCTTCTAAGGGGTTTATAAACTTTAAATATGCAGGTTTTAAACTTTTCTTTAGAGGTTTTGCTGAAGGTAATTTTTGTTTAAAGGGATCTACTTGTCTTCCGTATTTCCAAAAACGATAGCAAACATGAGGTCCGCTAGTGTTTCCGGTCATTCCTACCCAGCCAATGATATCACCCTGTTTTACATATTGTCCTTTTCGCACTTTTCTTTTTCTCATATGCAAATACTGAGTAGAGTAGATGTTGTTGTGCCTTATCTTCACATAATTTCCATTACCACCTCTTCTTGCTGATTCTACCACTGTTCCACTAGCAGTTGCCATAATTGGAGTGCCAACTTTTGCAGCAAAATCTGTTCCGCGATGAGGTTTAACTCTTCCGTAGTAAGCAATCTTTCTTTTTAAATTATATCGAGAGGAAACTCTGTATTGAAATTTGATTGGTGATCTCAAAAACTGACTTCGAAGCATGTTTCCTTCTTCGTCATAATATTCTGGAATTCCTTTGATAGAGTCAGGAATAAATCTATAAGCATATAAATCTTTTCTGTTATGATTAAACAGTGCAGCTTTTACTTTTCCATAACCAACAAAAATGGTATCGTCTATAAATTTTTCTTCGTAGATAAGTTTGAATTTATCTCCTCTTTGTAGTTTGTAGAAATCTAAGGTCCATGCATAGATGTCAGCAACCGCATAAGTTAGATTTGGATTTAAATGAAGACTATCCATTGCCTCAGATAGTGTAGAGTATATTTCTCCAGCAATTTCTTTTTCAACAACTTTTATAGGTTTTCTGTATTTATAAGCAGTAATGGTTGAATCTTGAAAATCAACAATTGTGGCTGTAGCTCTACTGTCTTTGTAAATAAAAACTTGAGCTTTTTCTGTAGAATCTTTCTTGGCAAGAATCATATAAGGTTTTCCTGCTCGAACTCTTCTAACATCAAACGTGTCTTTAATTGTTTTGGCTATTTTGTTGATTTTAGGATAGAATACATGATGTCTGTCTAAGATAATCCCGAAACTTTCTCCTCTTTTGATTGTATCTTTAATAACCTTGTAATCATTTAGTTTATAACCAAATTCATAAATAATTTCAGGGATTGATGCTTTGAGGTTTTCTGTTTTAGGAAGGTCGATTTTTTTATCTTCACCGCAAGAGAATAGTATAAGAAGACCGATAAAAAAGACTACAAATTTTTTCAACAGAAAAGGGTTTATCTATTTTTTGCGGTAAAAATACAATTTAATCGAATATGATTTTAAATGAATTTGCTAATCCTTTAAATGCTTTTAACTCTGCTCTTAAAGAACCAACCGCTAAAGCAGCTTTTAATTTGATTGGAATTTTATTGTCATCTGCAGTTACCCATATAGTTACACTTTCATTTTCTTTAAAAACTCGCCCAGCTTGAACAATAGGTCTAAACTTGAGGGTTTTTATCTTTCCAAATCGAGTTTTTAAAATCTCTGTACCTAAAAATTTTAGCTTGAAGGGAAATGTCTTCGAATCAAAGAACATGTCTAAACTAATTTCATCACCAGATTTAAGAGTGTCAGTTTTTATATTTCGCAGATAATAGAAAGTAGAAATCATGTCTTGTACATCTCCTATTTCTGCTTGCTTTACTGTCTTGTATTTATAATCATGAATGGTAGCAATTTTATTCTTATGATCAAATTTCGTATCTCTTTTAATGATGTGACCACCTTCGTTTACATCTCTTTTAAACAAGTAGGGTTTAGAATCTTCTTTGTCAAAATAAGATTCGTAGGTATCTCTTACTTTAAAGAACCATCCAACAAATGTGCTAGTTTTTCCAAATCCTTTAGCATAGAAGACTTTTTTTCCATCAAGTAGGGTTTCCTTAAGCTCAAGTGTAGCAGTACCAGCTTTTAAAAAACCGCTATAACTCATTTTGTACTCAAGCCATTCACCACTCTTATAGGGTTTTACTTTTTTTTCTTGTCCAAAGGAAAAGACAGAAACAAAAAATAGAATAGCAATTAAAATATTTCTTTTCATATGAGTTCAAACTTATAAAAAATGCATGACAAATAATATTCCGTAAAAACAAAAAGCTATCCGAATTGAAAATCAGATAGCTTTTTTAACGAATCTTTATCATTTTTTAAAAGGTTCCCCAGTCTTTAAGTTCTTGATCGCTCCATAAATAAGGGAAGAAAATTCTTCGTTGGTACTTTGGATGCATATATTTTCTCCAGTTACTTCCGCCAGTTGCTTCCAATTCTTCATCACCTCCACCTAAATATTTTCCAGCAGCATTGTAATGTGCCATTACCCATTTTACATTTACAGTATAATCATAATGACGCATAGCTTTGATAAGATCTTTATCTTTTTGAACTTCATCGGGCAGTTGTTTAAACTTTTTAGAAAGATTACATTCGTTATAATCTTCCATAAAGTCGATAAAATCTCCCATATATTTTTTATCAAAAAGTTTAATTAAGATCGATTTTTCACCTGTTTGATGATTTTTTCCAGCTGCTTGCCAATACAAATGATCGTAGGCGTTTTTGAAAGAAGAATTCCTATCGATAGTATCTCTAAATCGCGCATCGATCAAATTAATTAACTCTGTTGATGCGAATTCTATCTTTCGGTATTGGGCACTTTGAAAACCGCTAGCCGGAGTTAGGGTATTTCTAAATTTCAAATACTGTTCGCGTTCCATACCATCAGCCATGACAGTAAAAGAACTACAAAGCATATCAAAATAGCGACTAATCCTCATCAAATGCATGGAAAATTTTTCTGCGCTAACATTTTCTACTCTGGCTACTTGATCTATTTCCCACAAAATCATTTTAAATAACAATTCATTTACCTGATGGTACATGATAAATACCATTTCATCGGGTTGATTTGTTCTTGGGGTTTGCAATCCAAGCAGGGCATCAGTTTGAATATAATCCCAATAGGTAATAGGAGTACTCCATAGTAATCCTTCCAACATAGATTCTAAGGGAACACCAAGCTCTTGGTATTTTTCCTCTATTGCTTTTAATATATCGTCTTTACTCATTTTTAATTTTTATATAAACATTTATTTTACTTTCCAATTTATCTATGTGAAAATAGATTTATGAAAAGGGTGATTTAATGTTTCTATAATTATGCATTTGAGTTAGAATTTTATTATAAAGTTCCTCTTTTTTGTTGCTCTCTTTCAATAGATTCAAACAATGCTTTGAAGTTTCCAGCGCCAAAACCTTTAGCTCCCATTCTTTGAATAATTTCAAAAAACAAAGTAGGTCTATCTTCTACTGGTTTTGTAAATATTTGTAATAAATATCCTTCTTCATCAGCATCTACAAGGATTGATAATTTTTGAAGCTCTGCAATATCTTCTTTCATAATATCCATATGAACACCTAGGCGATTAGGAATCTCATCATAATAAGCTTGAGGTGGAGGTGGTAAAAACTCAACGCCTCTTGCTTTCAATTGAGCAACGGTTCCAACAATGTCATCAGTAGTAACAGCTAGGTGTTGTACTCCTTCTCCTTCATAAAAATCTAAATATTCTTCAATTTGAGATTTCTTTGCAGCTTTTGCTGGCTCATTGATAGGAAACTTGATACGACCATTTCCGTTACTCATTACTTTACTCATTAAAGCAGAGTATTCTGTATGAATTTGTTTGTCATCAAAAGATAAGAAGTTTACAAACCCCATAACATCTTCATACCATTTTACCCATTTATTCATTTGATTCCATCCAACATTACCAACCATATGGTCTATGTATTTCAATCCAACAGAAGTAGGGTTGTAGTCTGATTTCCATTCTTCGAAGCCAGGTAGGAAGACACCGTTATAGTTTTTGCGCTCTACAAAAATATGAACGGTTTCTCCGTAAGTGTAAATTCCTGATCGAACTACTTCTCCGTGTTCATCTTTTTCAACTGTGGGTTCCATGTATGGTTTTGCACCACGTTTTGTGGTTTCCTCAAAAGCACTTGTTGCGTCTTCAACCCATAATGCAATTACTTTTACACCATCTCCGTGTTTTACAATATGATCATTAATAGGTGATTTACTATTTAAAGGAGTGGTTAAGACCAACCTAATTTTATCTTGCTTAAGTACGTAGCTTACAGAATCTTTAGATCCTGTTTCTAAACCTTTATAAGCATAAGATTGAAACCCAAAAGCAGTTTTATAAAAGTGGGCTGATTGTTTTGCATTACCAACGTAGAATTCTACATAATCGGTTCCAAGCAATGGAAGGAAGTCTTTAGCTTCCTCGAATATTTTTTCTAAACCGTAGTTTACTGATTTTATTTCTTTTGACATGATGTTTTATTTAATAGTTAATGTAATAATTGAATGAATTTACTTCTCATCAACTACCACATTGCTCTTAAGTGTGCTGTTATGTCTATTCTTTTTTCTAGCATGTTATTCTAGCCAAGATTTGTAATAATCTTCGTCTGCAATTTTCATTGCTTCTTCGGTTACTTTTAAAGGTTTAAAAGTATCAACCATTACGGCCAGCTCTTCGGTAACAGTTTCTCCAATGCTTCTTTCCGTTGCCCCAGGATGCGGTCCGTGCGGAATACCAGCAGGATGTAATGAAATGTGGCCGGCATCGATATCATTTCTACTCATAAAATCACCATCTACATAATACAGAACTTCATCAGAATCTATATTACTATGGTTATATGGAGCTGGAATTGCATCTGGATGATAGTCATACAAGCGAGGTACAAAACTACAGATAACAAAAGCATCTGTTTCGAAAGTTTGATGAACAGGAGGTGGTTGATGAACGCGTCCAGTGATAGGTTCAAAATTATGGATAGAAAAAGCATAAGGATAATTATATCCATCATAACCAACAACATCGAAAGGATGAGATGCGTAGACCATTTCTATGATTTCGTCTTGCTTTTTAATCTTCATTAAAAAGTCTCCTTTTTCATTATGTGTTTCCAATTCTTGAGGCTGACGAATATCTCGCTCACAAAAAGGAGAGTGCTCTAATAATTGACCAAACCAGTTTCTGTATCTCTTAGGAGTATAAACTGGACGATAGGATTCAACAATAAATAATCTATTGTCTTCCGAATCAAAATCTAATTTATAAATCATTCCTCTAGGAATAACTAGGTAATCTCCATATTTGAAATCAAGATTCCCCATATGAGTTCTTAGTTTTCCTGTTCCGCGATGCACAAAAATTACTTCATCTGCATCGGTGTTTTTATAAAAATAATCTTTAGTTGATTTCTTTGGGGCAGAAAGGATGATGTTACAATCTGAATTGGTTAAAACAATTTTTCTACTTTCTAAATAATCCTCTATTTGAGGAACTTGAAATCCTCTAAATCGATAGGATTGAATGTTATTTGCTTTGGCAATTTTTGGAGCTACAGAATATTGTTTTCTGATTTCTTTGACCATGGTTGGTCTGTATTCATGATACAAATTCGACGACATTCCATCAAAACCAATAGTTCCAAACAACTGCTCGTAATAAAGACTTCCGTCTTCTTTTCTAAATTGTGTATGTCTTTTGGGAGGTATCTTCCCGAGTGTATGATAAAAAGGCATTTTTTAATGTAATAATATGTTAATGTGAAAATGTAATAATGAGGGTATGCATTGCTACATTGATTAATTACTCAATTGCTACATTAAATAAGCTACTCAGGGTTCCTTTTAATAAGGTTTTTTAACAAGACTAATAACTCTAACCAGTACATAATAAGCGTTTTAAGAATAACGCTCTACAAATATAAATAAAAGTATGAATGATTCTTAACTCTCTGGAGCTAATTCTACTTCCAAACCATCTAATTCTGGCGTCATTTGAATTTGACAGCCTAAACGACTGTTATCTTCTACATAAAAAGCTTCTGCTAACATTAGATCTTCGTCTGGACTCATTTCAGGTAATTCATGGTTAGATTTCACATAGCATTGACAGGACGCACACATTGCCATACCTCCACAAACACCAATAGTTCCCTCAGGAGCCAATTCGTATGAGCGAACAACTTCCATGAGATTCATAGCCATATCAGTTGGAGCTTGTATTTCGTGCAATACTCCATTTCTGTCTGTTATTTTAATTGTTATATCTTCCATAAAGGAGCTAGGTTTTAGTGCCTAGTTTCTTAGCGTTATTTAATGACTTTATTAAACCAGAAATCATTTTTGCGATTTCATTAGAATTTTCAATTAACCTAGAAGCTTCTTTTTGAGTTAAAAATTTTAACCGAATTGCTAGATAAAGCATTGATCTTACTTCACTATTTGATGCTATTGCAAAGTAAAGAAATCTTTTAAAATCTGGGTTGGTACTCCTGTCAAAACCTTCAGCGATATTGTTAGATATTGAAACAGAAGCTCTTGTTATTTGATCTTTAAAAGAATAATCTCGGTTATTTTTAAAAGCCTCATATATATTAACCGATAAATCTTGAGCTTTTTGCCAGACAATAATGTCTTCAAATCTTTTTATTCCCATGATATTGCAATTTTTAGTAAATATACTAATACCTGGGAACTAACAAGCTAATTTATCTTCTTCACCACTGCCTTCGGAGCTTCTTTTTTGGTTCCGTCAAAACCTTCTACACCACCAACGGTTGTGTATTTCATCACATATTTTTTGTCAGGGAAAATACGCTGATATGCACTTTGACACATCAGAGTCGCTTCATGAAAACCACATAGAATTAATTTTAACTTTCCTGGGTATGTGTTTACATCGCCTATGGCATAAATTCCTGGAATGTTGGTTTGGTAATCCAAGGCGTTATTGACTTTGATGGCATTTTTCTCGATTTCTAAACCCCAATCTGCAATAGGTCCTAGTTTAGGAGATAATCCAAATAATGGAATAAAATGATCACACTCTAAAGTAACTTTTTCGTCTTTATTTTTAATAATTGAAACTCCGCTTACATGATTTTCTCCATGAATCTCTTTGACTTCAGCAGGAGTGATTAATGTAATCTTCCTAGCATCTTTTAACTCCTGAACTTTATCTACAGAATCTAAAGCTCCACGAAATTCGTTTCTTCTGTGAACTAATGTTACTTCAGAAGCAACGTCTGTTAAGAAGATAGACCAATCTAGGGCAGAATCTCCACCGCCAGCAATGACAACTTTTTTATTACGATAAATTTCTGGATCTCTAATAATGTACTCTACACCTTTATCCTCGTAGTTGACAATGTTTGAAATAGGTGGTTTTCTAGGTTCAAAACTACCTAAGCCTCCTGCAATTGCTACAACAGGAGCATGGTGTTTAGTCCCTCTATTAGTAGTAACGATAAATGTATCGTCTTCTAGTTTTTCAATAGTATCAGCTCGCTCTCCTAGAGTAAATCCTGGTTCAAATGGTTTAATTTGTTCTAATAATTTATCGGTCAAATCTCCAGCTAAGATTTCAGGATAAGCAGGAATATCGTAGATAGGTTTTTTTGGATAAATTTCTGAACATTGCCCTCCAGGTTGAGGTAATGCATCAATTAAGTGGCATTTTAGCTTTAACAATCCTGCTTCAAAAACGGTAAATAATCCAGTGGGTCCAGCGCCAATAATTAAGATATCTGTTTTGATCATTCTTTCTGTAAATCGAGGTAAAAGTAATGGTTAGGTGTTTTTAAAAAACTGATTTTTATCAGTTATTCTACATTGATGACTTCCTGAATATTTGGAGCGTACTTTTTAATAGTAGCTTCTACTCCATTTTTCAAGGTCATTTGATTTACAGAACAACCAATACAAGCTCCTTCTAATTGAACTTTTACAATTGCATCTTCTACAGATAATAGTTTGATATTTCCACCATCACTTTCTAAAAAAGGCCTGATTTCATTCAGTGCTTTTTCTACATTTTCTAATGTTTCTTGTGCTGTCATATCTTTACTTTTTAACAGGGCTACAACCACTCATTGTTGTAATACGAACAACTTCTGTTGGTGGTAAGTTAGCATTTCTTTTTAATAATTCAGAAACCATCTCTTTGGTAATATCTCCAAAAGCTTTTTCTAAAGGAGTATTTTCTTGCAAGGCTACTGGATGTCCAACATCTCCAGCTTCACGAATACTCTGTACTAGAGGAATTTCACCTAAGAACTTTGTTTGAATATCTTCTGCCAAATGTTTTGCTCCATCTTTCCCAAAGATATAATATTTATTATCGGGTAATTCTTCTGGAGTGAAATAAGCCATATTTTCTATAATCCCTAATACTGGAACTTTGATACTGTCTTGTTGGAACATAGCTACTCCTTTTTTGGCATCTGCTAAGGCAATATTTTGAGGAGTACTCACAACTACAGCTCCATTAATAGGAACAGCCTGTACAATTGATAAGTGTACGTCACCTGTTCCAGGAGGTAAGTCAATTAATAGAAAGTCTAATTCTCCCCAATCTGCATCAAAAATTAATTGATTTAATGCTTTAGAAGCCATAGGACCTCTCCAAATTACAGCTTGGTCAGGATTAGTAAAGAACCCTAAAGACAACAGTTTTACCCCATAATTTTCTATAGGTTTCATTTTTGAACGACCGTCTACATTCACAGACAGAGGTCTTTCTCTTTCTACATCAAACATCAAATGCATTGAAGGGCCATACACATCGGCATCTAAAACTCCAACTTTGAATCCCATTTTTGCTAAAGTAATTGCTGTATTAGCAGTAATGGTAGATTTTCCAACACCTCCTTTTCCAGACGCAATGGCGATGATGTTTTGAATGTTGGGTATTTCTTTTCCGCGAATTAAATTAGGATCTTCTTGTTTTGGTTTTGGAGCTGATTTTACATTCACCTTTACATCAATCTTCTGATCAACATGCTGATGAATAGCTTTCATAACTTCAACTTCAACTTTCTTTTTGGCTTGTAAAGTAGGATTGCTAATGGTTATATCTACAATTACTTCATCGCCAAAAACAACCACATTGGTTACATTTTTATTTTCAACTAAGCTTTTTCCTTCACCGGAAGCGGTAATGGTTTCTAGAGCTTTGTATATATCTTGTTTTTTAAAAGACATTCGACTTCTTTAAAATGTCAGGTCGAGCGCAGTCGAGACCTTCATTCTCATTGCCCAACCTCTCGACTGCGCTCGAGAGGATAAACGAGTTTATATAAAACCGTTCTAAATTGACTGCAAAGATACAGCTTAGAACTCAGAAAATAAAGTAAGTAAATCTCTAATATTGATGGGTTGATAATGGAAATTTATGAAAGCTCTTTCATAGGATCCCAAAAGATTTTATCTAAGTCTTGGATTTGATTTTCTTTCACAACAATTCCTTCATTTTCTAAGAGTTGTTGCATCAAATTAGTACCTTGGAAATGATGTTTTCCCGTGAGCAATCCTTTTCGGTTTACAACGCGATGTGCAGGAACATCTTCATGTTTTCCAGAGCCATTCATGGCCCAGCCTACCATTCGCGCAGAACGAGCTGCTCCTAAATATTTGGCAATGGCGCCATAACTTGTTACTCGGCCGTAAGGAATCAAACGAGCAACAGCGTATACCCTTTCAAAAAAATTATCGTTGTTTTCCACTAAGTGAAAGTACAAAAATTAATATTTCAATTTGAATTTAATATAGGTAATAGGCTTTCCTTGTTCTAAGTATTGTTGTTCGTAGAAAGTTTGGGTTTCTGTAACTTCTTGAGGAGAAGATTTTAGTTTGTATACATCATGACTTGCGTGTAGTACTTCATGACCTTCTCCATGTAGTAACCCAAGTGTATAACCATGCATAAATTCGCTATCAGTTTTCAAGTTCATTATACCATCTTCTTTAAGAATGTGATGATATTTTTTTAAGAACTCGGTATTGGTCATTCTATGCTTAGTACGTTTGTATTTAATTTGTGGATCTGGAAATGTAATCCAGATTTCATCAATTTCATTTTCAGCAAATATGTAATCAATCAATTCGATTTGAGTTCTAATAAAAGCAACATTTTCTAATCCTTCTTCTAAGGCAGTTTTAGCACCACGCCAAAAACGAGCACCTTTGATATCAATACCAATAAAGTTCTTGTCAGGATTTTTTTGTGCGAGTGCAATAGTGTATTCTCCTTTACCACACCCTAACTCTAAAACAATAGGCTTGTTGTTCTTAAAAAAAGAATGCCATTTACCTTTGTAAGAAAAGTTATTGATAACTTCTTCTCTTGTAGGTTGAATGACATTAGCAAACGTCTCATTTTCTTTGAAACGTTTGAGTTTGTTTTTGCTTCCCAAAACGAAAGATTAAGCTCTATCTTCTGTTCCTTCTTTAACGAATCTTCGAGATTCTTTCATCCAATACCAAAGAAGAACCAATAAGACAGCTAAAAAGAGCCAATTGATAACATTAGCAGACCACCAGTCTGATTGTCCTAACGTACGAAGTGCATTGAAAGGAATGAATAAAAAATTAGTGAATAATTCGCCAATCCAAGTCCAAATATTGAGAGCTATCATATCTTGAGTATATTTACGTTGCAAAAATATAAAAACTAACAATGCTAGCCAATTTTTTTGGAAAATCTAATCCAGCAAATTTTATTCTTCTTTTTTTACTCTTTTTAGGGTTCTTTTTTGCTGCTCTTTTTTCTGATTTTTCTTTAGTTGAAATAAAGTCAAACGATTGGGGAATGTATCTTACAACCATAGGGTTATTTATATTGTTGTTTTTCTTTTTCAATTTCATATTAGCGAAGAATAAACTCACCTTGTATAACTCTTATGGGTTTTTATTTTTTGTGTTGTTATTTGGTATTTTCCCCATTACAATGTTTGATAGACATGAGTTAGTTGTCAATCTGACCATTTTAATTTTGCTAAGAAGAATTTATAGTTTAAGAACTCCTAAAGTGGTTCTTAAGAAGATGTTTGATAGCGGTTTTTGGCTTTCAATTCTTTTTATTTTAAATCCGTTTACATTGGTGTATGGAGTTTTGTTATGTGCCTCTATATTTATATTTCAAAAACTAACAATTAGAACGTTCTTAATCCCAATTGTAGGGTTTGCAGCTCCTTTATTATGTTACTTTACCTACTGCTTTTGGTATGACAATATAGATTCGTTTTTAGACTTATTTGCCTGGTATACAAACTATGATTTTCAATTGTACAAAGAACCAAAACTTTTAATACCATTAATTTTTATTGGTGTTGTTTCTTTATTCTCTATTCTATTTAAGACACCTAAAGCTTTTCTAATTAGTGGGAACTATAGAAAATTCTGGTCGTTAACAATTTTAAACCTACTAGTTTCTGTAGCCTTAGTTTTGTTTACAGTTGAAAGAACTGGCGCAGAACTAATGTGTTTATTCTTTCCTATAGCTGTAATTTTAACCAATGGAGTAGAAGGGTTGTCAAAACGATTCTTCAAAGATTTAATCTTAGGAATTTTTCTTCTAATTCCTATTATCCTGCTTATAATTTAGATCCAAAAGCAAGATCACCAGCATCACCTAATCCTGGTACTATATAACCTTTGTCATTTAAAGTCTCATCAATATCTGCAATCCATAAATCTGTATCTTCAGAAAAATGTTTCTGAATATATTCAATTCCTTTTGTTGCTCCGATTACTGACATTAAATGGATTTTTTTAGGAGTGCCAAATTTTAAGATAGCATTATATACTGTTACTAATGATTGACCTGTTGCCAACATTGGGTCTGCAAGAATTAAAGTTTTTCCATCCAAAGAAGGAGAAGCAAAATACTCTACCTTAATTTCAAATTCATCGTCATTTTTTGGGTGATAACGATATGCTGAAATAAAAGCATTTTCAGCAGCATCAAAATAGTTAAGAACTCCTTGATGAAGAGGTAGTCCAGCTCTTAATATAGAGCAAATGACCAGATTATCATTTATGATTTCTGATTCTTTGACACCTAAAACAGTCTGAATCTGTTCAGAACTAAAAGATAAATCTTTACTCAACTCATAAGAAAGTACTTCGCCGATTCGTTCTATATTTCTTCGAAACCGCATCGAATCTTTTTGAATATCCTGTTCTCTTATCTCTTTTAAAAATGTATTGAGTACCGAGTTGTTTTTGGCTAAGTGATGAATTTTCATTTATGGAATTGTCTGAACTTTATGATTAGTGTTTCAATAAAATTTGTATCTTTCGACTGTTCAAAAGTAAACTATTTCATCAATTTACACATTGATAATCTTTTTATAAACAACCAAAAGTTACACAACCAAAACGAAGAAAGAGTCTAAACAGACTCTTTTTTTTATGATAAAATAGTATTGATTTTTTCTACTACAGTTTTTGGAGAAATAGATTCCATTACATTTTCATAACCTTCAAAAATGCTATTGCCATAAATAGAACAAGGAATTTTTGGGTACTTTTTTAAATCGGGAAGAAGACAATAATCTTGCGGTTGATTGTAAGGCGCAAACCCAGCATAAGGATGTGTTACACCCCAAAGAGTTACTGTTTTAATTTGTTGCATAGCAGCCAAATGCGCATTTCCAGAATCCATAGAAAGCATCAAGTCTAAATGGCTAATAAGTACTAATTCTTCTTGAAAAGAGAGTTTACCAGCAATGTTGATAGTATTGTTATATGTCTCTTCAAGTTTAGTGAGAATGTTGCTCTCTTTTTTACCACCTCCAAACAATAAAACTGTATGCTTTTTTGACAGTTCAGTAATTACCTCTTTCATTAATTTAATAGGATAAACCTTCCCTTCAAAAGCAGCAAAAGGAGCAATGCCAATCCATGAATTTTTCTTGTCTCCCGTCAACTCAATTGTTTTTTTTGAAAGAGTTTCTTTATCAAGTGGTTTTGGCTGAGTTATGTTTATTTCAAATCCTAAACTCTTCAAGACATCAGCATAGCGTTCATGAGAGGTTTTTAGTTGTTTGAAAACTTTGTTGCTTTCTCTTGTTAGTGCTCTTTTTTCAGCTCTCCCTTTGTCAATTTTAGCAATAGAAACTTTGGTAAATGAAAAGAATCTTCTTAGAATTTTAGAACGCAAAACATTATGAAAATCGGCAACATGCGTAATTTTTAATTCCTTTAAATCTTTAAATAATTGATACAGCCCTTGAATACTTTTGTGTTTTCCTTTTACTTCAGCAGCAAAGAAAGACACATTAGGAATGTCTTTAAAAAGAGGTTTTAAAAAAGGCTTAGAAAGTATAGTAACCTTACAGTTTGGATGTTGCTCTGTTAAGGCTCTTATCACTGGAACAGTCATGGCTACATCTCCCATAGCAGAAAGCCGAATGATTAATATATGTGTTTCTTTTGCCAAACAAAAAAGCTTTGAGGGTAAAAGTAATCTTTTCTGTACAAAAGCAAAAAGAGAGTTGGTTTAAGCAAAACCACACCTAAATAAAAATGTATCTTTGTGGCTTATTTAAAAAATGATTCATGATTCAATCCATGACAGGTTACGGGAAATCCGTATTGCAATTACCAAATAAAAAGATTACGATTGAAGTTAAGTCTTTAAACAGTAAAAATTTAGACTTAAATGTTCGTGTTCCTTCTTATTACAGAGAAAAAGAGTTGGCTGTAAGAAAAGAATTAGCTTCTCAGTTGGTAAGAGGAAAAGTTGATTTTTCAATCTTTGTTGAAATGACAGCTGATGAAACTTCTACGACAGTCAATAAAGGCGTGGTTAGTGAATACATGCAGCAATTAAAAAATGTGGTTCAAACTGGAGCTTCAGATGATGTAGAATTGCTAAAAATGGCAGTAAAAATGCCTGATGCCTTAAAAACCGAACGCGAAGAATTGGATGAAGAAGAATGGAATAAAATACATCAGCATATTCAAATCGCTACCAAAGAAATTATTCAATATAGAATTGATGAAGCCGCTTCATTAGAAGAAGATTTTAAATTAAGAATTCAAAATATTCAAAAATATTTAGAAGAAGTTAGGTCTTTAGACGATGAACGAATTGATCATGTAAAACAACGTTTACAAAAAGCCATCTCAGAACTTAAAGCAGAAGTAGATGAAAATCGTTTTGAACAAGAACTGATTTACTACTTAGAGAAATTAGATATTAATGAAGAAAAAGTTAGACTAGCTAATCACTTAGATTATTTCTTAAAACAATTAGCAACCAGTGATTCTAATGGAAAAAAGTTAGGGTTTATTGTACAAGAGATTGGTAGAGAGATTAATACCATTGGATCTAAAGCTAATTTTGCCGCGATGCAAAAAGCAGTAATTCAAATGAAGAACGAATTGGAAAAAATTAAAGAACAAATACTAAACGTATTATAATGTCAGACTTCAAAGGAAAGTTATTTGTGTTTTCTGCACCTTCAGGATCTGGGAAAACAACAATTGTTCGTCACTTGTTAAGTCAAGAGCGCTTTGGATTAGAGTTCTCTATTTCTGCAACTTCTAGAGAACCTAGAGGAAAAGAAGTAGATGGAACCGATTATTATTTTATATCCTTATCAGAGTTTAAGCAGAAAATAAAATCTGAAGAATTTTTAGAGTGGGAAGAAGTTTATAAAGACAATTTTTACGGAACATTAAAATCAGAAATTGAACGCATTTGGGACAAAGGGAAACATGTGATTTTTGATATTGATGTTGCTGGAGGGCTAAGAATAAAAAGAAAGTTTCCTGAAGAAACATTAGCAGTTTTTGTAAAACCTCCAGATATTAATGAGTTAATCATCAGATTGAAAAAAAGAGGAGAAGAGAGCCCTGAGAAAATTGCGATGAGAGTAGCAAAAGCTCCTGTAGAAATGGCAACAGCGCCTCAGTTTGATCAAATCATCAAGAATTACGATTTGGATGTAGCTTTGAAAGAAGCGGAAGATTTAGTAGAAGAATTCTTAAAAAAATAACATGAAAGTTGGGCTGTATTTCGGATCGTTCAATCCAATTCACGTTGGACACCTGATTTTGGCCAATCATTTGGCTGAATATTCCGACTTAGATGAAGTTTGGTTTGTAGTTACACCACAAAGTCCACACAAAAAGAAACAATCTTTATTAGACAATCACCATCGATATGAGTTGGTTTACACGGCTGTGGAAAACTATCCAAAATTAAGAGCATCTAACATAGAATTTAAACTTCCTCAACCTTATTACACAGTTCATACCTTAGCTCATATTTCTGAAAAATACCCCAACAAAGAATTCTGTTTGATTATGGGAGAAGACAATTTGAAGACTTTTCACAAATGGAAAAATTACGAAACCATTTTAGAACATCATCAGATTTATGTATACCCTAGGATTGGCGGAGGAAAAGTAAAAAATCAATTTAGAGATCACCCTAAAATTCATAGGGTTGATGCACCTGTAATTCAGATTTCAGCAACTTCAATTCGAGAAGGAATCAAACAAAATAAAAATGTAGAGCCTTTGCTCCCTAAAGAAGTTTGGAAGTATATCGATGAAATGAACTTCTATAGAAAATAGAATATATCATTGAATATCGAATGCTGAATTTAGAAAGCAGAGAGTTAAGAATTTGAACTAAACAACTATCTTGTTAATTTTATCACAACATCAAAATACCCTAATAAGGGTTTCGTTGTATATTTGTATCAATACACAAACAAAGTGGCTGAAAACAAAAAAAAGAAAGGAAGGCTAAAACAAAAGCTTACCAATAAATATAGATTGGTTGTTTTAAACGAAAACACCTTCGAAGAACGTTTTGCGTTAAAACTATCCAGACTGAATGTATTTGTTTTTGGAGGAATCTTTTCTGTCATTCTTATTGTAGGAACCATTTTGTTAATTGCCTTCACACCAATTAAGGAATACATTCCTGGTTATTCTTCTACACAATTGAAGAAGGATGCAGCCAGATTAACTTTTGAATCCGACTCTTTAAAGAATAGATTATCAGTTATAGAAAATTATACAAAAGCCATACGACCTATTTTAACAGGTGAAGTAGTAGGAGATGATCCTATAGATTCTATTCAAGATCTTAATAGAAGAACACAGATAGATGAAACTAAGCTAAACGCTACTCGCCAAGACTCTTTGTTTAGAGAAAAAATCGAAAGTAAAGACCGTTTTCCTTTGTCGGATGAATTACAAAACAAAGCCAAAATTGTATTTTTCGCGCCTATTTCTGGAAGCATCTCACAAGCTTTTAATGCAGAGAACAAACATTTTGCCTTAGATATAGTTGCCAAAACAGGAACACCCGTAAAAGCGGTGGCAGATGGAACCGTAATTTTTGCGGAATGGACAGCAGAAACGGGTTATGTGATTTTGATTAAACATGCAAACAATTTTATTTCAGTATACAAACACAATGGAACCTTGTTAAAACAACAAGGCGATTTGGTAAAATCTGGTGAAGCCATTGCCAGTGTTGGTTCTACAGGAGAATTAACCACGGGACCTCATTTGCATTTCGAGTTGTGGAGTGATGGCTATGCTGTGAATCCAACAAATTATATAGACTTTGAGTAGATGAGTGTAAAAACTGTATTTGCAATACCTTTTGCCAAGCGAGTAAGAAAACGAGTTTATAAATGGGCATTTCAACCCCATAGAACCCAAGAAAAAGTATTCAAAAAATTAATTTCCAAAGCAAAAAATACTGCCTTTGGTAAAGATCACCATTTTGATAAAATTCAATCGTATACAGATTTTAAAAAGTACGTTCCCATAAATGATTATGAGGGACTTCGGTCTTATGTAGATAGGATTGTTGCAGGTGAAGAAAATGTACTGTGGAAAGGGAAACCTATCTATTTTGCAAAAACGTCAGGAACTACATCGGGAGCAAAATATATTCCCATCACCAAAGATTCGATGCCTACCCATATCAAAGCGGCAAGAAACGCTTTGCTCTTTTACATTGCAGAAACCAATGATGCAAGTTTTGTAGATGGTAAAATGATTTTTTTACAAGGAAGCCCAGTTTTAGAAGATAAAAATGGAGTGAATCTAGGAAGGTTAAGTGGAATAGTTGCACACTACGTGCCTAAATATCTGCAAAAAAATAGATTGCCAAGCTGGGAAACCAATTGTATTGAAGATTGGGATACCAAAGTAAATGCCATTGTTGAAGAAACGATTAATGAAGACATGACTGTGATTAGTGGAATTCCTTCATGGGTACAAATGTATTTCGAGAAGTTAATTGAGAAGACAGGAAAAACCATCACAGAACTCTTTCCAAATTTCAACTTCTTTATTTATGGAGGCGTGAATTTTGAACCTTATAAAAATAAGTTTGAAGCTTTAATAGGAAAAAAGATAGATTATATTGAATTGTATCCTGCTTCGGAAGGATTCATCGCCTATCAAGATTCTCAGAATGAAGAAGGAATGCTGTTGCAACTAAACAGCGGAATTTTCTATGAATTTATTCCTGCTGAAGATTTCTTTAATGAGCATCCTACTAGAATCTCTCTAGAAGATGTTCAGTTGGGGGTAAATTATGTAATCATCTTAAATACAAATGCAGGTTTATGGGGTTATAATATTGGAGATACAATAGAGTTTACCTCACTTCTACCTTATCGAATTAAGGTAACGGGACGTATCAAGCATTTTATCTCAGCTTTTGGAGAACATGTGATTGGAAAAGAAGTAGAGAAGGCTTTGAATGATTCTATCAAAGGAACTGAGACGAATGTGAGTGAATTTACAGTAGCACCACAAGTAAATCCAGAAGAAGGATTACCTTATCATGAATGGTTTATAGAATTTGAAAATGAACCTGAGAGTTTAGAAGACTTAGCGGCAAAGATTGACGCTTCAATGCAAGAACAAAACATTTATTATTTCGATTTGATAGAAGGAAAAGTATTACGTCCGTTGATTATCCGAAAAGTTAAAAAAGGCGGATTTCATGAGTATATGAAATCCATCGGAAAATTTGGCGGACAAAATAAAATTCCGCAACTATCTGACAACAGAAAGATTGCAGATGTCTTGCAGAACTTTTTAAAAGAATAGTACAATGAAAATAGTCTCAACAAACATCGGCGAACAAAGAGAAGTAGAATGGAAAGGAAAAACCATTACGACCGGAATCTTTAAAAAATCGGTAAGTGGACCTATTTTTTTAGACGTGGAGACCGTGAAAGGTGATGCTATTTGCAACAGAGAATATCATGGAGGAATTGATCAGGCGGTGTATGGATATTCCTTAAAACATTATGACTATTGGAAAGAATTATACCCTAATCAAGATTGGGAGTATGGAATGTTTGGAGAAAACTTAACCATTGATGATCTTGAAGAAACACAAATTCACGTAGGAGATACCTTTAAAGTAGGTGAAGTAATTATTGAAGTAACAAAACCTAGGCAACCTTGCGAAAAGTTAGCCATGAAATTCGATACTCGAAAAATTGTACCACAATTTACAAGATCTACCATGAGTGGTATTTATTTTAAGGTTTTGCAAACCGGACATGTCCAAGCTGGGGATGTTTTACAGCAAATTAAATCTTGCCCTGAAAACCCAACGATTGCTGAGGTTTACAAAGAAAAGAATCTTTAAAAAATGCCAAGAATAGTTGTAGAAACCTTAATAGATGCTTCAAGAGAAGAGGTTTTTAATTTAGCTAGGAATATTGATTTTCACACAAAATCTGCGGCACATACTAAAGAGAAGGCAATAGCAGGAAAAGTTTCTGGTTTAATTGAATTAGGAGAAAGTGTTACTTGGAAAGCTAGACACTTTGGAGTATGGCAGACATTAGAGAGTAAAATCACAGAATTTGATTTTCCAAATTCTTTTGTTGATGAGATGCAAAGAGGAGCTTTCAAATCGTTTAAACATATACATATATTTGAAGAAGAGAATGGTCAAACAAAAATGATTGATGTATTTGAATATGTGTCTCCTTGTGGCCTTTTAGGAAAGCTAGCGGATATATTATTTCTTAAAAGCTACATGATCAAGTTTCTTACTCGTAGAAATGAAATAATGAAAGATGAAATAGAAAATAATATTATGTCCTGAAACTTTAGTATGAAGGTTGATGTAAAAAATATACTTACGTTGAAAAGTAATTCTCTCTTTGGGTATTCTGTTATACTTTACTGTTTATCTATGTTTCTGCCAGTTTTTTGGGGAGAATGGGTTTTTTTTGGCTTTCATGCCTATGTTATAGGGATGTCTAGTGTTTTTGAGTATGATCTTTTATTTTCGTTACCGTGTATGGCTAATGTTCTTTATATAGTATCTCTTTTAATCCGAAAGAAAAATATTTCATTAAGAATTTTGATTTCAATTTTTACAATTGCTTTTAGTTTATTCTCTTTTCTTTTTACAAGAATACCTTTAATACATACAGATTTAGGAGATTTTGAATTTTATCTAGGACCAGGTTTTTTATTTTGGATAACTAGTTTCATACTATTATTAGTAAGTCAAATAAAAGAATACAAAAAAACACCCCAACATTTAATTCAATAAAGAGTTGAGGTGTTCAAGTTTATAATGAACAAAGTTTAGCTTTTTCTCAAAAAGATATCACCGCTAATGGTATCCAAATCCAACGTTGCAGAACCACTTTTTACGGTTGCACGAATTCGATTGCTGTGATTTCTCTTTTTGTTTTGACTAAAATCAATATCTAAGTCAGAATAGATTCCTCCAGTCAATGTTTTTGCTTCAAAGGTTGCATCCGATACATAGATATCAATATCTCCACTAATGGTTTTCAACTTCATGTTTTGAGAGTGCTTTTTGATATCAATATCTCCACTGATGAGGTCCAAGTTCAAGTATCCAGCATAGGCATCGGCTTGCACGTTTCCAGAAATGCTTTTTACTTTTAAGTTCATCCCTTTTGGAACATTAATTACATAGCTGATTTCCATAGTGTACTCGATACAATCACAGTCATCATCATCGTCATCATTTTTTATTCTTTTACTTTTTCCTTTTCGGTAATAATTGCGATACTTTTTAAAGTAATCTCCATAATCCGACTTCACCGTGAATGTAGATCCAATTTTATCAGTTTTTAAGCTGAAATAATCGTTGTGTTCATTGTCGTCAATATTCACTGTGGCTGTTACAGATACTTCTTTTTTGTTCCATTGCACGATTTCAATATTATCGGCAAACTTTACATGAACATATACATCTTCAATTCCTGTGCTGCGGTCGTTGGCAGTCACTTTTTTCTGAGCTGATAGGTTGCTAATAGTCAATAACAATCCTATGAAGAAGACAATTCTTTTCATTATTAATTGATTTAAGTTTTAATTGAAATGTTTTAAATGTCACATCGAGCACAGTCGGGAAGCAATGGAGAATGTTGAGGATTCCTAATTCTCGACTGCGCTTGAACTGACAGTTTTATTCTTTCTTTCTAAGGTAAATGTTACCCATTGAAGATTTTAGTTTGATCTTTACACCACCACCATTTAAAGACTTTTCGATATTTTTCAATCCACTTCTGTTTGGCAATCCTTTCTTAGGAGGTGCTTTAAAATCGAAGTTTGTGTATACAGTTCCGTTGGTTCTTACACTCAAATTTGCTTTGGTGTTAGAAGGTAAGGCTACATCAATTTCTCCTACAGAGCTTGAAATACTTATGGGTGAAGACTGACTAACATTTGTAAAAACAACACTAATGGTTCCAGTACTTGTGTGTGCAGTAATAGGACCTGTTACATTCTTTAAAGTAATTTCACCTACATTGGCATCAGCTTCAACCTCAGAGGTAAATCCATCTATAACAATTCCGCCTAAGTTTCCACTATCGATATCAATATTCATAGTTTTTGGTAAAGTTACTTTGATATCTTCTCTTTGAAAGTGAGATTTAAGGTCTTTCACAATTAATACACCATTTTCTGTCGTTACTGAGAATCCAAACCCGTCAGTGTTATCTTCTCCTCCAGGATAAATTGCTCTCAATCCTTTTTTACGATCTTTTTTCTTTTTGTTATCGTCAAAATGACCTGGAAAACGATCGTGGTTGTCTTTATTTCCCATCTCAGTTAAGATCAACTGTGATGTGTTTCCTGCAACTACAGTAATATCTGCGCCGCTTTCAATTCGTACTTTCTTTATTCCTTGTAAAGATTTTTTATATGTGTTCTTTTGTGCAAAAGCTACTGATGAACAAAAGATAAATAATAAGATGATTTTTTTCATGATATTTTGTTTTTCTAGGATAAACTAGGGATGTTAAATTGTATTTCTTTTTTTACATATTGAGGAACGTCTTCGTTGTCTAGTAATCTCTTCATAGGAGGGAGCGCCCTTTTCTCCTGAATTTTTACTAAAACTTGAATGAGTTCTATTTGGATCGCTGGGTCTTTGTCTGTTTCCAACGATTTTATCAAAGCTTGCTTAACCATTTCTAAAGATGAGAATTTTGCCAAGGCTTCTACTGCAGCTAGACGCACACTGGGTTTTTCATCATATAACAAACGGTCAACTATAGCTTGTATAATTTTTTTATCTGTGGTTTCAATTTCTTCTGAGAGATTCATCGCAGCAATACGCTGACTCGCACTCTGATCTTCAATCTGCGTTAAGATGCTAGCAACCTGAGGATTTACAACAGCATTTCCCGGATCAGAATATTTACCAATCAAAAAGGCACTTACTACAATTAAAATACTTGCAGCAACTTGCAGATATGATTTCCAAGACCTTCTTTCTTGTATAGAGATTACTTTGGTCTCTTTACTTCGACTTTGCTCAGCACTAGCTTTAGCTTTTTCGGAAGCCAACATTTCCTCAAAATTTGAACGTAGAGAAGGACTAGGCTGTTCCATTTCATCTTCTGCCATGTCAAAGAACAACGCTTTCATGTCTTCAAGTTCTTTGTTGCAGTCTTGACAACTATCTGTATGTTCTTGGATTTTTTTCATGTCCTCGTCGTTTAAATTCTGATCCAAAAAATCAGCTATTTGATCTTGTATGTTTTCGCACTTGTTCATTAGTACTTAGTTTTTATTGCCTAGTAATTAGGCTTCATTTTCCTTACTCCTTACTCTTTTCTTCTTTCTCCTTATTAGATTGTTTGAAAATAAACTTCCTTTAATTTTTTAAGTGCTCTATGCACTTTTACTTTTACAGCTCCTTCAGAGCTTCCCATGATTTCTGCAATCTGACTGTATTTGATTTCCTGAAATCGATGCATTACAATCAATTCTCTGTCTGAATTGCTAAGCATCAACAACGCTCTTTGCAAATGACTTAACTCCTCTTCATTACTTTCAGTAATTAATATTTCTCCAGAATCTGTCATGTCATCGTTAATCATATGACTTCTCTCTTTTTTCTGCTTTTGGTAATAGGTTGAAAATATATTTCTGGCTATGGTAAAAATCCAAGAAGCAAAATTCCCTTGATTGTAAGAACTTCTATACCGAATTACCTTGGCAAACACATCTTGAGTTAAGTCTTCGCTAACAGCTTGATTTCGCACCATTTTTTGAAAGAAATTATAAATTCTTAGATGGTAACGATCAAACAGATGTCGCAATTGATCTAAATCTCCTTTAGATACTTCAATCATAATTTGTTCGTCTGTAGCTCGACTCAACGGTGTTTGTTTTTGGTTGGTTTCTATCTTGTAAACCAGCGTTTTTAGAAAAGGTTACATCCAAGGTAAAAAAAAATGAAATATTTTTTTGCTTTTAGTTTGAAGTTGATTCCCGTTCTACATTTTCAGATTACCCGAATTTATATTAAATGCAATAAATTCTAATATTCTATATTTAAATTGATGACACTCATAGAACTTATCCATTATTTCAGATCAGGAGGAAACGAAAACCAATTTATAAAAGAAAATTCTTTAGACCCAGAATCTGAAGTAATTGAAATCTATATGCAAAAGCCTTTTAGTTTTGATAAGGAAATTGCTTTTTTTGAAGCTGAAAAAACTGAAGGGAAAATTGAGTTTGAATTCGAAGATAGCAAGTATTATAATCTCATGGACTTTTACTATTTACATGATTTTATAGAAGAATCTAGGATGGAACAGCATAAAAACTTATCTAATATTGAATTGGCTAAAATATTTTTGAATTACTGTTTGAATGATGGTTAGCCGGATTTAACAAAATCACATTCTGCATAAGTTAACTAAACTGTCTCCTCCTTCTTATGCAAAAAACGTGTCAATTTCATAGAAAGATCTAGTAAAATAATCTTTGCATTTCCGTTACGTTCTATATGATACAAGGCATCGTTCAATTCTTTGGTGATTTCTTGAATGTTCCCACTATGAACAAACGGAGCAAAGTTTTTCAGATCAAACTTAGGCGTTTGTGTTTCTAAGAACACCAAGTCAGGAGATTTGTAATTCAACAACAAAGCCTGTCTAAAGAACTGTAAACAATAGGCTAAGAATCGCTTTTGAGTTTCGCGTCCCGATTTGGCAATCTCGTCACTCCACGCAACCAAATCCTGAATCACAGCTGCATTTCCTTTGGCCTTAAAGGCAGCACGAATCCATGTAATAAACCATTGCTCAAATTGTAAATCACTAGAATCTTGGTGTAGTAGATGCACAGCTTTGTTGTAATTTCCTTCTGATTGATGTGCAATTTTTACAGCTTCATTTTCAGAAATTTGCTCTCGTTCCATCAAAGCACTTGCAATATCTTCCTCACTTAAGGCAGGAAAATGTAATGATTGACAACGCGATTTGATAGTATTGATAATCTGATCTTCATTTTCAGTAACCAACAAGAAAATTGTTTTTGCAGGAGGCTCTTCTATCAACTTCAGTAATTTGTTAGCGGCGGCAATATTCATTTTTTCAGCCATCCAAATAATCATGACTTTAAAACCACCTTCATAGGATTTGAGTTGTAACTTTTTTACAATTTCTAGAGATTCGTCTACACCAATTAATCCCTGCTTATTTTCTACGCCAATAAATTGCAACCAATTGAACAAACTACCATAAGGGTGCTCAGAGGTAAACTCGCGCCAATCTTCCAAAAAGAGATTACTTACCGGATGTTTCTTTACCGAATCGTTTGTAGTAACAGGAAAAGCAAAATGTAAATCAGGGTGCTGTAATTTTTCAGCTTTCAGCTTTGTTGCTTCAGGATTGTTAGATGATTGTTCTAACAACAATTGAGCGTAGGCAATTGCCATGGGAAGTGTTCCACTTCCTTCTTTTCCTACAAATAATTGAGCATGCGGAATCCGACCATTTTCAGCTGAAGTTTGCAAATGGTTTTTAATATGATGTTGTCCGATAATGTGATCGAAAGGCATGGAACAAATGTAAAATTAAGAAATTAGAATTGCGAATTATGAATGATGAATTTTAATGTGCAAAAGTTACTATTGGATTTTAAACTTTAACGAACGGTGACTGAAGCTTACTAGGATACGAAAACGTTCTCTCAATTTTTAGAATTTTGCCTTCGGCATACGTATTGAAATGGTTATTTTTGTTTCGCTTTTAGGCAAAAAAGAATACAAGACTTTGAACTATAAATAGAAACGTTCCATGAAAACCATTCACGATTTTAATTTCGAAAACAAAAAAGCACTCATCCGAGTTGATTTCAATGTGCCGTTAAATGAGAATTTTGAAGTCACAGATACTACACGTATTGAAGCTGCAAAATCTACAATTATCAAGATTTTAGAAGATGGTGGATCTGCGGTTTTGATGTCGCATTTAGGTCGTCCAAAAGGTGTAGAAGAGAAGTATTCTTTAGAGCATATTGTAGAAAAAGTTTCTGAAGTAATTGGTGTTCAGGTAAAGTTTGTAAACGATTGTGTAGGCGAAAAGGTAGAAGAAGCAGTTGCTAATTTAGAAAATGGAGAAATCTTATTGTTGGAGAACTTACGTTTCTACTCTGAAGAAAAATCTGGAGACAAAGCATTTGCAGAGCAATTGTCGAAAAACGGAGATATTTATGTGAATGATGCTTTTGGAACTGCACATAGAGCACATGCTTCAACTACGATTGTGGCAGAATTTTTTCCAGAACACAAATGTTTTGGAAACTTATTAGCCAAAGAAATTGAAAGTATAGATAGAGTCTTAAATAATAGCCAAAAACCTGTATTGGCAGTTTTAGGAGGAGCTAAAGTATCTTCTAAGATTACAGTAATTGAAAATATTCTGGACAAAATAGATCACTTAATTATTGGTGGAGGAATGACCTTTACTTTCATCAAAGCACAAGGTGGTCAGATAGGAAATTCTTTGGTTGAAGATGATAAATTGGATTTAGCTTTAGAAATTCTAGACAAAGCAAAAGCAAAGAACGTGCAAGTTCACTTGCCTGTAGATGCTGTAATTGCCGATAGTTTTAGCAATGATGCCAATACAAAAACCGTGAGAGTAAATGAAATTCCTGATGGATGGATGGGTCTAGATGCAGGTGAAATTTCTGCAGAAGTTTTTGATAAAGTTGTGGCTCAGTGTAAAACAATTTTATGGAACGGGCCTTTAGGTGTTTTTGAAATGGAAACTTTTTCCAAAGGAACGATAGCTTTAGGAAATTCAATCGACCAAGCTACTCAGAATGGAGCATTTTCTTTAGTAGGAGGGGGCGATTCAGTTGCTGCTGTAAAACAATTTGGTTTTGCAGATAAAGTAAGCTATGTCTCTACCGGAGGAGGAGCGATGTTAGAAACCTTGGAAGGGAAAACGCTTCCTGGAATTAATGCAATACTAATTTAGTTAAGTTGTTTATTTGTGGATATGTTTATGTGTTAAACAGTCACAACAAATAAACGAATCAATAGAAGAGAATTAATAATGTCATTTCGAGCAAAGTCGAGAAATCTCACTAAATTAGTTTAGAGTTTTATCTATTGATGTGTTTGGAGATGAATTCAATAAAAAATAGAAAACGAATAAACTGTTTAAACAAATAAACACCTAAAATGAAATACACCACACTACCCAATACGGATGTAAAAGTGAGCAAGATATGTTTAGGAACCATGACTTGGGGAAAACAGAACACAGAAGCTGATGGTCATGAACAAATGGATTACGCTTTAGAACAAGGAGTTAATTTCTTTGACACTGCAGAATTGTATGCAGTGCCAGCTTCAAAAGATACTTACGGAAAAACAGAAGAGATCATTGGGACGTGGTTTAAAAAAACAGGAAACAGAGACAAAGTAGTATTAGCGAGTAAAATTGCTGGAGCTGGAGATTATACTGCTCATATTCGTACAAATGGATTTGCTAAAGAGGCTATTGTTGAGGCTGTTGAAGGGAGTTTAAAAAGATTACAAACAGATTATATTGATTTGTATCAATTGCATTGGCCAGAACGCGGTGTGAATTGCTTTGGCGTGCGCGATTATCCATATCAAACATCGGCAAAAGAAGCTGAAAATCATTTAGAAATTTTAGAAGCTTTAGGAGAATTAATCAAACAAGGAAAGATCAAACATGTAGGATTGTCTAATGAAACTCCTTGGGGAACAATGCAATATTTGCAAACTGCCAAAGAAAATGGTCTGCCAAGAATGATTACAATGCAGAATTCATACTCCTTAATTCACAGAGGATATGAAGTTGGAATGTCTGAAGTTTCTATGAGAGAAAATATAGGATTATTGGCATATTCGCCATTAGCACAAGGAGTCTTGTCTGGAAAATATATTGGCGGGAAAACTCCAGAAGGAGCAAGAGGAACATTATTTCCAAATTTTATTGCTCGATACAAAAATCCTGGGTCTGAAGAGGCTGTAAAAAAATATTTAGACATTGCCAACAGACATGGGATAACATTAACTGAATTGTCTTTAGCTTTTATCAATCAATTACCATTTGTAACTAGTAACATAATTGGAGCTACAAAAATGGATCAGTTGAAAGAAAACATTGGAAGCATTCATATAGAACTGTCGGAGCAAATTTTAAGAGAGATTGAAGAAGTTCATCAATTAATTCCAAATCCAGCTCCTTAAGTGAATCTTATGACATAAGAGAACAAAAACCGAAATCGTATAGATTTCGGTTTTTGTTTTCCTAACTCATTTATTTTTTATCAATTAACGTAATCGATTCTGCTCTAAATCGATCGCCTTCAATTTTTCCAATAACTTCTCCTTTTCTAACAACCTCACAAAAACCAGTTTCTTTGTCGTGAGCATCACCAAAATCATCGATGTGAGCGCCATCTACAAAATAAGCTTTGTCATCAATTCTTACTGCAAGATCACAACCATCTTGAGTTTTTAAATCAAACTGACATTGTCCGCAAGAGACTTCAGCAACAATGGGTTTTTCTTTCTTTCCAGTACAAGAAAAAACGAATACTAAAGAAACGAATACTAGTATTTTTTTCATGATAGATTATTTTATAATTCGTCTACTTTCAATTTCTTCTTTAATTTTTCTCATCATTTTAAATTGATGAGGCAAGGTTCCAAAACAAAAAAGACCAACTACTAAAATAGATAAAAAAACAGGATTGTTATCTTTTGTTATCAGCCCATAAACAGAGGCGCATATCAATACAGACAACATAACGATTAGAACAATTACTACAACTCTAGTTTTTTTTAAACGTGATTTTAATTGTTCAGTTGTTAGCCTTTTAATGTATTGAGGAATCATTTATGAACTTTGTTTTTTAGCCCAACTATCGCGCAAACCAACGGTTTTATTGAATACTAAATTCTCTGAAGTAGAATCGTTATCAACGGCAAAATATCCTAGTCGTTGAAATTGGAAACGGTCTCCAATCTCAGCTGATTGTAAACTAGGTTCTACAAAAGCATTAATGACTTCCAAAGAATTTGGATTTAAGAACTCCATAAAATCTTTGTCTTTATGACTGTCAGGAGCTTCGTCTGAAAACAAACGGTCATAAGCTCTTACTTCTGCTTTTACTGCATGATTAACAGAAACCCAATGCAAGGTTCCTTTTACTCTTCGTTTACTTTCTTCAGTTCCGCTACCAGATCTACTTAAAGGATCGTATGTACATTGAATTTCGGTAATATTTCCTTCAGCATCTTTTGTACAACTTTCCGCCTTTATAATGTAAGCATTCTTTAAACGAACCTCTTTACCTAATTTTAATCGGAAGAATTTTTTATTAGCTTCTTCTCTAAAATCTTCTTTCTCGATATAGATTTCTCTTGAAAAAGGAACTTCTCTAGAGCCAGAATTTTCATCTTCAGGGTTGTTTTCTGCAATCAACATTTCCTCTTCTCCTTCAGGATAATTGGTAATCACCACTTTTATAGGGTTTAAGACTCCCATGACACGATTAGCAGTTTTATTCAAGTCTTCTCGAATCTTAAATTCTAATAAAGCTACATCAATTACATTCTCTCTTTTCGAAACTCCAACGGTTTCAATAAAATTCTTGATAGAATTTGGAGTATAACCACGTCTTCTCAATCCAGAAATAGTTGGCATTCTTGGGTCATCCCAACCAGAAACAACACCATCTTCAACCAAACGCATCAACTTACGCTTACTCATAATAGTATAACTTAAGTTCAAACGAGAGAATTCGCGTTGTTTTGGAATATGCGGATAATCTGTTTTGCTATACTCGTACACGTTGTCACGGAACCAATTATATAATTCTCTATGAGGTTTAAATTCTAAAGAACACAATGAGTGAGAAATTTGTTCTATATAATCACTTTCACCGTGAGTCCAGTCATACATTGGATAGATACACCAATCATCTCCAGTTCTATGATGTGTTTTAAAAAGCACTCGATACATCAGCGGGTCGCGCATCAACATGTTCGGACTAGCCATATCTATTTTTGCACGTAATACATGCTCACCTTCTTTAAAATCGCCATTTTTCATTTTTTGGAATAATTCCAAATTCTCTTCTACAGAACGATTTCTAAAAGGACTATTGGTTCCTTCTAGAGTTGGAGTTCCTTTTTGCTCAGCAATTTCCTCCGAAGTTTGACTATCTACATAGGCTTTTCCTTCTTTGATTAATTGAACAGCCCAATCGTATAATTGCTGAAAATAATCCGAAGAATATAATTCGTTTTCCCACTCATACCCTAGCCAAGAAACATCATTTTTAATAGCATCTACATATTCTTGTTCTTCTTTTGCAGGATTGGTGTCATCAAAACGAAGATTAACAGGAGCATTGTATTTTTCTCCTAAACCAAAACTAATTCCAATAGCTTTGGTATGGCCGATGTGTAAATAGCCATTGGGTTCTGGAGGGAATCGAAAACGTAAATTTTCTTTCGGCATACCATTTGCCAAATCCTCCTCAATAATTTGCTCAATAAAATTAAGCGACTTCTTTTCTTCAGACATTTGAATCAATTATAAATTGAAAGGGCAAAATTAAGGAAAATCCCTAGATTAAATCCTCATAAAACAAGTTTCTATAGAAGTTGATGATAATAAATTGTTGTAATTTTGCTCTTTATCTTAAAAATGGAAAAAAAACCAGATTTAGTAGTGTTTAATGAAGAGACACAACAGTACGATGCGTCTCTAAAACCCTATGGAACTAATGCCAGTGCTCCAGCAATTACTCCATTGGACACAGCTACGTGGAAGAATGATGGAGTTGATAAGGTAAATAAACAGTTGAAAAGTAAATTTGATGAGATTAAAAAAGCATATCAGGAGTTAATGACTCAGTTTGAGTACAATGACCTTGTGTACAATGCAAAATTTAATTTTGAACCTGTTATTGGAGAGATTTATCATTTGTATAATAACAAAAAGCAAGAACCTTTTCTTTCTTTAATCTCACCAGATCAATGTAGTTTTCATCATTTAGGATCATTTCGATTGAACTCGCAAAAAATGTGGGAAAAAGTATAGCATGGGAAAAATTCAGGTAAATAATATTAAAATCTACTCCAATCATGGTTGTTTAGAAGAAGAAGCTAAGATTGGTTCTTGGTATCGAGTAGATGTTGAGGTGGAAGCTGATTTAACAAAATCTTCTCAAACAGATGAATTGACTGATACAGTAGATTATGTTCATTTAAATTATATTGTGAAACAAGAAATGGCAATTCGATCGAAACTTCTAGAAGAAGTTGCACAACGAATTTTGAATCGCTTTTTTGATGAACTCCTTATGATTGATAAAGCTATAGTTAAAGTAGCTAAGATTAATCCGCCAATAGGAGGAAATGTAGAAGATGTGACCATAATTTTAGAGCAAAGCAGATAAACGCAAAAAAATAGTGCAAAAAGCAAAAAAAATGTAAATTTGCACACTCATTAGGTGTCGTGGCCGAGTGGCTAGGCAGTGGTCTGCAACACCATCTACAGCGGTTCGAATCCGCTCGACACCTCTAAAAAGCATCGATTTTTTCGATGCTTTTTCATTTAACGAACAAAAACTACCATTCGTCGAGGTTTGACATCCATTAAACTAAAGCATACGTAAGTTCATTCTTTTTTAATGATTTTTGTACTCGAAAAACCAATGACAAATCAATGAAAAAATTAAAAATTCTATTAATTGAAGATGATGATATAGAACGCATGAAGTTTTCTAGAGTTGCATCTAAGCTAGGAGGACACTCAATTATTGAAGCTGAAAATGGAGAAAAAGCTTTAGACGTTTTAGATCAAATAGAATCACCTAGTTTAATCATCTTAGATTTGAATATGCCTAAGATTAATGGCCTAGAATTTTTAAAGACTCTTAAATCCAACAAAAACCTTCAACATATTCCTATCGTAGTTATGTCTACATCAAATAATTACAACGATATTAAAAAATGTTATGAGATTGGAGTTTCAGGTTACATGATTAAACCTTTGCATTATGAAGATTATCAAAAGAAAATTAGTAATTTGATCAACTATTGGATGGATAACGAACTAATTATATCGTAAATGAAAGGTATTGTTTTTACAGAATTTCTTGAATTAGTAGAAGCTAAATTTGGATTAGAAACAGTAGATGAAATCATTGAAAAATCGAACCTCCCTTCCAAAGGAGCTTACACATCTATTGGAACATATGATTTCTCTGAAATGATTGCTTTAATTAGTAATTTGAGTGAGAAAACAAACCTTACCATTGATGAGTTGTTATATGTGTATAGCTTACATTTTTTTAGTGTCTTAGAAAGAGATTATTCTATGATTCTAAAAACGTATAAGAATCCTATGGAATTACTTTCATCTGTTGAAAGTCATATTCATGTAGAAGTTAGAAAAATATATCCTGATGCAGAGCTGCCTAGATTTGAAATAAAAAATCAAACAAAAAATAAATTAGAATTAATCTATTATTCTTCTAGATCTATGTATGCATTTGCTCATGGTCTTATAGAAAAAACATTTGAACACTATGGAACTTCAGCTTCAGTTTCCTACCAAAAAATAAAAGAAGATGGTTCTGAAGTAAAGTTTGTAATTTTGGAGAATGAGTGATGAAAAAATTCATATTCTTCAAAAAGCCTTAGAAAGAGAAAGACTTGCCAGAAAAGAAGCTGAAAAGATTCTTGAACAAAAATCATTAGAGTTATTTGAAAAGACAGAAGAATTAGCTTCTATCAACGAAAATTTATCAAAAGTTATCGATGAACAAACCATCGAGTTTAATGATATTTTTGATAACATTATAGACTCCTATATCTTAATGGATTTGCACGGGAACGTTTTAAAGATGAATGAACCTGCAACAAAATTCTTTGGATATAACCTAAAAAAAGAAAAGTTCAATGTCACAGAAATTATCTACGAAGGCGACTATGAATATGCATATGAGTCTTTTTATAAGCTAATTGAAATAGGGCATTTTGAAAATTATCAGGCTCGCATTTACACAAAATCGGGAGAGATAAAATGGGTGCAGATTAATTCTAGAATCATTCGAGATGGAGAAACAGAACCTAGGTTTGCACACGGAATTGTTAGAGATATTACCGAAGCCAAAGAGAGACAAGAAGCTTTCGAAGCGCAAAAACAACAATTAGATGCGATTGTAGACAATTCTTCTTTAGGAATTGTACTTACAAAAAAGGGAAGAGTTTTAAAGTCTAACAAAGCTTTTCAAGAAATCATTGAATATTCAGAAGAAGAACTTATTGGAATGACTGTAGGGGATGTCTCTATGGGAGATGATGAAGAGTTATCTTATATGTACCTTAATAAACTCTTAACGGGCGAACTAGAAGAGTTTACAGTGAATAAGAGGTATATGTCTAAAAAAGGAAAGATCATTTGGGCAAAAACTAGTGTAGCAGCTGTAAGAGACCCTGATGGTTCTATAAAGTATGAGGTAGCTTTAGTAGAAGATATTACTGAGGAGTTAAAGCAAGGAGCTTTATTAGAAGCATTAAATAACTTAATGTCTTCTATTCTTGGAAAGACAAATATCTATGAAATAGCATGGGAAATTACCAAAAACACAATCGGACTTTTAGGGTTTGAAGACTGTGTTATTTATTTGTTAGATAAAGAAAAGAATGAATTGAATCAGATAGCTGCCTATGGCGAAAAAGTTTCTTCTGACAATGAAATTTTAAATCAAATAGCTATTCCGTTAGGAAAAGGAATTGTAGGTACAGTTGCAAAAACTGGAAAAGCTGAAATTATTGCTGATACAAGTAAAGATAATAGATACATTGTAGACGATAAGTTGAGGTTTTCTGAAATAGCTGTACCAATTATAGCTAACGAAGAGATTATTGGAGTAATAGACTCAGAACATACAAGCAAAAACTTTTTCACAGAAGATCATTTAAAAACGCTTCAAACTATTGCAAGCTTAGCCGCTACTCAGTTAAAAAATGCATTGAGTTTACGATTGAGAGAAAAAGCAGAAAAGGAGAAAGAACTGGTATTAAAAGATTTACAAAAAAGTAATCAAGAATTAAATGATTTTGCTCATGTAGTTTCACACGATTTAAAATCACCGTTAAGAAGTATGAATACTTTGGTAAATTGGCTTAAAGAAGATAGCGCCGAATTTGCCAATGAAGAAATTAATCAAAATTTTGAATTACTCTTAAAAAGAGTAGACAGAATGGATCTTTTAATCAATGGAATTCTTAACTATGCTAGTATTGATAAAGTAGAAAAAATCAACAAGAAAATCGATATACAAAATATTGTTGATGATATCTTAGAAGGAATACATATTCCTGAAAATTTTATAGTAAAAGTTGCTGAAAAACTTCCTGTAATAAAAGGAGACTCCTATAAACTCATCCAATTATTTCAAAACTTAATAAGCAATGCAATTAAATATTGCGATAAAGAAAAAGGACTTATTGAAATTAATTGTAATGAAGAAAAAAAGCACTGGAAGTTTAGTATTTCAGACAATGGTAAAGGAATTCCTAAGAAGTATCATGAAAAAATATTTCAAGTATTTCAAGTACTAGAAGAATCTGAAGATTCTACAGGAGTTGGCCTTTCCATTGTTAAAAAGATTATCGACTTTTATGAAGGAGAAATTTGGTTAACATCTAAAGTTGATATAGGAACTACATTTTATTTCACCTTACCCAAGTAATATGGAAAAGCCTAATTTGAACTATATTAAACAACTATCTGACGGTGATATTGATTTTGAAAATCAAATTTTATCAGTACTAAAAAGAGAGTTGCCCGAAGAATTTGAAGAGTTTTTAAAAAATTTTAAAGAAAAAAACTTTATAAAAACTGCGGAAAATGTCCATAAAATAAAACATAAAATTAGTATATTGGGACTCACAAAAGGTTATGAAGAAGCTGCTCTATTTGAGAATGATCTTAGAGATCGTCGAGAAACAAAGCGCTATGACTCTTTTGTAGAAATTATAAAATCCATGTTGGATTTTTTAAGCCCCACTAAAATATAATTGATCATGAATTGCATAATCATAGACGATGATTCGGCCGCTAGACTTATAGTATCTAAGCTATGTGGTGAAATTCCAGAACTAAATGTGGTTCAGGAATTCTCTAGTGCTATCGAGGCAATTAAATACCTCAATGGAAATGAAGTTGATGTGATTTTTTTAGACATTCACATGCCAACCTCTTCTGGATTTGACTTTATGCAAACCTTAAAGAACCCGCCAAAAATAATTTTAACAACATCTGATAAAAACTTTGCTTTAGAAGCTTTTGAATATCCGAGCGTGGTAGATTATTTGTTGAAACCAATCAAACTAGTTCGTTTTGAAAAAGCGATTAAAAAGCTGTCAAGCTTTGTTGTAAAAGGAGAAAAATCTGTTTCTTCCGAGGCTTCAGATGAAACCAAAGAACTTTATGTGAATGTTGATCGAAGATTGGTAAAAATTAATTTTTCGGATATCAATGTTATTGAAGCAAAAGGAGATTATATTCGAATTAAAACCGACGATAAAAGTCATATTGTTCATTCTACTTTAAAAAAGGTAGAAGATAAATTACCTCAAGAATTATTTTTAAAAGTACACAGATCTTACATTATAAATCTATCCAAAATTATTGATATAGAGGATAATAGTGTGTTAATCAAACAAGATATTATTCCTGTTAGTAGGTCTAACAAAAGTGAGTTAATGAAAAGACTTAACTTGTTATAACCATTCAACTACACTAACGGTTTGTTTATCCATTTTCATTTCCCTTTAAACGATTAAAAACCGTTTGTAACACCTTCCATAGCTAATTTTATGGCTATGAAAACCAACATGCTTTTTGCTGGAATCATTATTTTAATGATGTCCGGTCTTCACGCGCAAACATTAGGTGATTTGGTAAAAGAAGGCGAAACTCTTTTCCAGAAGACCCAATCTATGTTGGCTTTTCCAAAATCTTCTCAATGGAATCCACTTCAAGATTTCTATACAAATTTAGACACTATTAAGAATGTAAACCTTTTAGAAACTCAATTAAGAGAATTTCAATCTCAGCAATATATACAAGATGTTGGATTAGTTTTTAAAGCTAATGCACAGTACAACTTTAGAAACAATTTTGATGAAGAAACCAACAATTTTAATATTGGAAGAATACGAGCTGAATTGGAATGGAATATCTTAAGCTCTGGTTACACTTACAATAGAACAAAATCAAAAAGATTAGAAAATGAAATAAAAATGCTGCAAAATAATCGAATCAGAGATGAAAGGATTTTAATGAGAAGACAGTTTAGAATCGATTATACCTACAATATCAATCAAGAAACAATCAATTTGTTTGAGAACTTTATTCGATTTGAAAATAAATACTTCGACTTTTTAAACAAACTGTACTACAAAAAACACATAAAAAGAGAACGAATTATTGAAGTAAGTCAACAAATTAGTGTACTCAAAAATCAAATTCAAGTACTAAAAAAACAGAACAATATTATAAAAGATAGTGTTTCGCAACAATATCTTACAAAGAGAGAACTTCCTTATTTAAAATTACAGATAGACTCTCTATATTATTTAAACAGTACTAAAAACCTATATCTTCAAAAAGAAAATGTTCGTCTTCAACACAAACCTATAAACGATTTAAATTTCTCATTGTACGTTCAAGAAAGTTTTAATTATTCGAGAAACGGACACCGTTTTGTGCCTTCAGTTGGAATTCGGTTTCGAGCTCCTATCAGATTTAATCAAAGAAAGAAGATTGTAGAAACAAAACTCAAAATCTTAACTGCACAGCACATTGATAAATCTGTTGGAAAGCAAAATAGAATAATTACACTAATTGCTGGATATAATGAAAAACTAAAAGATGTTCAAAATCAATTCAAGAACTGGAAAGTAGTAGAAGAAAGAATAAGAATTTTAAGTGTGTTAAAATCTGAATTAAATCATCAAGAAACAGGAACACTTGTATTGGAACTACAAGAAGAGCAATTTAAAATTTTAGAAAATATTTTGCAGTTAAAACGTCAGTTATATACAACAATAGCGCACATTTTTGAAGTTACTGAGTTTCCAAAAATCACTATGATTGTTGAACCGATCGATTTTAGGTCATCATTACAAACACTAGAAATTTCCTTAAAACATAGTGATGTGTTTAATCTTGAATTACAAATAGAATTTTTAAAAGCTAAAAACTATAATCACATAGAAGTATTAGAAAAAGATATTGCTATTCAAGAAGCTTTAAAGAAAGCAAACATAAAATTTAATAAAGTAAAAACAACAACACTGCCAGAGTTAGAAAATGCAATTCTGTTAGAGTTAAATCAAATACAAATTAAGTCATGAGAAAGTTTACTTACAAGAAGAATACTGCGGTGATTAGAACCCTTAAAGAGCCAAAAGTAAAAAAGAAAAAATGGAATATAGACAGAGTCATTTATTTCATCATCTTAATATTATTACTTTTTTGGTTGCTGAAGTTTATATATAATAAAACTATTTGGATAGAAGGAAATGGTCAAGTATTAATGGAAAAGGTTGATGTAAACTTTACAAATGATATACGTGTTAAAGAGATTTTCATTAATGAAGGAGATACAGTATCCGTTGGAAAAAATTTGTTTAATTATTTTCAAAATGACTTTGATAGTGATGCCTCAATTGTTTTAAAAAGCCTAGATAAAAAAGAACGACTGAACAATAATTTACAAGATATTTTAAAAGACATTCTTAAAAAACGAATTCAGCTAAAGAACCTGAAAAAAAGATTACAATTATTGGAAAAACAAGAGGAACAAGTTACAAAGCTAATCTTACTAGATGTATACACGAAAAATAAATTAGAAGAAGTAACCTCGCAAAAACTTCTGATTAAAAATCAAATAGATTTACTAAAAAACGAACTTTATTTTTTAGGAGCTCAAAAAGAAATGGTAAAAGGAAATAAAGAATCCTATCAAATAGGAGGAAACGGGAGCTTTGGAAATACATATACATCTCCTATTAAAGGAGTAATAGGTCAGATTTTAAAGAATACTGAAGAATCATGCTACAAATCTGAAAATGTAATGACCATCCACAACATAGAAAAAGTATTTATCAAAGCGTATTTTAATTTAAAAGACTTAGCAGAGGTAAAAAAAGGAAGCGTTGTTGATGTAGAATTTCCAGATAAAACTACTTCTAAAGGAATTATAAACAAACTCTATATCTCTACCTACAAAGCTCCTTCAGAGTTTCAGAAAAAATATGAACCAACAGAAAGAAATATTTTGGCTGAAATTGTTCCGTTAAGTAAAGAGCAAATTCCAGAATGGGGCAAATTTTACAAACTTAATCTCAAAGTGAAAATAGGAAAACTCTAATATCTATCAAACCCTCAAGTTCGTCGCTTGAGGGTTTTTCGTTAAATGGAATCTAAAAACCATTCGTCTAAACGAATCATCTTTTTGTCTACAGAACAAACTCAATAAGCTAATATAAACTGCTTAATTACAAATACCAGATAATTTAGCTGTATCAAATAAAAACAAAGTTTAACCCTTTTAATACAAGCAAAAATGAGTTTAGCACAATTAAAAACAGAAAACTATAAGACGGCTAATTTTCCAAAGCTAGCTTACAAGAAAGAAAAACTATTCCACCAATTAATAACAAAAAAGGAAAAGATAGCTGTAGTTGGTTTGGGATATGTAGGATTACCTTTAGCAGTTCATATGGCTGAGAAATTTAAAGTCGTTGGATTTGACCTAAATGAAAACAAAGTAATGCAACTAATTCAACATAAAGACCCATGTGAAGAATTGGCTGAAGAAGAATTTAAAGGGAAAGATATTAGCTTTAGTTCTAATGAAGAAATCTTAAAAGAAGCTAAATTTTACATTGTTGCAGTTCCTACTCCAATAGATGATTTAAAAAAACCAAACTTAGGACCAATTAAATCTGCAACAGCTACGATTGCTAAGTATTTAAAAAAAGGAGACACTGTAGTGTTTGAGTCAACAGTCTTCCCAGGATGTACAGAAGAAGTATGTGTACCTATTTTAGAAAGAATATCAAGGTTAAAATTTAATGAAGATTTTACAGTAGGGTATTCTCCAGAAAGAATTAATCCGGGAGATAAAGAACACACCTTTACCAAAATACAAAAGATTGTCTCAGGAAGTACAGAAGAAGCTTTAGAGTTAATTGCTAATGTATACAGTACAGTAGTTGTTGCAGGAGTTCACAAAGCACCTTCTTTAAAGGTTGCTGAAGCAGCAAAAATAGTAGAGAATATTCAAAGGGATGTAAACATTGGTCTGATGAACGAATTGTCTAAAATTTTTAGTGTATTAGAAATCAATACAAAAGAAGTTTTACAAGCAGCAGGAACTAAATGGAATTTCCACAATTATTTCCCAGGTTTAGTTGGAGGACATTGTATAGGTGTAGATCCATACTATCTAATAAATAAAGCTAGAGAAATGAAATATGCGCCCAAATTATTAGAGCAGGTGAGGCATGTAAATGAAAGTATGACTCAACATATAGTAGAAAGGTTAGACAGAAGATTATATGCCAAAAAATTCAGAAAGAATAATGTTTCTGTTTTAGTAAAAGGAATTGCATTTAAAGAGAATGTAAATGATATTAGAAATTCAAAAACTGCAGAACTTTGTCAAGAGCTAATGAATAAAGGATATAATGTTGTTGTTCAAGACTATATGGTAGATCCTAAAGAAGTAAAAAGACATTATGGAATTGAAGTTAAAAATACTCTTAAAGGAGAATTTGATGCCATAATTCTTGCCGTAGATCATGAAGATTATAAGCACTTATCCTATTACGATTATTTAAAAAATGGAAACCAAGAAACTGTCATTTTTGACGTAAAAGGAGATAAGAAAGATAAGTTTCCATCAGAAGTATATATGTCCTTATAAATTCAAAAAAGTATTAAAAGACTATATCTGTGTTAAATTTAGTTAGACATACAAATAATTCAAGAAAAATCATCCAAGACGGTTATTCTCTACTCTTGGTGTCACACGTAAGTGAATTACAAAAAGAAGACTTATCGCTTTTGGATGGTTTTATTATCAACACAGATTCACAGATATTTATAAAAGAAATCATTGTTAGTATTAGAACAAATTCTGATATAAAGATAGCCTTAAAACCGCTCTTTATCAATAGTATTTATCATCTACCAAAACAAACAGCAATACATTTAGACGGTAAAGTAGAGCTTTCAATGATAAGCTCTTATATTCAAAGAATACTTACCATTACTAAAAGAATTAATAGTGTTGAACAACCCAGACTACTATCCCATGATGTATTAATTCAATACAAAACCTTGGCGTATTTGCACACAAGAAACACTCAGTTAACAGCTGTACAATCAAGAGATAGTTTTATAGGATATGAATTTCCATTCATTTCACTCTTCTATAAAAAAACAGAAGCCATTTCTTTATTAGAAAACCTAAGAAAGGCTTCAGAAAAGAACTATTTATCGTTTAAATTACAAGACTATATTCACCTGTGTAAAAGTTGTTCAGGTAATTATTTGAATTTTAGAGAATCTTGTCCTCAATGTGATTCAATAGATATTGATGCACATGATATGATCCATCATTTTGTTTGTGCTCATGTAGCTCCAGAAAAAGACTTTAAAAAAGAAGAAGCTTTAGAATGTCCAAAATGTGATAAGCATCTTAGACATATTGGGATTGATTATGACAAACCTTCTACAATTTATTCTTGCAATTCTTGCAGTCACGAATTTCAAAACCCAGGAATGCTCTCGTTGTGCGTAGATTGTGGAACTGAAAATAAATTAGAAGAATTACTGCGAAAAGCAATTGGAAATTATGCAATAACGCAAAAAGGAGAACAATTACTATATCAAAAAAACAATACTAAGATGTCTAAAGGAATAGATCATTCTGAAGATATTGGAAGCTTGGATGTTAATTTGTTTAAAATTCTTCTCAATCAAGAGATTAAGAGAGTGAATGTTACAAAAGGCGATAGCTTTTTTGCAACTATAAAATTTCAAAATAATCAATTACAATTATTAAACAATTCAGCTAAGAAAGGTTTAAGAAAAGAAATAGCTCAGATTATCAAATCCTATTTAAACGATACAGATATTCTGTCCTCTCAGAGCTTTAATAACTACTATTTATTACTACCAGAGACTAAAGAAAATCAACTAGATAGATTAGAATTAGTAGAATACAATCTGTCCAAATTATTGTCAGATAATTTAAAAGATGAAAAACAAAAAATAGAAATAATGATACATAAGATCAAAGGAACAGATCTTTTACAAAATTACTTTTTATAATGTTTTTTAGTATACATAATTTATTGCCAGAATACTTGAACTATTGGTTTGTAGTTGGTTTACAGAAGTTCATAAGAGTATTCTGGTATTTTGTTATTTTCGAATTCACGCGTTATATAATTATCGATTATGTGATAGCTTTTATCTTTTGGCTTACTGGGAAATCTAGAAATGAAAAATTTGAGAGGGCAAGACAAGAACTCTTTACAGAAAACCCTTTTGTATCTGTTATTATTCCAGGGAAGAATGAAGGGAAGCATCTTTTTAAACTAACAAAATCTTTAGACGAACAAACATTCAAGAATTTTGAGTTAATCATTGTAGATGATGGGTCTGATGATGACACCCCAATTATTGGTAAAAACCTTGAAGAGCTTGGATTAATAGATATGTTCATACGAAACGAAATGAGAGGCGGAAAAGCATCTGCTGCAAATCTAGCTTTACGGTATAGTAAAGGAAAATATATTGTTCATTTAGATGCTGATTGTTCTTTTGATAGAGATGCCATAGAACAAGTATTAATTCCTTTTTATTTAGACAAAAAAATTGGTGCCGTAGGAGGTAATGTAAAAGTGAGAAACTACCGAGAAAGTCTATGCGCTAAACTTCAGGCAATTGAATATTTAAAAACTGTCTCTGTTGGTAGAATTGTAACATCATATTTAGGAATCTATAAAATTATATCTGGAGCTTTTGGAGCTTTTAGAAAAGATGTTATCGATAGTATAGGAGGATGGGATATTGGCCCTGGTTTAGATGGAGACATTACTGTAAAAATTAGAAAATCTGGGTACAAGATTTTTTTTCAACCCAAAGCAGTTTGTCTCACAAATGCTCCTTCCAAATTTAAAGTACTTACAAAACAAAGACTTCGATGGGATAAATCTATTATTAGGTTTAGAGTCCGCAAACATAAAGATGTATACCTACCCAATGCTAATTTTAATTGGTTGAACTTTTTTTCTCTAGCAGAAAATGTGTTTTACAACGTGGTTTTAGATATTTTATGGTGGATATATATAATTGATATTGTAGTTAACTATTCAGGTTCATTAAAGTTTATCATTCCAATGAATTTTACACTCTACTTTGTGATGTCTTATGTACAAATGTTTAGTATATACATGTTTTCAGAACGAAAACAAGAAGAAAAATATTTATGGCCTTATGTTTCCTTGATGACTCTTTATACAGGAACATATTTAAGAATTGTTAGAACAGCGGCGTACTACAAAGAATTCTTTTTCAAAAGATCATACGAAGATGTTTGGAACCCATATAAATCCTCGATAAAAGCCAAAAAAGCTGGATTGTAAACCATTCGTCGAAAGAGGTGGGTAGCTCAGCGAAAAATCACTTAAAACACCTATTGATAGAGGTAGTTTTACATCAGAAATAATAACAAATTAACTATGTTTTTACAAGCAGAATTATCACCAGTTCTATCATTACAATTACTAGATCTTGTATTGGAAAATCAATATACATTAATTATTGTAGGGTGCATATTTGGGATTTATATGCTGAGAAAAACAACCAAAAACATTAATGAGATGATAACACAAGAAAAGAAAATTTACAAGAATTTTCAACAAGCGCTTTTAAAAGTTCTAATACTATCATTATTTTTTGCATGTCAAGAAAAATCATACGAAGATGAAAGCTTAGACATAATTGCCGATGAAGTAGCAAGACCCTATTCCGTAAATAATGATGCAAATTTACTCTCAAACAGAATCAAGTATATTAGAAGAACAGCAACTATAGAACCCGTTGTTAGTGGCCTTACAACTAGAGCAGCAAACTCAAATATAAACGGAGCACAAGAGTTGTATTATTGGGAACATGTAGCAGAGGTAGATCCTCTGGTAATAGAAGGAAAAACATTAAGCGCTACCCATATTTCGCTGGCAGATAACAAAGCTTATGTGAGTTATCATAAACAAGGAAATGATCATGTGGGAGCGATTGAAATTATAGACCTTTCCAACCCTAACTTTCCAATAATAGTCAGCCAGGCTTCGTTTCTTAAATCAGATATAAATGCAGTAACTTCAGATTTTGAAGGGAGTATTACTTCAAGAAAAATATGGCTTGCAATGTCGGATGCATTGCATGGAGCACAGGTCATAGAAATAGAATCTGTAGGAGGATTACTAACAGAAAATTATCAAAGAGTTAATCTGTCAAATATTTTAGAAGGTTCGGGTGTTTCAGCTTCAGCAAATGGAATTACATCAACAAACAATTACTTATATGTAACTTCAGGAAAAACATACGGAGGAACTGTTGTGTTAAATAAAGATAATTTAAACGGACTCTCTTCAGAGAGTTATAGTGATGCTAAATATGTGGCAGTAAACGGCAGAACAAATAATGCCAAAGTTGTTAGTTTAGTTACTGGCGACAATGCATCTATAAGAGTAGGAAATGTTGGAAGTGACTTAAGCACTTCTTCATATGGCATAGGATCTATCTTTCACCAAAATGTAATAGAAACTTATAGGGGAAAATCTACAATGGAGTTTTCACCTAAAAATAATAACAACATATATGTGGCAAAAGGAAAAGATGGAATTGCATTGGTAAATATAAATTCAGGAGATATTGTTTCGGAATCAAAAGGAACAATGTTAATAGCTGGAAATACTAATGGAGTAACAACCGATAACGACTATATATATGCTGCAAATGGCTCTGACGGAATTTCTATATCTCCTCACCCAGAAGCTGGAGGAGATATCGAACCTATTTTTTATTGGGATTTAGCACAAGAAGATGCTTCTGCAAACTTTATTATGGCAGATGGAGAATGGGTATTTGTTGCCAAAGGAGGAGGAGGATTTAAAATTCTCAGAAAGAGAACAAAAGACGAGTATAAGACGATAACAACTTATAACGACAAAGGGAAACCAGATGGAATGGAAGAGGATATTACAGTTTGTAGCACATTGTTGCCAAATATTTACGCTAACGTATTGCCAGAACAACAAAATGCTATGGAATTACATCCTGAATTTTTCGAGAATCCAGTCAAGAATATTACTGTAACAGAAGAAACAGAATTGTATTTAACTTTTATTGATGAAGGAGCTGGATATAAAAATGTATTGGGTTACTACACTTACCAAGAAGGAAATGTACCAACCTCAGAAGAACAATTAGATAAAATTGTGATTTTCCCAAATGCTTCTGCGCAAGGTTCTGGAGGTGAGTTAGTCAGAGGAAATACAATGAGGCTTTTAGGAACTTTCGAACCTGGAACTGTAATAGGATTCTTCGTCATTGCCAATGGATGGAGAAATGGTCAAATTACAGATGGTTATTACTCACAACATACAAATATTGATTACAATTTGAGCGGAAGACAACAAAGCCTCATTTTTTACGATGCAACTTGTAATTCTACAGTAATAGCTTTTGAAGACATTACCGTTCCTAATGGAGATAACGATTTTAATGATGCCATCTTTCAGATAACATCCTCAAACCCTAATGCTCTGGATACAAGTTCATTTATTCAAATAGGAAATTAAACCATTCATCGAACTAAACCAGCACTTTATCGAAAAAGAATGCTGGTTTAGATTCGATTAAATTAGCTTTATACCTAACTAAGAACAACTTAACATTATTTTTTATGGGGGTAAAAAATTACACTATTGTTCAAAGTTCATATAAACAAAGAACTTTAACATTCAAGAGAATTCCATTCTACTTATGGAAATTAAAAACAAGAGGATTTAACGGAGTACAATTGACAATTGTGACAGCATTAATGTCATTTTTTGTATTTGCTTTTGTGTCATTAATCTATTTCTTTATTACAAAAGGACTTTAATGCATTGCTTATGAAGTATTTACAAATCATGCCGCCAGAAGAATCCTTTTTTCAGCCTGATATGGGTTTGATAATAGCAATTTCCGTGATTCTTATTATGGTTATTGTATTATTTGATAGATCCAAGCTCTTATCAAGCTTGTTTGCTAGAAAGAAATAATAGGATTTCCGTTTAACGACACAAACCAACCATTCATCGAAGGTTTGTGTCTCCAGAACGAATAATCAAATGAATTATCTAAAAAAGATTGTTTTTTTGTAGTAGAAATCATGACAATAAAATTTGGGGGAATTTTATTAAACTTATGAACAAGCGGTACTAATTTAGTACCGCTTTTTTTATGAACCCTCTTTACATACCTTTTAAGGATTTTGTTAACATAAAATTCAGCTTTTTTCTGCATCTTTGTTAACGATGAAAATTTATCCTATAGAAACAGGAAATTTTAAGTTGGATGGCGGCGCTATGTTTGGCGTTGTGCCAAAATCTATTTGGCAAAGAACCAACCCTGCTGATGACAAAAATATGATTTCTATGAGTATGAGATGTATGCTAATAGAAGATGAAGATAGATTAACACTTATTGATACTGGATTAGGATCAAAACAATCAGATAAATTTTTTGGATATTACTACCTATACGGAGATGCTTCGTTGGACACTTCTTTAGCGCAATTTGGTTTCCATAGAGATGATATAACAGATGTTTTTTTAACACATTTACATTTTGACCATTGCGGTGGAGCAATTCAATGGAATAAAGATAGAACTGGATATCAACCAGCTTTCAAAAATGCACGTTTTTGGAGCAATCAAAACCATTGGAATTGGGCAATCGATCCTAACCCAAGAGAAAAAGCATCTTTTTTAAAAGAAAATATCCTCCCTGTTGAAGAAAGTGGTCAACTTAACTTTGTTCAATCCAATGCTATAGAAAAGCTGGGATTTGATGTATTGTTTATGGATGGTCATACAGAAAAACAAATGCTTCCTAAAATCAAATATCAAGATAAGACAGTTGTTTTTATGGCAGATTTGTTACCAACAACTGGGCATATACCACTTCCTTATGTAATGGGATATGACACAAGACCTTTGCTTACAATTAAAGAAAAAGAGCAGTTTTTAAATGAAGCTGCAGACAATGAATACTTCCTTTTTTTAGAACATGATGCATATTCCGAAATATGTACAGTGAAACATACCGAAAAAGGAGTGAGATTAAAAGAAACCTTTAAGTTTACAGATATATTTAATTAGAAAATTATGAGAATTTTAAAACCAGCATTGTACACGCTATGCATTGCTATAACAATTTCAAGTTGTAAATCAACTTCATCAATTACAAGTATTGCTGTTCCAGCAGGATCAGAAACGGCTATTGTAGCAACAGGTAAAAAAATTGCATTAACAGAAGATGAGAAAAAATCTTGGGGACATGCAGATCTTGCAAAAGACTCAATCCCAGGAATGAGTGTACAACAAGCTCATGATTTTGTAAAAGGAAAAAAAGGAACACAAGTAATCGTAGCGGTTGTAGATTCAGGAACAGATTTAGAACATGAAGATTTAAAAGATGTTGCATGGGTAAACCCAAAAGAAATCGCTGGTAATGGAAAAGATGATGATAAAAATGGTTTTGTAGACGACATCAATGGATGGAATTTCTTAGGAAAGATATATAAGGAAAATGCAGAGCTGTATAGAATCGTAAAGGATTCAACCATTGCAGATGCTGAAACTTACAAGAGAGCAAAAAGTGCTTATAAGAAAAAAGTAGCAGAGGCTACAACAAACAAACAAAGATATGGGCAAATATTACAAGCAGTAACATTTGCAAACACAAACATCATTAAAAAATTGAATAAAAAAGAGTATAAGAAAGAAGACTTAAAATCTATTGATGCTTCAAGCCCAGAAATGGCAAGAAGTGTTGCTATTGCAAATCAAATGTTTGATTTAGGGCTTTCTTCCTTACAAGAAGCAATTGATGAATTGACTGATTTAGTGAAAAATGCAGATGATTTGTTAAGTGGTAAAGCGCTAAAAACAAACTACAGAACAGTGTTAAATGATGATGAAAACTCTATGACAACTAAAGTCTATGGAGATAACAAATCTGGACACTCCGTTAAGAAGGAATCACACGGAACTCACGTTTCTGGAATTGTAGCTGCTACAAGAAACAATGGCAAAGGAATGAATGGTGTTGCTAACAATGTAAAACTGATGGCAGTAAGAGTTGTACCAGATGGAGATGAGTATGATAAAGATGTAGCGCTAGGAATCAGATATGCTGTTGATAATGGAGCTAAAGTAATCAATACCAGTTTCGGAAAAGGTTATTCGCCAAAAGTTCAGTGGGTATATGATGCGATTAAATATGCAGCAGAAAAAGATGTATTAATTGTAAATGCAGCTGGAAACGATTCAAAAGATATTGATACCAATGTTACCTATCCGAACGACACACCAGATATGGTAAATGAAATTTCAGATAACTTCATTACTATTGGAGCAATTAGTTCTAATTATGATGAAAACTTACTAGCTACATTTACCAATTATGGGAAAATAAATGTAGATATCTATGCGCCAGGAGTGCAAATTTATTCTACAACACCAGAAAATGAATATGCTTTCAAAGGAGGAACGTCAATGGCTTCACCAGGAGTAGCAGGAGTTGCTGCAATGATTCGTTCATATTATCCACAATTAAGTGCAAGTCAAGTAAAGAGAATTATAATGAATTCTGGTACGAAATTGGATTTAGAAGTCATCAAACCAGGATCTCCATCAAGAGAAAACCCTAACGGAGTAAAAGTTCCTTTTACAGATTTATCAGTTACTGGTAGAATCGTTAATGCTTACAATGCTCTTAAGATGGCCGATGCAATTGTAAATGGAAAATAATAGTATAAAACAATATAATATCATGAAAAAAATCACCGCTTTACTTTTCTTGTTTAGCGTTGCAGTTTCTGCTCAATCAACAGGATATTGGCAACAACATGCAGACTATACTATGGATATAGACATGGATGTAAAAACTTTTCAGTACAAAGGAAAACAAAAGTTAGTATACACAAATAATTCACCAGATGAATTAAACAATGTGTATTATCACTTGTACTTTAATGCTTTTCAACCAAACTCTCAAATGGACATAAGGTCTAGAAATATACAAGATCCAGATGGGAGAGTTAGAGATAGAATTAGCAAACTTACTCCAGAAGAAATTGGGTATATTAAAGTAAAATCGCTAAAGCAAGATGGGAAAGAAGTTTCATTTAAAACTGTGGGAACCATCTTAGAAGTAAAGTTAAACTCACCAATCAAACCAGGAAAAAAGACAACTTTTGAAATGGTTTTTGACGCTCAAGTTCCTAAACAGATTAGACGTTCTGGTAGAGATAACAAAGAAGGAGTTGCCTTATCAATGTCTCAATGGTACCCAAAAATGGCTGAGTATGATTTTGAAGGATGGCATACACCTCCATACATAGGAAGAGAGTTTCATGGTGTTTGGGGAAATTTTGATGTAAAATTACACATAGACAAAACCTATGTCGTTGGTGGAACGGGATATGTTCAAAATCCGCAAGAGGTAGGACACGGATATGAAAACAAAAACAAAAAGTTAAAGAAACAAAGAGGAGATAAATTAACCTGGCACTTTAAAGCACCTAATGTTCACGACTTTACTTGGGCAGCAGATCCAGAATATAATCATGATGTTTTAACTATGGATAATGGAATCGATTTGCATTTCTTCTATAAGAAAAACATGGAAGAGAAATTCTTAAAAAACTGGAAAGACTTACAGCCTAAAACTGCTGAATTAATGAAGTTTTTTAGTGAAAGAATCGGTCAATACCCATACAAACAATATTCTGTAATTCAAGGAGGAGATGGCGGTATGGAATATGCCATGTGTACGTTGATTACCGGTCAAAGAAGCTTTGGAAGTTTGTTTGGTGTAACCAATCATGAGTTAGCACATACTTGGTTTCAGTTCTTATTAGCAACCAATGAAAGCAAGCATCCATGGATGGATGAAGGTTTTACAAGTTATATTTCTGCTAAAGCTGGAAACGAAATTCTTAAAAGAGGACTTTCAAACCCACACACTGGGTCTTATGGAGGTTATAACTATGTTGTTAAAAATGGACTGGAGGAAACCTTGTCTACCCATGCAGATCGCTACCATACCAATACAGGTTATGGAGTTGCCAGCTATAGTAAAGGAGCAATATTTTTATCTCAGTTAGAATATATAATTGGAGCTGAGAATGTAGAGAAAGGATTAAAGAAATATTTCAAAGATTTTGGATTTAAACACCCAACACCTAATGACGTTAAGAGATCTATGGAAAAAGTATCTGGAATTCATTTAGATTGGTATTTAAATGAATGGACTCAGACGACTCATACAATAGATTATGGAGTAAAAGAAGTGAAAGGAAAAACAATTACTTTAGAAAGAGTAGGGCAAATGCCAATGCCAATGGATGTAGAAGTTACTTATGAAGACGGAACCAAGGAAATGTTTAATATTCCTTTAAGAATGATGAGAGGTCAAAAAAAGACCAATGCTACTGTTATAGATGATTGGACTTTCGCACATCCATCCTATACATTCACTGCTTCTAAAAATGTGAAAAGTGTACAGATAGATCCTTCAGGATTGATGGCCGACATAAATTCGGAGAATAATAAACTGGATGTAATTAGTCAGAAAGAAGAAATTAAAGAATAAAAAATAAGCGAGGTTTTTACCTCGCTTATTTTTTTTCTACTTGTTCTAAAAGAGTATTTATTTTAGCATCCTTCGGTAAAAAACTTTTTAGCATAAAAAAGACACCAAAGACGATTAATAAAATGCCCATAATTCGTTTTATTCTATAAATAACGAGCGGAGTCATTTTCTTTTTTAGCTGTTTAGCCAAAACTATTTTCCCTATATCCGTTACAAAATAGCTCACAATAATAATAGTGAAATAATAAAAAATATGAGTAGGGTTCATATCTAGTGTGGGTCCAATAACAACAATCAAACCTAGCCAAAAAGCAAGAACTCCAATATTAATAAAGTTTAAAAAGAACCCTTTTAATATGAGTTTAAGGTAATTATTGTTTACAGGTAATTTAATGGATTCTTCAACTTCTTTTTTTGCCGACTTATCTAAGTAAGTAATTGTTCCGTAAACAATTAGAATTAATCCTCCAATAAAGAACAAACGGGGATCATCTTTAATTCTTTCCAGTAAATGTCTACTCCCATAATAAGCAATGACAATAAAAGCAACATCTCCTAGAATGACTCCTGTGTTAAAAGCAATAGCTGCTCTGGCACCTTTTATGATACTAGTTTGAATCAGCATAAAAAAAACAGGTCCTATCATAAAAGATAAAGCGAACCCAAATAACACAGCATTTTTAATGTCGTAAAAATCCATCGTCTAAATATACAGATTTTTACACATCATCATAGTCGATAAATATTTTGGATGTTGTAGGGTGAGCCTGACAAGTCAAAATAAAACCATCTTCAACTTCAGCATCGGTTAAAATGCTGTTTTTAGTCATCACAGCTTTTCCTTTAGTTACTTTCGCCAGACAACTAGAACAGACACCTCCTTGACAAGAATATGGAGCGTCTAATTTATTACGAAGAGCAGAAGATAAAATATCATCTGTTTGCTTCATAGTAAAAGAAGTTTCCTCATCATCCAATAAAACAGTTACTTCAGTTTCACCATCTTTAACTTCTGAAGTATCTTCTTCAGAAGAAGCGGTAAACAATTCAAATAAAATATTGGAATCATCAAACCCATTAGTTTTAAGAGTTTGTGAAACAACATTAATCATTTCTTCAGGACCGCATAAATAGGCTGAATCAAACGAGGTGTTTTTGTATATGTTCTTTACATAATAGTTGGTAAATCCTTCATCAATTCTACCAAATAAAGATCCTTCTACATTTTGTCTACTAAAAACATAATGTAGGTTAAAACGTCCTGAAAAATCGTTTTTAAGAGTTTCTAATTCTGATTTAAAAATGGTATCTGATTCAGTTTTGTTTCCATAAATCAATGTGAAAGTTGCATCGGAGGTGTTTTGCAAAACTCCTTTGACCATTGATAAAACAGGTGTAATTCCACTACCAGCAGCAAAGCCAATGTAATTTTTTCCAGCAGTAGGCTCAAGAACAAATTTACCTTCAGGCTCATGAACATCAATTATATCTCCAGCTTTTAATTGCTTGGTAGCATAAACAGAAAAAGTTCCATTTTCAACAGCTTTAATAGCAACTTTTACTTCGGTACTATTTGGAGAGGAACATATAGAATAAGCTCTTCTAACGTCCTCGCCATTAATTTCTTTTTTAAGAGTGATATACTGCCCCGGCTTGAACGAAAAATTAGACTTCAAATTTTCGGGAATATCAAAAACAACAGAAACCGCATGAGCGGTTTCCTGAATAATATTTTTTATAGATAGTTTATGAAATGTACTCATTGAGTTTTACTAGATTATTTTCTACTAAATATTCTGCAATCTGCACTGTATTTGTTGCAGCACCTTTTCGTAGGTTGTCAGAAACGATCCACAAATTTAAGGAGTTTTCTTGAGATTCATCTCTACGAATTCTACCAACAAAAACGTCATCTTTATCATGAGCAGTAATTGGCATAGGATACGTATTTGTGTCTAAATTATCTTGAACAACAACACCTGGAGTTTCGCTTAAAATCTTACGAATTTCATTGATGTTAAAATCGTTTTCAAATTCTACATTTACAGATTCAGAATGCCCTCCAGCAGTTGGAATTCTAACTGCGGTAGCAGTTACAGAAAAAGAATCATCTCGTAAAATCTTTTTAGACTCTTTTACCAATTTCATTTCTTCTTTGGTATAACCATTTTCTAAGAATACATCGCAATGAGGTAAGGCATTTCTTCCAATAGGATGTGGATAAGCCATTTCGCCTTCAATACCAGCTTCTTCGTTGGCTAATTGTTGAACAGCCTTTACGCCAGTTCCAGAAACAGATTGATAAGTTGAAACAATAACACGTTTCATAGTATATCTTTCATGTAAAGGAGCTAAAGCCATTACTAATTGAATTGTTGAACAGTTTGGATTTGCAATAATTTTGTCTTCCTTAGTTAATACATCTCCATTAATTTCAGGAACAACTAACTTCTTTGTAGTGTCCATTCTCCAAGCAGAAGAATTATCTATTACGGTAGTGCCAACCTCAGCAAATTTTGGAGCCCACTTTAAAGATGTGTCACCTCCAGCTGAAAATAGAGCTACATCAGGTTTTGCATCAATAGCATCTTGCATTCCTACAATAGTATAGTTTTTCCCTTTATAAGGAATTTGTTTTCCAATAGATCTCTCAGAAGCAACTGGAATCAACTCTGTTACCTCAAAATTACGTTCTGCCAAAACCTTTAGCATTACATTTCCTACCATTCCGGTAGCTCCTACAACTGCAACTTTCATGTTTTTTAAATATTGTTCTGCAAATATTGCAAAAAAACAAAATAGGAATTATAAAAAAGTTGCTAAGAATTTGACAAAGTTTAAGAATGTTTCTAAATTAAACATAATGTTATATTTCAAACATTATTCTGCTTTCTTTGTTTTTGAGGCTTTTGATCGTCCAATGTTCTTTATAGCAATAACTTTTCCTAATATATCAAACCAAAAAGGTGCGCCAAAGCTTAAAGAACCAGCTGTAACTAATATCCCAAATAAGTAAAAGATAAAATTGCTACTGTTTTGATTTCTATCATTGATATACTTTTTAAGAGCTGTAGTATTCTCTTCTTTTTTATCAGGATCTTTTTTACTACAGATCCAGCTTAAAGGAGCACTGTCTTTTTTCCAACCAATAGGAAGGCTTAAGTCAGCAATCATATTAAAAGCTTCGTTAGTTTTAGTGTATTTTTTTGCAGCAACAGTATCTGTCATGATAAGAAGTTCTTCTACTTTACCTAAGTATTTATTTATCTCCTCTTTATTCATAGCTATTGTGCTTTTTTTGCTAGTGTCAATAGTTAAATCTGATTTTGCTTTTTTGAGACCAATTTTAGAAACGTTAAATAATTCATCGATATTTTCACGTTGATTCTCATCCAGCTTTTGGTATTCATCGTTTACATTTTCAGCTACTGAAACTAATTCATTTCTTAAGGCATCATTTTTACTAATTACATTGAAAAGAAAAACACTGTCAACGTTGAGTAATATAGCAACAAGCAATCCAGTTACAAAGAGCTTAGGGCGTTGTTTTTTCTTGTACCAGCTAGAAGTTCTTTTCATAAAATCTTCATACCAGTCTTCCACGTATCCTTCAAATTCTGCTAGATTTTTTGACTTAAAATGAAAGGCTTCTAAGAGTTCTTTTAGCTTTGAATCTTTATCCATTGAAGTAATGGCTTTTTGAACTACCTCAATAGGTTTAGTGGAAGTAGCTGTTTTATCTTTCTCTACAGTTTCAGTTTTTTTAACCTCTTCATTAATGGTGTTTTCTCCCTTAAGAATAATATCAGTAAAAACCTGAACAAAAAGTTCTTTAGAAATATTATCAGGCCTTTTGTTTTTATCTGTAATCTGTCCTGAAATCATGTAATGTTTATAGAATTCACCTGCAAGCTTTTGTCCCAATAACAAGCCAATATTTTTTTGCAGATTTTCGGCTCTGATGTTTTTGATAGAGTTCCAAAGCTCTAAAAGAATAGATACTAGAATACTGAGGAGTGAATAAATAAGAATCATTGAAATGATGGTTCCAATAATTGAACTGTTTAAAATTCCCATGTTAAAAATTTTTAGTTATTAAAATAAATTGAGTACCGTAATAGAATGATTCTATCAGGATCTAAAATTTTGAGGAGACAAATTACCTTTTCAGGTGCAAAAAACTGATAGTCACTAAACTATATAAAAAACAATTAGAATTCAATCCCCATTTATAGGGATTTTTTAAAAACTAATAGTACTTTTGCATTCAGTCAAGAGACACTAGATTTATTAATTATTTAACTCAATTCGTATAGCATGCAACTGTACAATAAGTTAAGCGCCAAAGAACGCGCTGCATTAATTGATGAGGCAGGAAAAGACCGCATCACTATTTCTTTCTATCAATATCACAAGATAGAAAACCCACAACTATTTAGAGACAAATTATTTTTAGAATGGAACAGCTTAGATGTTCTAGGAAGAACCTATGTTTCTTATGAAGGAATCAATGCTCAAATTTCTGTTCCAGCAGAAAATTTCAATGCATTGAAAAATCAATTGGATGCGATTTCATTTTTAAATGGAATTCGATTAAACGTAGCTATTGAGCAAGACAATAAATCTTTCTTGAAACTAAAAGTGAAAGTGAGAAATAAGATTGTTGCCGACGGACTAAATGACGATACGTTTGATGTAACCGATAAAGGAGTTCATCTAAATGCGAAAGAGTTTAATGCGATGCTAGCGAACCCGAATACGGTTTGTGTAGACATGAGAAACCATTACGAAAGTGAAATTGGTCATTTTGAAGGAGCCGTTACGCCAGACGTAGATACATTTAGAGACTCTTTAGATATTATTGAAGAGGATTTGAAAGAGCATAAAGAAGATAAAAATTTGTTGATGTATTGTACAGGAGGGATTCGTTGTGAGAAAGCTTCTGCGTATTATAAACATAAAGGGTTTAAAAACGTCTTTCAATTAGAAGGAGGTATTATAGAGTATACACGTCAAGTTAAAGCAGAAGGAATTGAGAATAAATTCATAGGAAAGAATTTTGTGTTTGATCACAGAAGATCTGAAAGAATTTCTGATGATGTGATTGCTAACTGTCACCAATGTGGTAAACCTTGTGATACACACACAAATTGTGCAAATGAAGCTTGTCATTTGTTGTTTATCCAATGCGATGAATGTTCTGAATCTATGGAGAACACCTGTTCTTCAGAATGTCAAGAAGTTATTCATTTACCTTACGAAGAACAAAAGACATTGAGAAAAGGCAAGCATGCCAGCAATAAAATATTTAAAAAAGGACGTTCCGAAAAATTAAAATTTAAAAAATAAAATCAGCCTCGTTTAGAGGCTTTTTTTATGATTTTTTTCGATTTCCCTATTCCTGTAGAATCCTTATATTTACTGATTAAATGCACTCCTTTGTTTTATCAAAGGGAATTTGCTTAGAAAAAGACTAAATAACTAAAAATCAATTAAGAACAAGAGGAGGTTTTTAACTTCTTTAAAAATATAGTCATCTTATGGGATGTAGTAGTTGTGGTACTGGTACAGATGGCAAACCTAGAGGCTGTAAAAGCAATGGAAGTTGCTCTACAGGAGGTTGCGAAAAATTATCAGTATTTGATTGGCTGTCTAATATGACATTGCCTAGTGGTGAAGCTCCATTTAATATATATGAGATTCGTTTCAAAAACGGTCGTAAACACTTTTTTAAAAACCCGGAAAACTTAAGTATTACAATGGGCGATGTGGTAGCCGTAGAAGGATCGCCAGGTCATGATGTAGGTGTTGTTTCTCTTGCAGGTGAACTTGTGAAAGTTCAAATGAAAAAGAGAAATGTTTTTTTTGATGATGAAAACATCAAGAAAATATATAGAAAAGCTACTCAGAAAGATATCGATGTTTGGCAGAAAGCAAGAGACAGGGAATTAGAAACGCAAACGAGAGGAAGAGAGATTATAGGGAGATTGGGACTTAAAATGAAGCTCTCTGATGTAGAATATCAAGGAGATGGAAATAAAGCAACATTTTATTATACTGCCGATACTAGAGTCGACTTTAGACAGCTAATTAAAGACCTAGCCTCAGCATTTTCTATTCGAATTGAAATGAAACAAGTTGGTTCTAGGCAAGAAGCAGCTCGTTTAGGAGGAGTAGGATCTTGTGGTAGAGAGTTGTGTTGTTCAACTTGGCTAACCGACTTTAGAAAGGTAACTACAACAGCAGCTCGTTATCAGCAATTATCGTTAAACCCATTAAAACTTGCAGGCCAATGCGGAAAATTAAAATGCTGTTTAAATTTTGAATTAGACACCTACTTAGATGCCTTAGATGATTTCCCGAAACAAGATGCAATTCTTAAAACAGAAAAAGGAGATGCTGAATTTGTAAAGATGGATATCTTCAAGCAACTGTTGTGGTATACTTACAAAGAAGACAGAGCTAAATGGTATAAATTAACCTTAAATCAGGTTCAGGAAATTATAGAATTAAATGAAAATAATGAACTAGCAATTCCGTTAGAAGAATATGAATCTGAGATAGAGGAAATTACTAAAGTTGATTTCGAAAATGTTGTTGGGCAAGATAGTCTAACTCGATTTGATGCACCTAAAAAGAGTAGAAGAAGACGCAATAGAAGAAATAACAAGAAAAAAACAAGCGTAGGAGTTAAGCAAAACCAGCAAAAACCTAGGAAAAAAGAACAGCCAAAAGGGCAAAGTCAAAATCAACCGAAGTCTCAGAAAAATCAACAAGGTCAAAAAAAGAAACCGAATAATAGAAGGAGAAATCAAAAACCGAATGGGAATCGAAATTAAAAGAAATAGAACACTCATTTATCTTTTTGCGCTACTAATAACATTTGTTTCGTGCGATTCAAATAGAGTTTATGACCAGTATGTAGCTGTTGAAGGAAATAGTTGGAGCCAAGAAAATCCGATTGAGTTTGAATTTCAGATTAAAGATACTCTACTTAGAAACAATTTATACATCAATATTAGAAACAATCAAGATTACGCCTACAGCAATTTGTTTTTAATAACACATTTAAATTTCCCAGATGGCAAGAAAATTGTTGATACACTAGAATATGAAATGGCAGATAAAACAGGACGTTTTTTAGGATCAGGGTTGTCAGGAATAAAAGAAAGTAAATTATTTTATAAAGAAAGAAGCATTTTTCCATCATCCGGAGATTATAAACTAGCAATATATCAAGCAATGCGAAAAAATGGAGACCCTGAAGGCTTGAAATCTTTAGAAGGAGTTACCGATGTTGGATTTAGAATTGAAAAAATTGAATAGAAATGGCTAAGAAAGAACAAACAAATTATAAAAAGTATATCAAAAGATTTTGGATCCTTGTCTTAGGAGGATTTGCATCGTTATTACTTTTATTTCTTCTAACTTCTTGGGGAGTTTTTGGAGCACTTCCAACTTTTGAAGAATTAGAAAACCCACAAAAAAATTTAGCAACAGAAGTCATTTCTTCGGATGGTGTTACCCTTGGAAAATACGCTTTTCAAAACAGAACTCCTGTTGGATATAAAGACTTACCCGAAAATCTTATAAAAGCTCTTATTGCAACAGAAGATGAGCGTTTTTATGATCATTCGGGAATTGATTTTAGAGGAACAGCTAGAGCAGTTGTTAAAATGGGAAAAGGAGGAGGAGCAAGTACTATTACGCAACAATTAGCTAAAAATTTATTTACAAAAAGAGCTTCAAGTAATACCTTTAAAAGGATTATGCAAAAAGCAAAAGAATGGATTGTAGCTATTAAACTAGAACGCCAATACACCAAGAATGAAATCATTGCCATGTATTTAAACACGCAAGGATTTTTATTTAACGCAGTTGGAATTCGTTCTGCAGCTAGAATTTATTTCGGAAAAGAACCCAAAGATTTAGATCTACAAGAATCAGCAATTTTAGTAGCAATGCTAAAAAATCCAAGGCAGTTTAATCCTTATAGAGAAGTTTCAAAGAAAAAATCGTTGGGAAGAAGAAATGTAGTCTTTGCTCAAATGGCGAAAAATGGTTTCATCTCAGAACAAGAAAAAGATTCATTACAAAAGCTTCCACTAAAAATTAACTTCACTCCAGAAAGTCATAATGATGGATATGCAACTTATTTTAGAGAATATCTAAGAGCTTACTTGAAAAAGTGGGTGAAAAACAACCCAAAACCCAATGGAGAGTTGTACAATATCAATCGAGATGGTTTGAAAATATATGTTACAATAGATTCTAGAATGCAAAAGTATGCTCAAGAAGCAGTTTATGAGCACATGGCAAACCTTCAGAAGTATTTCTATAAAGAGCATAAGAAAAACAAAACAGCACCATTTTACGATTTGGAAGACGAACAGATTGAGATGATCTACAATAGAGCAAGAAGAAATTCAGATAGATATAAAAGGATGAAGAAAGCAGGTAAGTCTGAAAAATACATAGACTCAGCTTTCGCTGCAAAAACAGAAATGAAAGTTTTTTCATGGAAAGGAGAAATTGATACAATAATGTCTCCTAACGATTCTATCAAATACTATAAATACTTTTTACGTTCAGGATTATTATCTATTGAACCGCAAACAGGACATATCAAAGCTTGGGTTGGAGGAATCAATCACAAGTATTTTAAATACGATCAAGTTGAACAAGGAAAAAGACAAGTAGGGTCTACATTTAAACCTTTTGTATATGCAACGGCAATCAATCAGTTAAGAATGTCTCCTTGTGACAAACTACCCAACACTCCATACACTATTCCAAAAGGTAAATATGGAATTCCAGAAGAATGGACACCAAAAAATTCTGATAAAGAATATGGAGGAGAGCTTACATTAAAAGAAGCATTAGCGAAATCAATTAATGTGATTTCAGCAAATTTGATAGATCAAGTTAGCCCAGCAAATGTAGTTCGTTTAGCGCAATCTGCTGGAATAGAAAGTAAAATTCCACAAGCGCCTTCTATTGCCTTGGGTTCAGTTGAATTGTCACTAATGGAAATGACCAGTGCATATGCAACATTTGCTAATAAAGGATTAAGAGTAGAACCAAACATGTTAACAAGAATAGAAGATAAGAACGGAACAGTTTTGGCTGAATTCACTCCAAAAACTAAGGAGGTTATGAGCGAAGAATCAGCCTATGTAATTCTAGACCTTCTTAAGGGAGTTACTTTGGCTGGATCTGGAGTGAGACTGAGAACCAAAGATCATTATTACAAAGATATTATTACTGGGTTTCCTTATCAATTCACAAATCCTATAGCAGGAAAAACAGGGACAACACAAAATCATACAGACGGTTGGTTTATGGGAGTAGTTCCCAATTTAGCTACAGGAGTATGGACCGGAGGAGAAGATAGAGCAACGCATTTTGAAAAAATTGCTGAAGGACAAGGAGCTACTATGTCATTGCCAACTTGGGCTCTTTTTATGAAAAAGGTATATGCAGATAAGAGCTTAAATATTAGCCTTGAAGATTTTGAAAAGCCAGAGTATGTTGGGATTAATATCAATTGTGGTAAAGAACCGAAAGAAGATGAAAAAGGGGAAAAAACAACAAAAGTAATAGAAGAAGACGATACAGATTTTTAACAACACAAACAATGATTAATAAAAAAGTAGAGAATGTTCAGCAAGCTTTGCAAGGAGTTGAAAGCGGAATGACATTAATGCTAGGTGGATTTGGATTATGCGGAATCCCAGAAAATTCTATTCAAGAGCTAGTGCGTTTGCAAGTAAACAACGTAACATGTATCTCAAACAATGCCGGAGTAGATGACTTTGGATTAGGGTTTTTACTTCAAAATAAGCAGATAAAAAAAATGATCTCTTCTTATGTAGGAGAAAATGATGAGTTTGAAAGACAAATGTTATCAGGTGAGTTAGAAGTAGAATTAACCCCTCAAGGAACATTAGCTGAGAAATGTAGAGCCGCACAAGCTGGATTTCCAGCATTCTACACACCAGCAGGATACGGAACTGAAGTTGCAGAAGGAAAAGAAACTAGAGAGTTTGATGGAAAAATGTATGTCTTAGAACCTGCCTATAAAGCTGATTTTGCCTTTGTAAAAGCGTGGAAAGGTGATGAAGCAGGAAACTTAATTTTTAAAGGAACTGCCAGAAATTTTAATCCGTGTATGTGCGGTGCAGCAACCATTACGGTAGCAGAAGTAGAAGAATTGGTTCCTGTAGGAGAATTAGACCCAAATCATATTCATATTCCCGGAATTTTTGTGCAAAGAATCTTTCAAGGAGAGAAGTACGAGAAAAGAATAGAACAAAGAACTGTAAGAAAAAGAAGTTAATTATGTTAGACAAGAATGGTATAGCGAAAAGAATCGCTAAAGAAGTACAAGACGGTTATTATGTTAACTTAGGAATTGGAATTCCAACATTGGTGGCAAATTTTGTAAGAGAAGACATAGAGGTAGAATTTCAAAGTGAAAACGGTGTCTTAGGAATGGGGCCTTTTCCTTTTGAAGGAGAAGAAGATGCAGATATTATCAATGCAGGAAAACAAACCATTACTACATTACCAGGAGCAAGCTTTTTTGACTCTGCAACAAGTTTTTCTATGATTCGCGGACAGCATGTAGATCTCACAATTTTAGGAGCCATGGAAGTTGCTGAAAATGGAGATATAGCAAACTGGAAAATTCCAGGAAAAATGGTAAAAGGAATGGGAGGAGCAATGGACTTAGTAGCTTCAGCAGAAAATATAATTGTTGCTATGATGCATACCAACAAAAGAGGAGAATCAAAATTGCTAAAGCAATGTTCCTTACCACTTACAGGAGTTGGATGTGTAAAAAAGATTGTAACCAATTTAGCAGTTTTAGATGTTAAAGATGGTGTTTTTCATTTATTAGAAAGAGCACCAGGTGTAAGTATTGAAGAGATTCAAAAAGCAACAGAAGGAACCTTAATTGTAGAAGGAGAGATCCCTGAAATGACGCTATAATATGAAGATAATTTCATACAACGTAAACGGAATTAGAGCTGCTATTAAAAAGGGCTTTTTAGACTGGCTGCAACAAGCCAACCCAGATGTAATTTGTATTCAAGAAATCAAAGCCCAAAAAGACCAAATCAACCCAATGGATTTTGAATTGGCAGGTTATCCATATCATTATTGGTTTTCAGCCCAAAAAAAAGGATACTCAGGAGTTGCCGTTTTTTGTAAGAACAAACCTAACCATATTGAATACGGAACCGGAATTGAAAGCATGGATTTTGAAGGAAGAAATCTTCGCGTAGATTATGATAAGGTTTCAATCATGAGTATGTATTTGCCTTCTGGAACTAATGATGAACGCCTTGGTTTTAAGTTCAATTATATGGATGAAATTTTAAACTATGCAAATGAGCTTAGAAAAACCATTCCAAATTTGATCATCTGTGGAGATTACAATATTTGTCACGAAGAAATAGATATTCACAATCCAAAAATGAAAGGAGTTTCTGGGTTTCTGCCAGAAGAAAGAGAATGGCTAGGAAGGTTTATAGATAGTGGGTTTATAGATAGTTTCAGGCATTTAAATAAAGAACGTCAAGAATTTTCTTGGTGGAGCTACAGAGCCAATGCAAGAGCAAATAACAAAGGATGGCGTTTAGATTATGCAATGGTTGCAGAGCCTTTAAAAGACCAAATTTCAAGAGCGTATATATTGCCTGAGGCAAAACACTCAGACCATTGCCCGATAGTTGTAGAACTAGATATTTAACAGATGTATAAAAAGCTACTTTTTCTTTTATTCTTTTTATCGATAAACCTTTTTGGTCAATCAGAAAGAGACTCGATACCCGCTAAGTTAGATTCTATAAAAATTCCAGAAAACGACTTTTTTTCTGATGTAGATCTAGCTATTATAGATAGTCTGGTTTTAGAATCTAAGTACAATTCACCTTTATACGATACGGTGAGTTATTATATAAAGGATGCTGATAAGAAGAAAGTAAGCGATGTTACATTAACGGCAAACCTACTTAAAGAACGATTAAAAACAATTGATGCTAAAACACCTTTTCACATAGCGTATAATCCAGCTCTCGAAAAAGTTATCAAATCCTATTTAAAGTATAGAAAAAAGTACTATCCAAATTTAATGGCTAAGGCAGCTTACTACTTTCCAATGTTTGAAAAATACTTAGATCAGTATGACATTCCTTTGGAGATGAAATATCTAGCAATTGTAGAATCTGCACTAAATCCAAAAGCTAGATCAAGAGTTGGAGCTACAGGATTGTGGCAATTTATGTATCAAACCGGAAAACAATACAAGCTTAAAGTAAGCTCATATGTAGATGAAAGGCAAGACCCTATAAAATCTACCATAGCCGCTTGCGAATATCTGAGTGATCTTTACAGAATTTTTGGTGATTGGGATTTAGCATTAGCGGCATATAATTCAGGGCCAGGAAATGTTTCTAAAGCAATTAAAAGATCTGGCGGATATAAAAATTATTGGAACATCAGACCCTTTTTACCAAGAGAAACTGCTGGATATGTTCCTGCTTTTTATGCAACGATGTATTTGTTTGAATACTCAGAAGAACACGATTTAGTGAGCAACGCTCCCAAAATCCACCATTTTGCTACAGACACATTAACAATCAAAAGAACTGTAAGCTTTGATCAGATATCAGAAAAAATTGGAGTAGATGCAGAATTGTTGGCTTTTTTAAATCCTGCATATAAATTAGATATCATTCCCTATATCAAAGGAAGAGATTACAAACTAATACTTCCTAAGGCGGCTACAGGAGGATTCCTAAAAACTGAAAAAGAATTATATGCATTAGCAGACCAAGACGACGCTAAAAGAGAAAAACCATTACCTAAATATTTTGAAATGGATCAACGAATTCGATATAGAGTTCGTAATGGAGATTATTTAGGAAAAATCGCTAACCGCTATGGAGTTCGAGTAAGCGATATAAAAAAATGGAACCGATTAAGAAATAATAGATTACGAATAGGACAGCGATTAACAATTTATCCGAAACGGTTAAGAATTCCTAAGCAAAAAACATCTTCTATAAAGAGTAAAAACAACCAACCTAAAGGAGAATACACAATCTATACCGTGAAAAAAGGAGATTCTTTATGGACTATCGCAAAAAAGTTTCCAAAAGTTTCTACCGAGGATATTAAAAAATGGAACAATATTTGGAGTGCCAAGTCTATAAAACCTGGAACAAAACTAAAAATATACAAAAGCTAATCAAGATGAAAAGAATTTTTATATCTCTAATAGCACTGCTCATACTAAATTCATGTGGTAATGATGAGCTAATTTTACCATCTTCTGTAGGAGCATTTGGAAAAGTTATGGTGGTAACAAACAATAGTAATTGGCAAGGTGATGTAGGAGATGAAATAAGAAAGTCGTTTGGAAAGTTGCAAGTAGGACTTCCACAACCAGAGAAAACACTATCTGTATCACAAGTTGCATCTAACGGATTCTCATCAATGATGAGAAATAGTAGAAATATTTTTATTGTAGAAATTTCAGACAAAGAAGGAGTTAATGTAATTCAAGATAAATACGCCAGACCGCAAACATTGGTTTACCTCACAGCTAAAGATAAAGAAGGGTTGCTTTCTATGATTAAGAAACACAGCAATGATATTATAAACACATTTAGAGAATCTGATGTACATTATCTTCAAAAACTTTTCACAAAGAGAAGATTAGATGACTCTAAATACAAAACATTCCAAAACTTAAACATCTCGCTTACCATTCCTAAAGAATTCAGAACAGTAGATGATACAGGGGATTTTTTATGGCTAAGACAGCACTTAAAAAGTGGAATAGCTAGAGGAACAGGAAGTAATAATATATTAGTTTATTCTTTACCTCTAGATGATGAAACGAAGATTGCAGACAATATTATTTCTATGAGAGATGCAATTGGAGAAAAATACATTCCTGGGGCTAAAGAAGGAATGTATATGATCACAGAAGCTGCATATACACCTTATACTATTGAAACAAAAATCAAAGAAAATAAAGCCTTTGAAACGAGAGGAAAATGGGAAGTGAAAAATGATTTTATGGCCGGACCTTTCCTAAATTACGCTATAGTTGATAAAAAGAATAATCGACTTTTAGTGGTTGAAGGTTTTACATACGCTCCTTCTGTAGACAAACGAAATTTTGTGATGGAGCTAGAGGCAATTGCCAAATCTGTCCAAATAAATTAGATAAAAAGATTGTAAAAACCGAAGCTTTAAGTTTCGGTTTTTTTATACTCTATTGTAAATCAAAGCGTTATTTGATTATATTTGAGTATTAACCAAAACTTTTTTTATGGAACCAAACTATTTATATCTGGCACTAGCTGCTTTAGTTCCCCTTGTGATGGGATTCATTTGGTACGGGCCTATGCTATTTCAAAAAGCATGGATGAAACAAATGGGATTCACTGAAGAATCTTTAAAAGGAGGAAACATGTTACTCATTTTTATTTTGAGCTATGTGTTTAGTTTTTTGCTAGCATTTTTCTTACAGTTTATTACAATTCACCAAACCGGTGCATTTTCATCAATGCTAGAGTCTGGAGCAACAGAACTAACAGGTGATGCTCTGGCGTATTTCGAAGATTATATGTCGAAATATGGAAATAATTATAGGACTTTTAAACACGGTGCGTTGCACGGAGCCATGGGAGGAATATTCTTTATCTTACCTGTATTAGCAACTCAAGCAATGTTTGAAAGAAAAACAGTTAAATATATCGCAATCAATGCTGGTTATTGGATTATCTGTTTGGCTTTGATGGGAGGAATTGTATGTCAATGGGGATAGTAGAATAAAATTTATCAAATAAAAAAAGCCTCGCATTCGCGAGGCTTTTTTTAATATCCTACTTTAATTCGTACTCTTTTTAAAACTTCTTGAGCAACCTTTCTGGCTTTTTCAGCACCAATAGCTAAAGCATCATCAATTTCATTTTTGTTTTTCATAAAATGATGATATCGTTCTCTTATAATAGCAAACTTATCTATAATGAGTTCATAAAGCTCTTGCTTTGCATGACCGTAACCATAATTTCCTCCTTTGTATTTGATTCTCATTTCAGCAATTTGATCTTCAGAAGCTAATAATTTATACAAAGCATACACATTATCTGTGTCAGGATCTTTTGGATCTTCAAGAGGAGTACTATCTGTTTTAATAGACATAATTTGTTTTCTCAACTTTTTATCTGGTAAAAAGATATTGATTATGTTATCTCTAGATTTACTCATTTTTTCGCCATCAGTACCAGGAACTAATTTTGTATGCTCTTGTACTTTGGCTTGAGGAGGAACTAATGTGTCTCCAACAATATTATTCAAACGATTAGCCACATCTCTAGTCATTTCCAAATGTTGCAATTGATCTTTTCCTACAGGAACAGTTTCTGCATCATATAACAGAATATCTGCAGCCATCAACATTGGGTATGTAAACAAACCAGAATTCACATCAGAAAGACGATCTGCTTTGTCTTTAAAACTATGAGCAAGTGTTAATCTTTGATAAGGAAAGAAACAGCTTAAATACCAAGATAATTCAGTTACTTCAGGAATATCACTCTGTCTGTAAAAAACACTCTTGTTAATGTCTAAACCACAAGCTAGCCAAGTTGCAGCGGTACTATATGTATTCTCTCTTAAAAGATTTCCATCTTTTATCTGAGTTAACGAATGCATATCAGCAATAAATAAAAACGATTCATTTTTAGGATCATTTGCCATTTCTATTGCAGGAAGTATTGCTCCTAATAAATTACCTAAATGAGGAGTTCCAGTACTTTGTACGCCTGTAAGTATTCTAGACATAAGTTCAATTTTGTTCAAGCAAAAATACAGTTTTCATTAGAAAAAGAGTCAAACAAAAGAATATTACTACATTCGCTACATGAAATGGGTAAAGATTCCTTTTTTGTTACTTTGGAGGGTCTGGTTTTACATATTGTTATTTTGTACCATTATTGTTATGGTGCCAGTATTACTTGTACTTACAGCTAAAGAAAGTTATTATCCTACCTTTTGGAAATTGGTAAGAGGATGGTCACATCTATTAATTTACGGGATGGGGTTTCGTTTAAAAAAACAATCAGACCAAGAGTTAGATAGAAACCAGAGTTATTTGTTTTGCCCAAATCACGCTTCTTTAATGGACCCTTTTGTATTAATCGCTTTGAGCAAAAACCCTATCGTATTTGTTGGCAAAAAAGAACTCGTTAAAATTCCAATTTTTGGATTTTTCTACAGGAGAGTAGTAATTATGGTAGATAGAAGTAGCCCAAAAAGTAGAAAGAGGGTTTACGAAATGGCAAAGAAAAAATTAAGAGGAGGTACAAGTATTGGTATTTTCCCAGAAGGACTTGTCCCGGAAGACGAAGTAATTTTAGCACCTTTTAAAAACGGAGCATTTAGTTTAGCAATGGAGTTTCAAATTCCGATAGTTCCTCAAACCTATTACGATTGTAAGCGATTGTTCTCTTGGAACTTTTTTAAAGGAGGAATGGGAACTTTTCGTGTCAAACAACACAAATTTATAGAAACAAAAGGGTTAACTTCAAAAGAAGATATGGAAATTTTAAAACAAAAAACTTTTGATGTTATATACAATGAGTTGTCTTCAGATAAGTTATATATGAAAGATACTCAAAGAAAAAAATGAAAGAACATTTAATAACAAGATATTCTGATAAAGAAGAGCGGTTAAATGTAATTACTCACGGTTTTGGACTCCTATTAAGTAGTATTGGATTCCCTTTTTTAATTCTTAAATCTTTAGATTTTGAAGGATTTATGAAGTCTTTAAGCTTTATAATTTATGGTGTTAGTATGATTGTTTTATACGCGGCATCCACATTTTACCATTTATCTAAAGAAGCCAAACTTAGAAGGAAACTAAATATATTTGATCATGCAGCAATTTACATTTTAATTGCGGGCACGTATACACCATTCACATTAATAGTTTTAGAAGGAACTATTGGTTGGGTTCTATTTGGATTAACTTGGGGTTTTGCATTAACAGGAGTTATTTTGAAGTTATTTTATACAGGAAAGTTCGATAAACTTTCAACGGTTATGTATGTATTAATGGGTTGGCAGATAATTTTCGCAATCAAACCTTTAATTGAAAACTTTTCAAGAGAAGGATTGTCATTTTTAGTAGCTGGAGGTGTTTTTTATACTATTGGAGCTATTTTATATTCGATAAAAAAGCTACCCTACAATCACGCTATTTTTCATGTCTTTGTGGTTTTAGGTAGTTTCAGCCATTTTTTAAGTATCTATTTTTATATATAATTTAAGGAAATGTTAAATTCTTTGCATTTCTTTCAAGGTTTTAAAGTACTTTTCGTAAAAATCTAGAAAATAAAACGTTATCGATTTCGGAATTTACAAAAGTCATGGAAACGTTTGTGAATCAGCAAAAAAGATTTATATTTGCGTACCTGAACGGGAGATAATAAATTTATTATTCGAACGTTTAGGTATTATAAATCTTATTTTAGGGGGTAGGTTTATTAAATTTCCTCGAACTTTCAGTTCGAGGTTTTTTTATACCCATTTTTGAAATGGGCTTTTACAAAGATTAGAATTGTAATATTTTTCTTGACCGGTTACTTCATTACCTAAATAAGAAGGAGTTTCAAAAACTTCTTTTTCATGAGAAAGTTCTACTTCCGCTAAAATCAATCCTTTGTTATCACCTAAAAACACATCTATTTCAAAAATGTGCTTACCTATTTTGTGGTAGTATCGATGTTTTTCAATAATTCCTGGTTCACAAAGAGTCATTAAATCTTGTGCTTCAGAAACTGAAATTTCTTGTTCCCATTCAAACCTAGTAGTGCCGCTAGAATTAGAAATTCCTTTAATGGTTAAAAAAGCAGTATCATCTATTATTCTAATTCGAACAACTCTGTTTTTATCAGAATTCAGAAACCCTTGTTTTATGTATTTCTTTTGATTGCTTAGCTTTTCAAAATCAGAATTAATTACCAGAAATTTTCTTTCAATTTCAACACTCATCAATACTATTTGTTTTGTACTAATGTAAAGGATTTATCGTTATCATATAAAGAAATACGATATATTTGATTTCAATTAATTTCTATGCGAAAATTTGTAGTAGTATTAGCATTATTTTTATACTCCACCTTATCTGCTCAAGTAGACTTTAGCGATTCATGGGAAGATTTTTTTTCCTACAACAACGTCAAAGATTTTGTAAAGGTTGATAATACTCTTTATGCTTTATCTGACAATGCAATTTTTACGTATAATATTACTACGCAAGAAATCCAGAAGCTTTCTTCAGTTCAAGGATTATCAGGTGAGACAACAACTTCTATACATTTTAGCAGAGCAACAAATAGACTTGTAATAGGATATGAAAATGGATTGATTGAAGTAGTAGATGAAGATGGTGGTATTACCATATCGGCAGATATTGTCAACTTTAATCAATCAGGAGAAAAGAGCATTAATGATATTTATGAATACCAAGGAAAGCTTTATTTATCAACAGCTTTTGCCGTTGTTGAATATGATATTAACGAGTTAGAATTTGGCGATACTTTTTTCATTGGAAATAACTCCACTGATGTTAAAGTAAATGAGATTGCAGTTTTTAATGATTTAATTTATGCAGCAACTGATGAAGGAGTTTTTTATGCAGATGTTAACAGTCCAAATTTAATTGACTTTAACAATTGGCAGCAGATTGTTGGTGGAAATAACTTGTTTAAAAACATAACAGTGTTTAACAATAGATTATTTACAATACTAAATACTGGACTTTTTGAAATTGTAAACACAAATGGGTTATCATTTGTTAGAGATTTTTTTGAAACAGTAAACGGACTAAAAGAATCTTCTACGAATCTTACAGTGGCTTTAAATCAATCACTATTTGTTTTTAATTCTTCATTAAATGTTGTTTTACAAAACAGTGCTAATACAGCATTCAACTATAACTTAAATACTGCTTTTTCTGAAAGCAATATACTCTACCTAGCAACGCAACAGTATGGAGTATTATCATCAAGTTTTGGAAATCCATCAAGTTTTACAGAAATACATCCCGAAGGACCCGTTTCTAATGATGTGTTTTCTATAAGTGCACAAAATAATCATGTATGGATTGTATACGGAGGATATACACCAACTTTTGCTCCCATACAAAGAAGATTGGGATATAGTCATTTTAATGGCGAATCTTGGTTTACAGCTCCTAATGATCCTGCAAACCCTTTCCCAGATTTGGTAGATGTTACTATTGATCCTAATGATGCAAACAATGCATTCATCAGTAGTTTTGGAGATACAAATTTAACTAACACTATAAATACAGGTGGTCTTTTTGAAATCCAAAACAATCAAACAACGAATTTTTATAATCATTTGAATAGTGGACTAGAAGAGATAGACCCCACAAATGCATCAAGAGTTACAATTCGCCTTAGTGGAAGTGTTTTTGATTCTCAAGGGAATTTATGGATGACCAATATTGGTACACCTAACGAATTAAAGAAGTTCTCTGGAGGAAGCTGGTCTAGTTTCGATATTAGTTCGGTAAAAACTCAGAATTCATTTGGTCTTTCTGAAATTGCTATTGATCGTAACAATAGTCTTTGGATTGGAACAAGAGGTGATGGAGTAATCGCTTTTAATGAAAACGGAAATAGATTAAAAGCACTAACCACAACTACAACACAAGGAAGTTTGCCAAACTCAAGAATAGAAAGTGTAGCAGTAGATAAAGACAATAGAATTTGGATCGGAACAATTTCTGGATTGGTAGTTTTTAATAACCCTTCAGGAGTTTTTGATGCAGATGTTACAGATGCTCAGCCCATTATTATTCTTGACGATGGAGTTCCTAGAAGATTATTAGGAGAGCAAATTGTAAATACAATTGCTGTTGATGGTGCTAATAATAAATGGTTTGGAACTGATAACGGAGGTGTTACCTACACCAATCCTAATGGACAAACAACTATCGCAAATTTTAGTTCTGAAAATTCTCCATTACCATCCAATAGAATTGTAAAAATAGCTGTTGATGAAGAAACAGGGAAAGTTTATTTTGCTACAGATAAAGGTGTGGTAGCATATAATAGCAATGTATCTCCTTTTGGTGATACCTTAGGAGAAGTCTACGCTTACCCAAATCCTGTTAGAAAATTCCACAATACTGTAACTATAGACGGTAGAAATGGAACAAGTTTACCAAGAGGCACTAATGTTAAAATAATTGATGTAGCAGGAAATTTGGTTTATGAAACTAATGTTGTAGAAGGTCAAGAGTTGCAAGGAGGAAAAGTTGTTTGGGATAAAACTAATTTGGCAGGAAAAAAAGTAGCCTCAGGAGTTTATATTGTTCTTTTATCCAATGAAGATGCAACAGAAACTTCTACTACTAAAATAGCAATCATTAATTAATGGCTATTGTATCTACCAAAGCAATTGTAATAAGTACCATAAAATATGGCGATTCTAGCTTGATTGCTAGACTTTATACTAATGAATTTGGTCTTGTTTCCTATTTGATAAAAGGAATCTTAAAATCTAAAAAAGGAAAACTTAAAGCAGCCTATTTTCAACCACTTACTCAGTTAAATATTGTAGCAAGTCATCAAGAAAAGAGAGGTTTACAATCTATTCGAGAAGCTCAAGTGATTAATATGTATAAGACGCTTCACCTCAATATAGTTAAGCAGTCAGTTGTGCTATTTTTAGCTGAGATGATGTCTGGGGCTATTCAAGAAGAAGAAGAGAACCAACCATTATACAATTACTTAGAAAAAGCATTCCTTTGGCTAGATAACCATGATAATATTTCTAATTTTCATTTACTTTTTTTATTAAACTTAACCAAGTTTTTAGGGTTTTATCCAGATACCTCAGAAATCCATAAAACTGGGTTTCATCTAAGAGAAGGGACTTTTACAGACTTTGAACACGAAAAAGAAGTTGTTAAAGGAGAAGAAATACTTCAATTTAAAAAGCTATTAGGCATAAATTTTGATACTATAGAATCCATAAATTTTTCTAAAAAACAAAGACAAGATTTATTAAGGATGTTAATTCAATATTTTGAATTACATTTGGGCGGATTTAAACACCCCAAATCTTTACATGTTTTAGAAGCGGTATTTAGTAGATGAGGACATTAGGATTTTTTATACTTTTTTTGATTGGATTTTCATCTTTTGCTCAAGAAGTTAAAGTAGTAGATAAAGAAACTGGAAGACCTATTAGAAACGTAAATGTTTTTAATGAATCACAGTCTTATAGTTCTTTTACAAAAGACGATGGTATTGTTGATGTAACTTCAGTAAAAGATAATGAAATACTTATTTTTTCACATATTTCTTACGCCTTAAAGAGAGTTAAAAAATCAGCTTTTCAGAAGAACAATTTTATTGTTTATCTAACCAGAGAATCAGAGCAATTAGATGAGGTTGTTTTATCGGTGTTTAAAGGAGATGCTAAAACCAATAGAATTGCAGAACAAATTGCTGTAGTAACTGCTAAAGATATTCAACAAATTTCTCCACAAACTTCTGCAGACTTATTGGCAGCTGTTCCGGGAATAAAGGTTCAAAAGTCTCAATTTGGTGGTGGAAGTCCTGTTCTTAGAGGAATGGAATCTAACAGAGTTCTTCTAGTTGTTGATGGAGTTAGAATGAATAATGCAATTTATAGAAAGGGACATTTACAAAACTCAATTACTGTTTCTCCAAATTTGTTAGACAGAACAGAGATTGTTTTTGGGCCATCATCTGTTGTTTACGGGTCAGATGCATTAGGAGGTGTTATTCATTATTATACAAAAACTCCAACGCTTTCTGAAAAAACAAATGTAAGCACAAGTTTTTTTAATCGTTTTTCGACCATTAACAACGAAATTACAACGAATGCTTCCGTAGAAATTAGCGCTCAAAAATGGGCTTCATTTACAAGTGTTTCTTATAGTAAGTTTGGCGACCTTACCATGGGGAAAAACAGATCACATGGATTTGATAACTGGGGAAAGGTTTTTGAATACTCTCAAAATACAGATGATTTTTATTCAGCAACAGCAACTGTAAACAACGATCCTAACGTACAGAGAAATTCAGGATTCAATCAAACAGATCTCTTGCAAAAGTTCTTTATACCCTTATCTTCAAAAACAGACTTAAAGATTAATCTTCAATACTCAACTACTTCAGATATTCCTAGGTTTGATAGATTGGACGAACAATCGGGAGGAACGCTAAAGTTTGCTGAATGGTATTATGGGCCTCAAAACAGACTTTTGATTTCTCCTCAAATTAATATTAATCCTGGGAAAAATTGGTTAGACAAAGGAGCGTTTACTTTGGCATATCAAAAAATAAAAGAATCAAGAATTCAAAGAAGATTAAATAGTTTAGATAGATCCTACAGAGAAGAAGAAGTAGATATTTTTAGTATCAATGGAGATTTTTCTGTGCCATTAACAGAAAACAAAAAAAGAAGTTTAACCTATGGATTTGAGTTTTCGCATAATGATGTTAACTCTAATGCTTATGGTAGAATCTTAAACGTTTCTGGAAATGAAATTCTAGGATTCTCAGGAGAGTTTGCTGTTCAGTCTCGTTATCCTGATGGAGGAAGCAGTTATATGAGTTCAGCAGTTTATACAGGATACCGTCAAGATTTAAATGCTAAGTCAACATTAAATACAGGAATTAGGTTTACTCGTACAAATTTAAAAGCTACATGGATAGATCAAACCTTTATAACATTACCTGCAACAGATATTGAAGCAAATAATTCTGCATTAACACTAACTACAGGTTATGTATATAGGCCTAATAAAAACTGGCAACTAAATGGGGTTATTTCTTCTGGTTTTAGATCTCCAAATATTGATGATGTAGGAAGAGTTCGTGAGAAAAGCGGTAATGTAACAGTTCCTAATATTGATGTAAGGCCTGAGTTTGCATATAATGTAGAAATAGGAATTCAAAAATATTTCAACGATAGAAGATTTAGAGTTGGATTTAATACTTATTACACGCTCTTAGAACATTATATAATTAGAGATTATTTCACATTAAACGGAGCTTCTACAATTACCTATGACGGAGAAGTTGGAAATATTGTAGCCAATCAAAATAGAAAAACAGCCTATGTTTTTGGGTATACTGCTAGTTACCAAGGTAAATTATCTGAAAAAATAAACACTTCTGGATTTATTACTTACACCAAAGGAAGAACCTATGATACGGATGAACCTTTATCATCTATTCCGCCTTTATTTGGACAGTTCGACTTAAATTATGTTGATAATAAATTCCAAATTGGAACAAGCTTGCGATTTAATGCCAAAAAAGATATTTCAGATTTTAATATTACTGAAGGAATAGATAATCATGATCTAACGCCAATTATAAACCCTAATGGAGCTACAGAAACTGAAATATATTATGGTTCTCCAAGTTGGATGACTTTAGCTTTAAATAGCAGTTATTCGTTTAATCAGAATTGGAAAATTCAGGGAATGATCAATAATATTTTCGATGAGCATTATAGAGAATTTGCCTCAGGAATATCTGCTCCTGGAAGAAACTTTTCCTTTTCTTTAATTACTACTTTTTAGTTTTTCTTTTTCCTTCTTGATCAAAGTTTTCATTCAATGCTTTTTCGGTTGTAATAATACAAACGATGAGTGTGAAAAATAAAAACCCCATAGGAAACCATGAGTTCATCAAATTAGGATAAAGGTATGTAAGTGCCAAAGCAGCAACAAAGCTAATGGCTGAGTATTTTAAGAGTGTCTTGGTAAATAAACTATTTGAGAAATTCCAAACATCCTCATTTTGCATTGTTCTATGTGTTCTATATCCATAAAGATTATTGATTTTTTTAGGTGGGAAAAAATGAAAGATTATACTTAGAAAAAAAAGCAATCCGTTTACAGTTAAAACATAGATATATGGGTTCATAATTATTTCTTTTTAGGTCTCATTAATCCTTCTTGGGCTACAGAGGCAATTAGTTTTCCGTTTCTAGTAAAAATATTTCCAGTTGCCACTCCTCTGGCTCCAGAAGCACTTGGTGATGTTGTAGAATATAGCATCCAATCATCAAAATCAAAATCTCTAAAGAACCACATAGAATGATCTAAACTAGCCATTTGTGTATTTCCAAAATGCGCTTTACTGGCATTGGGTTTTAAAGTTGCATTTAAAATGTTATAATCAGAAATATAGGTAAGAATTTGATGCTTGGTAGGTAGGGTAAGATTATTGTTGTTGCCTTTTAATTTAAACCAAACATTTTCTATTGGGGGTAAATCTTTTTGTTCTAGCGGATTCATAACCTCTACAGGTTTAAAATAAACCGGTCTTTCAATACTTAAAAAAGCTTTCATTTTTTCGGGTAAGAGATCTCCCATTGTTTTTAAAACATCGTCCCAACTCATCAATTCTTCAGGTTGCTTAATATCTTTTGGTAAAGATTCTTGATGTTCATAACCTTCTTCTTTTTGATGGAAAGAAGCCGCTAAAATAAAAATCGTTTTGTCATTTTGTATCGCAGTAACCCTGCGCGTAGAAAAACTACCACCGTTTCTCATTTCGTTTACCACATATTTGATAGGAATAGTCATATCTCCAGGTAACAAAAAGTAGGAATGTAAAGAATGTACAAATCGATCTTTTGGAATTGATTGATAAGCCGCATGCAGAGCTTGGGCTAGCACTTGTCCTCCAAATACAGCAGGAGTACCCACAGTTTTGCTAATTCCTGAAAATGTGTGCGAATCTAACTGGGCAAGTCTTAAAATGTCAAGTAGGTCATTGCTATTTTTCATACGCTATTTGATCCCATTTTAAACGGAAATTTCTGATGGAATTCAGTTGGTTGAATTCTCAACAAAAATAATTTTAAAAATTTATTTGTAATCGTTTTTTTATGACGAATATAAATAGTCATATGTTCTGGAATTGCTCCAACAGAACTTTTAATTTCGCTAGCAGTCCTGGCAAAATTTATGGTGTCTAGTTTTTGTTTAATGGCAATGTCTATATAATCATATAACATTCGTTGATAAATGGCAAATTGTTTATTGTAACGATAATCTATGCCAACAAAATGGGCATCTAATATATTCTCATGAATACTACCTGATAGAAAACCCACCATTTTGTTTTGTAACCAATACGATTTTAAAATATAGTCTTCTTTAAATTGTTCCTTTAAATCTTTATATGTTTTTAGATTAAAATCACCTAAGTTAAAATATGCCTTAGAGGCTACTTTTTGATATAAATTGGTCATAGACACCAATTGATCATCAATATTTTTAGAAGTAATCTCAATAGTTTTAAGTCCTTTACTTAGCTCTAGCGCTCTCTTAGCTTTCACTCTAAATTTAGTTTTTAAGGCATTTAAATAATCATCAAAAGAATTCCAATGAGAATTTACATTTAGCTTCATATTGGGTTCAACATTAAATGCATAATACCCTAAACTGATTAGTTCATTACTGATAGGTAAAGACTCTTCAAGAAAATCTTTGATAATAAAAATATCAGGGTCTTGATATTGCTGTTGTGAATATTTTAAAATGGCTTTAGCTAGTTTCCTTAAAACCTTTCTTTTGTTTTGATCAGATTTGATAAAGATTCCATGCTCACCACTTACAAAAGTGTTTCCGCAGTTTAAAATCTTAAGAGGTTTCTCTCTAGGTAAAATCCTCAACTTACGACCTATACAGGCAATATTAGTTAAGATACTTTGGTTTTCATTTTGAAGTGAGTCAATAAAGAAATCAATCATTTGCACACTCGCAAAAGCAATTGCTTTGTTGTGTTCATTTTTCAGTACTACATAAAAGAAATCAAGATGAGAATTGTTTTTCTCTAAAGCAGCTAAATACTTAGGGTGGAAGTAGAGCTTGTTATTACAATCTAAATCATTCCAAATATCTTGTGATATTTCTGAAATCTGGTTGAAATATAAAGTGTTTTGTAATGTTTGATGATTTCCCAATAGATAGGTTTTGTTAGGATAAAGATAAAAAAAGAGACCTAAAGCCTATTTTATTAAAATCCAAAACAATTATTTTTATTTATTCTAAATAAATGATTATTTTTGCATCAAAATTCCGTTAAATGATTGTTTTTTATACAAATCAGCCTAGAGTAAAACAGCTTGTAAATTCAAGTTGCGATAATATTTGTGATGCTAGTTGTATAAAACCAAAAAGTAAGTGTTGTCATAAGTACAAAAAAAAGGGCATCAACTGCAAGCGATGCCCAAATATATTGTTGCAACAAGCTTCTTAATTTTCTTGAGATTCTAATTCTTTCCCATGGAATGGGCAGTAAGACCATTTCCCACTAAATAATTTCTTTCCTTCAGGGCATTTTTTTTCTAGAAGGAGACTGCTTATAGGAAGATCCATTGTAACTTTAAAGTCATTTAATCCAAAATCGATCTTTCCTTTTTCCCAAACATTAATTGGGTTCTTTTTGTCATTTTTAAAAACAAAAACTTGCATGTTTTCTCCCATTTGTCCCATCATGTTTTTCATCATAGGCCCTATAAGAGTTATGAAGTTTTTTAGATCTGGATCTAAATTGTCTTGAGGAATATGTTTAAGTCCAGATCCATTATAAAAAACCTTTAGACCTTTTAAAATATTCTCTCTAGATTCATAAGTAACACCTCCGAACATTCCGACTTTTCCTTTAATAGCTATTACCAAAACATGTTTTTTTAGCATTTCGACTATTATTTTTGTTTCTTCTGAACTAGTATATTTGTCTTTGGAAAAAACAACTTCCCAATATTCTGATGGCATCCACCAAATCATTTCTATTCCTTCAGTTTGATCGTTGGAAAACTGAGTTTCTTCAATAAATTTTTCAATATTTACTTTATCTAATTCCTTTCTTTGAGAATAACAAAGAGAAAATCCTAAAGTCAATGTTAGGAAAGTAAGTATAATATTCTTTTTCATATTAGTTTTTATTTAAATGCATTTAAGCCTGTAATATCTAAACCTGTAATGAGTAGATGAATATCGTGTGTTCCTTCATAGGTAATTACACTTTCTAAATTCATAGAATGACGCATTATAGAATATTCACCGGTAATACCCATTCCGCCTAACATTTGCCTTGCTTCACGAGCAATATTAATGGCCATGTCTACATTGTTTCTTTTTGCCATAGAAATTTGAGCGGAAGTAGCTCTTCCTTCATTACGTAAAACACCTAATCTCCAAGTTAATAACTGAGCTTTGGTGATTTCTGTAATCATTTCAGCTAACTTTTTTTGTTGCAATTGAAATTGTCCAATTGGTTTTCCAAACTGAATACGCTCTTTGCTATAACGCAATGCAGTATCATAACAATCCATAGCAGCACCAATAGCTCCCCAAGCAATACCATATCTAGCAGAATCTAAACATCCAAGTGGGGCACCCAATCCAGATTTGTTTGGTAACAGGTTTTCTTTAGGAACTTTAACATTGTCAAAGATTAGTTCACCAGTAGCTGATGCTCTTAACGACCATTTATTATGAGTTTCTGGAGTAGAAAAACCTTCCATACCTCTTTCAACAATCAATCCATGAATTCTTCCTTCTTCATTCTTTGCCCATACAACAGCAACCTGTGCGAAAGGCGCATTAGAAATCCACATTTTAGCACCATTTAAAAGATAATGGTCTCCCATATCTTTAAAGTTGGTTACCATTCCTCCCGGATTAGAACCGTGATCAGGTTCAGTTAATCCAAAACACCCCATCCACTCACCGCTAGCAAGCTTAGGTAAGTATTTTTGACGTTGCTCTTCATTACCGTACTTCCATATTGGATACATTACTAGTGAAGATTGTACTGAAGCAGTAGAGCGAACCCCAGAATCGCCTCTTTCAATTTCTTGCATAATTAAACCATATGAAATCTGGTCTAAACCAGCACCTCCATATTCTTCAGGAATGTAAGGGCCAAAAGCACCAATTTCGGCTAATCCGTTAATAATTTGTTCTGGAAATTCTGCTTTTTGCGCATACTCTTCAATAATAGGTGATACTTCTCTTTTCACCCATTCTCTAGATGCATCTCTTACTAATTTGTGTTCTTCAGTTAGTAATTCATCTAATTGATAATAGTCAGGAGCTTGAAATAAATCGGGCTTCATTTTTTTTGATTTGTTAGGTCAAAAGTAGTAATAATAAAGGGTTAAAAAAAACTACCCTTTTTGGGTGGTTCACATAGTATATTCTAGAGCTATTTTTGTCTAAAAGATGGTATTGAGAAGAAAAAGTTCTTGAACAGTTTTATGTAATTAGTTGTTAAAGCGCCATAGTTATATGGCGCTTTTTTTATAATTTGTAAGAATCTTGAAGAAGCTTTTTTTTATATTATTTCTATATAGTCATTGGTTGTTTTCCCAAGATTTAATTCACTATTCTACTGAGGACGGACTTCCTCATGATATTACCTATAATATATATTCTGATGACAAAGGGTATATGTGGTTCGGTTCTGACGATGGATTGGTGAAATTTAATGGGAAAAAGTTCACGATTTTTAACGAAGCAAACGGGCTAAAAAACACTTATGCAATAGATGTTAAGCCTTATGCTAAAGATACCCTAGCCATTGCAACTTGGGGAGGTGGATTACATCTTTTGGCAAAAGACACAATTTTTAAAATAATTAATTCTACATCTACTAAAATAAATGAATTAGTTACAGGTAGTAGAAGGGTTTTTAGCTATATAGCAGGCCAGACAGTTTATTATGAAAAGAGAAATGGAAAATGGAAAAGTATAGCAATAGGTGTCAATAGTCAGATAGAGTATATAGAAAGAGAATCACAAGCTATCAGAGATAGAAAAATATATTCTCCAAGAGTTACCATTATTAGAGGAAAAGAATTTTTGCATAATAGATTTATAAAAGAGGCTAATATGCGAGAATTGAAAGGTGTTTTTATACTAAAAAAGAAGAAATTAATTCCCGTTTTTTCTTTTCTAAAAAACAAGGTAATTACTACCTTAAAAGATTATGGAGATCGCTATATCTGTAGTACAAAGGATAGTTTGTTTGTTTTTAACCGTCAAGAAATACTGCAAAAAGAAAAGTTAGAGATTGACGGTCAAGTCATTTTAAAAATAATTCCTTTTCTAGACACAAAAATTCTAATCTTATCCGCCAACAAAAATGGATTCAAGGAAGCTCACCAATATGATTTAAAAACAAAAGAACTTGTCAAATTTCGTGAGAAATATAGCATTAAGTCTAACATCTCTGATATTGGATTAGATTTTGAACAGAATATATGGATGACCACCAATGGTGAAGGCATATATCAAATTCCTAATTACAGTTATAATATTAAGTCTATACTAGAAAACAAAGACATTCATAAATTGATTGTTTTTGATGACAAAGTATATGCACTAAATCCTAGTAGATTGTATGAATTTTATGAAAAGAGGAATACAAAAAGTTATGAATTAAAAGGGTTTGGAAAGTTTTTAAGTGTTCACAATAAAAAGCTAGAAGTAAGCTCATATTTAGAAGGTAAAGAAAGAGAGATTACTAGCAAAATAAATGAGGTAAAGGGAACCTATTCTTTCTTTAACAAGGATATTAAAATTGTTGGTTTAGACACAATTTTAATTAATGGTAAGTACAATTTAAAACTCCCAAGCTCGGTTAAAAACGCTTGTGATTTTGAAGGCAAAGTATATTTTGCAACAGACTTTGGAATGTTCATATATGATAAAGAAACTGAAAAGATTGTAAAGTCTAATTATTCACAAATTAATAATAAAAGTGTAACAGATATTATAAAACAAGATGATTTTTTATGGGTTTCTACTTCAAGAGGACTCTATAAGTTAGATGAAGAAGGAACATCTTTGTATGATGTTTCAAAAGGGTTAATTAGTAATAATATTAAAGACCTATTGGTAACATCAGATAACAAATTATGGATCGCAACAGTGAAAGGAGTTTCCGTTTTTGATGGGACCTCTTTTTTTAATTTAACCAAAAACGAAAACTTACCATCAAACAACATCAACCATCTTTTAGAAGATAAAAAAGGAAATGTTTGGATCGCATCGGTAAAAGGGATTTCTGTTTTAGATAATCAAAAACAATCAATTCCTCAAAAATTACCAAAAATCAATGTTTATCAAAATAAAAGTGCTTTTAAGTTTGATGTTATTTCATATAATAGCTCTCATACAATTTTCGCACAGTACCAGATAAATAATGAACCTTGGGTAACAACAAATTCAAATGAGTTAAATTTCAAAAACTTCAAAGAAGGAAAATATACCTTTAAGATTAGAGCTAAAAAACCCAATAGCGATTGGCAACTAACTCCTATATATTCTTTTGCTATTGAAATACCTTTTTACCAAAAGAAGAGCTTCATCATATTTACTATTATGATTGTTTTTATTACAATTATACTCTTTACTTTACATAGACTTAGAGTTAGTAAACAATTGAATAATCGTTTGCATCAAGCAATTGACAAACAAAAGAAGCTGGAAGAAAGAATATCAACGGTGAGAGATCATATCGCAGAAGATTTTCATGACGATTTAGGGAATAAACTAGCAAGTATTACTATTCTAACAGACATTCTCTCTCAAAAAGTTACAACAAAAGAGTCTAGAAGTATTGTAAATCAAATTTTAACTAATACAGACAGCTTGTATAAAGGAACCAAAGATTTTGTTTGGTCATTAAAAAAAGAAAGTGATCAGGTTGAAGAGATGGTTACTTATCTCTCAGATTTTGGAGAAGATTTTTTTCAAAATCTAAACATTAAGTTTAGAATAGAGAAAAGTTTAGAAACAGACGTTAAGCTACCACATTACTGGAGTAGACAGTTAATCTTAATTTTTAAAGAAGCAATGACTAATGCAGCAAAACACTCTAATTGTAGTGAAGTAACTATAGTTTTTAGCTTTTTAAAAGGAAAATTAGAAATTAGTGTTACTGATAATGGCATTGGCTTTTCAACTGAAAAACTAACTCACAAAAACGGATTGAAAAACATCGTGAACAGAGCTAAGAAAATAGGAGGAGATATAAAAATCAACTCCTCAGAAGTAGGGACAGAAGTAAAGTTCTCTGGAATTATCTACCCAAAACAGGTAGTTGGTTGAATCTATAATAATTTTAAATTTATTCCCATGAAGAATGTTGTCGTTGTAGAAGATAATAAAACGCTAAACACTGCTTTTACTAGAATTATTAATTCTAGCACTAAATTTCAAGTTTCTGGAAGTTATGATAACTGTGAAGATGCAATTCAGAACTTAAAAGAAGACCTGCCAGATATTGTTTTAATGGACATACAACTTCCAGGAATTAATGGAGTAGAAGGAACTCGAAAGATTAAAAAAGTAGCTCCTAAAACAAACATATTAATAATCACTGTATATGAAAATTCAGAAACTGTTTTTGATGCTTTGTGTGCTGGAGCTATTGGATATCTCACTAAGAATACGACTTCAGAAAAATTATTAGCTGCATTAGAGGAGGTATTGGCTGGAGGAGCGCCCATGAGCATTCATATTGCAAAAATGGTGGTTTCTTCATTTAAAAAAACAATACATTCAGATTTAACATCAAGAGAGCTTGAAGTTTTAACTCTATTATCAAAAGGGAAGAGCTATAGAAGTATTGCTGAAGTATTATTTATTAGCACAAATACCATTAAATTTCACATAAAAAACATCTATGATAAACTCCAAGTTAAATCAAAAGAAGAGGCAATTAATAAAGCCAATAGTCAAAATTTGATTTAATACTACCTAAAATAGGTAGTACAGCGAGTAGCTTTCCTGAATATATTTGTTGTAGTAAAAGTAAAAGTGTTGTTTTCAATAACTATTTATTGGATTCTTTAAGATAGAAGATCACTAAATATTAGAGATTATTGCATTATAAAATTAAGTTCATCAAAGTAAAAAAATAAATATAATTGACCCCTCAAGTAAATTATCATTCTGCTTGCGAACATAACATTGTATAAAATAAAATCTAATTAAGGGGGAGAGGTTACAAGGCAATAACATAAATATAAATCAGGAGGGCACACCTTATAATACTTGTTTTGATTTCTAACTACTCCAAAACAAAAGCCGAGATTTAAATCTCGGCTTTTTAATTTTCAAAACTACCTAATTTGTGTAGTATGGTTTATTGCAGGATTAAATACTTTTAATCAAACAACTTCCTCCGTAAAAAACGTCAATATATTCATTAATGTTTGATAAGCTATTTTACAAGAAAAAGTATATAATGATTCAAATTTTGAAAAAGAATTGTCCTAAGTGTAAAGGAAAACTTAATTATAGAGAAAGAAGAAATTTTCTCCAAAGATTGGTTCCTTTTTCTAAAAAATTTAGGTGCTTACGATGCAATAAATCATATTTAAAAATAACCTAGGACTATATTTTTAAACAAATTTTTGTTTTTAAAGACATACAAACTACTGTTTTCTGTAAGTTTGTAAGTAATGAGCAATACATTTGGAAAACAAGAAAAATTAAAAAGTAGAAAACTAATAGGAAAGCTGTTTGATGAAGGCCGATCGATTAAAAAATTTCCAATCAGATTAGTCTACTTAAAAACAGAACATACTTCAGATTTTAAAGTCCAAGCAGGATTTTCTGTTCCTAAACGAAATTTTAAAAAAGCGGTGCATAGAAACCGAATAAAAAGATTGCTAAAAGAAGCTTACAGGTTAACAAAAAAAGAGGTTTATGATGAGTTAAATCAGTCCTACATTTTAATGTTTACCTTTATTGGAAAGAAAGAACCTTCATATAAAGAGGTAGAGCAAAAGATTCGAGAGATTTTAGCGTTATTTATTAAGGAAGTAAAAGATTCATCACAATGAGACGAGTTAAAGTAAAAAAATACCAAGTAATTATCCTCCTTATAGGAGTAGTATTAACCACATATTCCTTCAAATCAAAATTCTTTGAAGTTGCAAAACAATTAGAAATTTATACAACCTTGTATAAAGAGTTAAATATGTATTATGTGAATGAGATCAATCCTGCTGAGTTTACAGATAAAGCAATTAAGAATACGCTGAAAGATTTAGACCCATATACAAACTATTATGACGAACAAGAAGTAGAAGAAGCGAGAATAAGAAGAGAAGGAGAATATGCAGGAATAGGAGTATCTGTTTACTATGATGAAAAAGGAATTACACTTGCAGAAATTTATAAAGGATATGAAGCTGATAAAAAAGGATTGAAAGCAGGAGATATTATTACCAAAGTAGATGGTCAACCAATACAAAATATGGAAAGTGATGAACTTTCTCAATTTCTAAAAGGAGCTCCAAACTCCAGTGTAAATATAGAAGTTGATAGGCAAGGAAAATTAATGAACCTTACTGTAGTAAGAGAAAAAGTAGTTGTAAACCCTGTGCCTTATTATGATATGATTGATAATGAAACAGGATACATTGTACTAACTCGATTTAATGAAAAAGCATCTTCAGAAGTTAAGAAAGCATTTAAAGCCTTAAAAGATAAAGGAATGAAAAAACTTGTTTTCGATTTAAGAAGTAACCCAGGAGGATCATTACTAGAAGCTATTAATATTTCAAATTTCTTTCTACCAAAAGGAAGCACTATTGTGTCAACTAAAGCAAAAGTTAAGAAATGGAGTAATACTTATAGAGCTACAAATAAACCTTTAGACTTGGAAATTCCAGTAGCTGTTTTGGTAAATGATAGGTCGGCATCTGCATCAGAAATTGTGAGTGGAGCACTACAAGATTTTGATAGAGCTGTGGTTTTAGGAGAAAGATCCTTTGGAAAAGGGTTGGTGCAACGATATAGACAATTAACGTACGGGACTCAACTTAAAGTTACAATCTCTAAATATTATACACCCAGTGGTAGATGTATTCAAGAATTAGACTATGCAAATAGAGATGAGAATGGAAAAGTTCCAAAATTTTCTGACGGAACAGTAACTGCATATAAGACTAAAAATGGTAGAACCGTTTATGATGGAGGAGGAGTTCAGCCAGACATAGTTGTTGGTTTTTCAGAAAGAACAGAAGCAACAAAAGAATTAATAAAAACAAGAGCGATTTTTAATTTTGTTACCGATTTCACCATCAAAAACCCAACAATTTCAGCTGCTCCGGACTTCACTTTTAATCAGTTTAATAAGTTTCAAGATTACATTTTAACAACTGACACATCTTTTAAAACCGTTCAAGAGAAAATGTTTTTAAAAGCCTATGAATCTCTAGAAAGCGAACAATTACTTTCAAAAGAATATCAACAAATCAAAAAGAAGTTGAACAAAAATAAAGTGGAAGAAATCTCAAAAAATAGAGATTATATTTCTAATTTAATTCAAAATGAAATCTTAAGCAGATATTACTTTAAAGAAGGAAGCTATCAGAATAAACTTAAAAAAGACAAAGTAGTTTTAAAAGCAGTAGATGTTTTAAAAGATACAAAACAATACAGTAAAATCTTAAGTGGCGCTTAACTGTAGCTAATTTCTTATCTTTGAACCCTAAAAACATATGTCACAAACCAAACACAAGGAAAGAACACGTGCTCAAGAATCTACAAATGCCATAGAAAAACTATACATTTCTATGCGTCACCTTTTTAGTAGAGGGTTTTATAAACCTATGGGTGTTTCGGGTGAGACTCTAAGAAAATCCTTATTACTCTTACGACCAGAAATTTATGGTTCTATCGCAGAAGATAGAGTCGAATTGAATGGATTGGTCTACGTTATAGAACGTTTGCCAGAAGGAATTGAAGAATGTCAGTTTATTAATTTAACTGCTGATGAAGGATACGCTAATTCCCATTTTAAAGTTATAGTACCTCCCAAGAGAAGGAGAAATTGTTATAGAATTGATAGAGATCAGATGAATATAGAAATCACTAGAGGTAGATCTGAAATCTATGACATTCTTACACATCTTACATTTCTATTCATCGAATCACATAAGATAAAAGAGAGAGTTCTTTTAAATCTCGAAGAAAGTGTAACAAGAGAATGGGAACATTTAGAAGAAATAGTATTAAACAATAAAGCTCTTTCTGATGAAGAAAGAGAAATAACCATTGCTCATTTAGGAAATATTTTAGGAAGAACCTACGATGAAGTTGCTCATGCATATAAAAGCTTTACCAGTTCGGAAAACCCAGATAGATTTTTTCAAATTATATACTGGTTAGGAAAACTAGCTATTAATGAAAGCTGTCATCAACGCAAAAGAACTGTAACATTTAGTTCTGTTTTAAGCGAAAGTATCGGACATCATATTTACGGAGAAGTATGGGCTAATAATATTAAAAAAGTTTTAAAAGATAATAACCTTTTAGAAAGACCAATACATATTATAAGTGCAAATATGCATAGTGTGTTAAATTCTATTTATGCACCAAATGCTCTTCCTAACGAAGCCAAAAATAACGAAGGATTCGAATTGTATCAGCTGTTAAGTAATGATGAAAGTAAACCTTTGCATAAAAAGATAAAAGAATATGCTTCTCATAACGGTTTAATTTACATCAAGGATACATCAGGAACCAATATTAATGTTCAAGTAATAGACACTCAAAAAATCAATTTTAACGAGATATCTTTTGAAAAGAAAAATTCAAAAGAGCAAGATCCTGTAATTATTGTTATGGATTATGCTTTTGGAGAGCAAGCCTATGAAACGATGGACGAATTGCTAAAACCTTATAAAGAAAACGGAAATTCAACTCACTTAAATGTAGAGTCTGTTTCTATCATGGGTAAAGCGGGTATTTTAGAAGGTGGTAAAGGAGATATTATGATTCCTTCATCTCATATTTTTGAAGGAACAGCAGATAACTATCCGTTTAAAAACGAGTTAGCTAAAGAAGACCTAGAAGGATTTGGAGTTCAATCATTTGACGGAGCTATGGTTACTGTATTAGGAACATCGCTTCAAAATAAAGACTTGCTAAAATTCTTTCATGATTCAACTTGGAACGTTATTGGACTGGAAATGGAAGGAGCGCATTATCAAAAAGCAATTCAATCTGCATCAAAAATTAGAGGAAATATATCTGAAAATGTAAAAGTTAGATACGCATATTATGCTTCAGACAACCCTCTAGAAACAGGAGCAACATTAGCTTCAGGAGGTTTAGGAATGACAGGTGTAGTGCCAACATATGCTATTACACAACGAATTCTAGAACAAATATTTTAAAGATTAATTAATCAACCAGAATATGTCAACAAATCATCAAAATAAAGAAGAAGAAGTAGATTTAGGCTCTTTGTTTATTATCATAGGAAACGGGTTTAAAAAGCTTTTCAATTTTATTTGGAAAGTTTTACTCGGACTATTTGATTTTATCATTGCAATACTTCTTTTTATTAAGGGAAATATTGTAAAACTTACTATTGCAGCAATTATTGGAGCTGGAATAGGTACATTTTTAGAGTATAAAAAAGAAACTACTTACGGATCAGATTTATTAGTAGAGCCAAATTTTAAGAGTTCGAGACAGTTATATAATAACGTTAGTTTTTATAATGACCTTATTAAACAAAAAGATACATCTTCTTTAGTAAAGATATTTAAGATAGATAAAAATCAAGCAGGTTCATTGAGGAAATTTGAAGTTAGTCCAGTTGTAACAGACAATGATGTTTTAGAATTGTATGATGAGCTTATACTATCTGTAGACACTTTAACAGCTAAAAGCTATTCTTTTGCTCAGTTTAAAAAGGTATTTACAGATTACGACTATAAAGTGCATGCTATTCATGTAGAGGCAACAGATAATAAGGTTTTTTCCAAATTAGATGATGTTATTATTTCTTCTATTGTGGAGAATGAATATTTTAATAGATTAAAAAAATTAACAAGAGAAAATTTATACCGAACAGATTCACTCTTGAAAAGTAATTTAGTTCAAATAGACTCATTAAGGAAAGTCTATATGGAAGTATTACTCGAAGAAGCGGGCAAGGAATCTAGTGGTACAACCATAGATTTGGGCGGAGAAAATAGGACTACAAAAGAATTAGAATTATTTCAAACAAACAGAACAATAAATAAAGACTTGAAAGAAGTCTCTGAAGAGATTTCGGAAAAATCGGAAGTTATTAATGTAATTTCTAATTTTCAACCTGTTGGTTATGAAATTAAAGGAATAGAACGAAATTATATTTTTATTCTTGCAGGTGCTGGAATGTTAATTGTTTTTGCATTCCTGATGTTAAAAGCTCTCAACACATATTTAGAAGAGTATAAAAACAAGTAAATGCGAACTATTTTAGTTACTGGAGGAGCTGGTTTTATAGGTTCCAATTTTGTACCCTATTTTTTAGAGAATAATCAAGATGTTTATGTTGTCAATTTAGATGTATTGACTTATGCTGGAGATCTTGAAAATTTAAAAGAGATAGAGAACCACTCTAGATATACATTTGTCAAAGGAGATATTTGTGATAGAGAGTTGGTAGCATCTCTTTTTAATGAATATAATTTTACTGGAGTTATTCACTTTGCTGCAGAATCGCATGTAGATAACTCAATCAAGAATCCAGATGCATTTATTAGAACCAATGTATTCGGCACATTTAATTTGTTAGATGTGGCAAAGAATTACTGGATGAGCGGACCTAATGATATAAAACCTGAATTTAAATCTGCAAGATTTTTACACGTTTCAACAGATGAAGTATACGGTACTTTAGGTGAAACAGGTTTGTTTACTGAAGAAACCTCGTATGCACCCAATAGCCCTTATAGTGCTTCAAAAGCATCATCAGATTTTATGGTGAGAAGTTATTTTCATACTTATGGAATGAACGTTGTTACCACAAATTGTTCCAATAATTATGGACCAAAACAACATAATGAAAAGCTGATTCCAACCATTATTAAAAAAGCTATCACAGGTGATAATATTCCTATTTATGGAGATGGACAAAACATTAGAGATTGGTTATATGTATTAGATCACTGTAAAGGAATTGAATTGGTTTTTGATAAAGGAATATCTGGTGAGACCTATAACATTGGAGGAAGAAACGAAAGAAATAATCTGTACATTGCAAATAAGATTTGTGAAATTCTAGATGAAGTAAAAGGAAAAGATGTTTCTTACAAAGAGCAAATATCATTTGTAACAGACAGACCAGGACATGATTTTAGGTATGCTATAGATGCAACAAAGCTTGAAGGAGAGTTAGGCTGGAAAGCAGATGAAAACTTCGAGTCTGGAATTTTAAAAACAATCGAGTGGTATTTACAAAAATATCAAGACTAATATGAAAGGAATAGTTTTAGCAGGAGGTTCGGGAACAAGACTACACCCTCTTACCATTTCGGTAAGCAAACAGCTCATGCCTGTTTATGATAAACCAATGGTTTACTATCCGGTTTCTACATTAATTTCCGCTGGAATTAGAGAGATTTTAATTATTTCAACTCCTAGTGACTTGTCTTTATTTAAAAAACTATTAGGCGACGGGAGCAGAATTGGGTGTAGGTTTGAATATGCTGTACAGGAACACCCTAACGGATTGGCAGAAGCATTTGTAATTGGAGAATCTTTTATTGGAGATGATAAAGTAGCACTCATCTTAGGAGATAATATTTTTTATGGATCAGGACTATCGTCTTTATTACAAGCAAATAACAATCCTGATGGAGGAATTATTTATGCTTATCATGTTCATGATCCAGAAAGATATGGAGTTGTCGAGTTTGATGAAGATGGGAAAGCAGTATCAATAGAAGAAAAACCTGAGCAGCCAAAATCCAATTATGCGGTTCCAGGAATTTATTTCTATGACAATTCTGTAGTTGAAATAGCGAAAAACATCAAACCTAGTGATAGAGGTGAGTTAGAGATTACAGATGTGAATAGAGTTTACTTACAACAAGGAAAATTAAAAGTAAGCATACTAGACAGAGGTACAGCTTGGTTAGATACTGGAACATTCCATTCTTTAATGCAAGCATCTCAGTTTGTTCAGGTTATTGAAGAAAGACAAGGACTAAAAATAGGATCTATTGAAGAAGCTGCTTATAGAAGTGGTTTTATTTCAAAACAAGAGTTGCATGATTTAGCAAAACCTTTGCTAAAAAGTGGTTATGGTAAACATTTATTAGACTTATAATGACAGTAAAAGAGACCGAGCTAAAAGGGTGTTTTATTATAGAACCTAAGATTTTTGATGATGGTAGAGGTTATTTTTTTGAAAGCTTCAACCAAAATAAATTTCAAGAACTTACAGGACTCAATCCAATTTTTGTGCAAGACAATCAGTCTATGTCACAAAGAGGAGTTTTAAGAGGACTGCATTTACAAAGAGGTACTTTTGCACAAGCAAAATTAGTTCGAGTAATTAAGGGAAAAGTCTTAGATGTTGTTGTGGATCTTAGACCTGAGTCTTCTACCTATGGCAGGTCATTTTCTATTGTTTTATCAGAGGAAAATAAAAAACAATTATTTGTATCAAGAGGGTTTGCTCATGGCTTTTCTGTCTTAGAAGACAATACTATTTTTTCGTACAAGTGTGATAATTATTATAACAAAGAATCGGAAGATGGAATTATATATAATGACGCTGAATTGAATATCGATTGGATGTTAGAAGAGAGTGAAATTCAGTTATCTGAAAAAGATAAACTATTGCCTAATTTTAAACCTCTTTGATAATGAAGTATGATTATCTTATTGTAGGAGCAGGATTGTTCGGTTCTGTTTTCGCGCATGAAATGACCAAAAAAGATAAGAAATGCTTGGTGATTGACAAAAGAGATCATTTAGGAGGAAATGTATATTGTGAAGATATAGAAGGAATCAATGTACATAAATACGGAGCTCATATTTTTCATACCAACGACAAGAAAATTTGGGATTATGTAAACTCTTTTGTTGAATTCAACCGATATACAAATTCGCCTGTAGCGAATTATAAAGGTGAGTTGTATAATTTGCCGTTCAATATGAATACATTCTATCAGTTGTGGAAAGTAAAAACTCCCGAAGAAGCTAAAGCCAAGATTCAAGAACAAGTAGAAGAGTCTGGAATCAAAAAACCTAAAAACTTAGAAGAACAAGCTATTTCATTAGTTGGAAAAGATATCTATGAAAAACTAATCAAAGGCTATACCGAAAAACAATGGGGAAGAAAAGCAACAGAATTACCTGCATTTATTATTAAGCGACTTCCTGTACGTTTTACTTTTGATAATAATTATTTCAACGATAAATATCAAGGAATACCCATAGGAGGGTATAATAAATTGATAGAAGGGCTTTTAAAAGGAGTAGAAACCAAAGTAGGAGTAGATTATTTCGAAGAGAAATCTATTTATGACGAAATGGCCGATAAGATTGTTTTTACTGGAAAAATAGATGAGTATTTTAATTATAAATATGGAAAATTAGAATATCGCAGTCTCGACTTTAAACACGAGATGCTACAGATTCCTAATTACCAAGGAAATGCTGTAGTAAATTATACTGAAGCAGAAATTCCTTTTACTAGGATTATAGAACACAAACATTTTGAGTTTGGCAAACAAGATAAAACTGTTGTTACTAGAGAATATCCTAAAGAATGGGAAGAAGGGAGCGAGCCATATTATCCAGTTAACGATAAGAAAAACTCGGATATTTATGGGAAATACAAAAAATTAGCTGAAGCATCTGAGAAAGTAATTTTTGGAGGAAGATTAGCTGAATATAAATACTATGATATGCATCAAGTAATTGCTTCTGCACTAACGGTTACAAAAAAACAATAGAAGATAGATGAGTAAGATAGCTTTAATTACAGGGATTACAGGTCAAGATGGAGCATATTTGACAGAATTCTTATTAGATAAAGGATATATAGTACATGGGATTAAAAGAAGAGCCTCTAGTTTTAATACACAGAGAATAGATCATCTTTATCAAGATCCTCATATTGATAATCGAAAACTTGTTCTTCATTATGGAGATATGACAGATAGCTCAAATCTTATAAGAATTATCCAAGAGACACAACCTGATGAAATATATAATTTGGCTGCTATGAGTCATGTTCATGTATCTTTTCAAATGCCGGAATATACTTCCAATGTTGATGGATTAGGAACCCTAAGGTTATTAGAAGCAATTCGAATATTAGGTCTAGAAAAGAAAACAAGGATATATCAAGCTTCTACTTCTGAATTGTATGGAAAAGTTCAAGAAGTTCCACAAACAGAATTAACACCTTTTTACCCTAGAAGTCCATATGGAGTAGCTAAATTATACGCTTATTGGATATCTGTTAATTATAGAGAAGCTTATGGCATATTTGCTTGTAATGGGATTTTATTTAATCATGAATCGCCTATTAGGGGAGAGACTTTTGTTACAAGAAAAATAACAAGAGCAGTTGCAAAGATTGCTTTGAATATCCAAGATAAAATTTACTTAGGAAATTTGGATGCTAAACGAGATTGGGGTCATGCAAAAGATTACGTAAGAATGATGTGGATGATTTTACAAGCAAAAGAACCAGAAGATTGGGTAATAGCTACAGGAAAGACTACCACAGTAAGAGATTTGCTAAAAATGGCTTTTAAACAAGTTGGAATAGAACTGGTTTTCAAAGGAAAAGGAATAAATGAAAAAGGATATGTCTCATCATGTATGAATAAAAAATACCAAATAGAAATAGGTAAAGAAGTTGTAAATGTCGATTCTAATTATTATCGCCCTACGGAAGTAGATTTACTTGTTGGAGATGCTTCAAAAGCGAAAGAAAAATTAGGCTGGGTGCCAGAATATTCTTTGTTGGATATGATAAAAGAAATGATTGATAATGATATTTTGTTGATGCAAAAAGAATTGTATTTAAAAAAAACAGGAAACACAATGTCTTAAAAAATGGAAAAGCAATCTAAAATTTATATAGCTGGCCATAGAGGACTTGTTGGGAGTGCCATTCTTAAGGAACTAACTAGAAAAAAGTACACTAATATTATAACTAAAACACATAAAAATTTAGATTTAACTGATCAGAAAGCAGTTGCAGATTTTTTCGAAAAAGAAAAACCTGAATATGTGTTTTTAGCCGCTGCTAAAGTAGGAGGAATAGTTGCAAACAATACTTATAGAGCAGATTTTATTTATGAAAATCTGATGATTCAAAATAATGTAATATATCAAAGTTATAAATGTGGTGTAAAGAAACTTCTTTTCCTAGGAAGTACATGTATTTATCCAAAAAATGCTAATCAACCGATTAAAGAGGACTCATTATTGACGAACGTTCTTGAATATACAAATGAACCATATGCTATTGCTAAAATAGCAGGAATAAAAATGTGTGAAAGTTATAATATCCAATTTGGAACTAACTTTTTATCTGTTATGCCTACAAATTTATATGGGCCAAATGATAATTTTGATTTAGAGAAGTCACATGTACTTCCTGCTTTAATTAGAAAAATTCACTTGGCAAAAATGTTTTCAGAAGGGAGAAAAGAAGAGTTGATTAAAGATTTAGGAGTTAGAGATTATATTCAAGCATTAAAGATTTTAGATCAATACGGAATTGCAGTAGATAGTGTAGAAATTTGGGGATCTGGTAAACCAATGAGAGAGTTTTTGTGGTCAGAAGATATGGCTGAGGCATGTGTTTTTATAATGGAAAATGTAAATTTTGAAGATTTATATAAGAATAAATTAGAAATTAAGAATACTCATTTAAATATTGGAACAGGAATAGAAATCTCTATCAAAAATTTAGCTTATTTAATAAAAAAAGAAATAGGTTATAGTGGAAACTTCATTTTTAATACTGAAAAACCTGATGGGACTTTAAGAAAAGTAACTGATGTTTCAAAATTAGAGTCGCTAGGCTGGAAACATACTATAGGACTAAAAGAAGGGATCAGAAAAATATATGATTGGTACCTTAATAATGAATTAATTAAACACTAATATAATTGTAAGAGTATGTGTGGTATTAATGGGATCTATTCTAAGAATACTGTTAGCGAAATAAAAGCTAGAATAGAGTCAATGAATGATTCTATTTATCACCGAGGACCAGATTCAGGAAGCTTTTACTTTGATGAAAGTAAACTGGCACTTGGGCATAGAAGGTTAAGTATTATAGACGTAAGAGAAATTGCTAATCAACCCATGCACTCTAATAATGAACAGTGGCACCTTGTTTTTAACGGAGAGATTTATAATTTCCAAGAAATAAAAAATCTTGTAGATTATGATTTTAAAACAAGTTCAGATACTGAGGTAATTTTAGCGTTAGTTCAAGAATTAGGGATTGATGATTTCCTTGAAAAAGCTAATGGTATGTATAGCATAGCACTATACAATTCAAAAAACAAACAAATTACTTTAATACGTGATAGAATGGGAATTAAGCCATTATATTACTATAAAGATGAAGAGAATCTTATATTTTCATCAGAAATTAAAGCAATATTATCAAGTGGATTAGTTGAAGCAAAATTCAATGAAAATGCAGTAGATGAATATTTGGCTAACAGATATATTAGATCTCCTTATACTTTTTTTGAAAACATATTTCAAGTTCCTCCAGGAAGCTATTTAACTCTAGATAAAAACTTAAAGATTAAAGAAACTAGTTATTGGGGTCTACCAGAAGAGTTTAATAGAGATTCAGAATTCGATGAGAAAAAAATAGCTTCACAATTGGATAATAAGATTACCAAAGCAATTAAGTATCGATTAATATCAGATGTCCCTCTTGGAACATATTTGAGTGGAGGAGTTGATTCTAGCCTTATCACTGCAATTACAGCATTAAGTAAAGAAGAAGTTGTAAATACTTATACAATTGGATTTGAAGAGATGAATGAGTTTGAATATTCAAAGATAATCTCAGAAAAATATAAAACAGATCATCATGAAATTTTGATGAAAAAGGATGATTATATGGATCAATGGGAACGATTAATTCGTTTTAAAGACGCTCCATTAGGTGTGCCAAATGAGATTCCATTAGCAGTGATGTCTAAAAAGTTAAAAGAAAAGATTACTGTTGTTTTATCAGGAGAAGGAGCAGATGAGTTAATGGGAGGTTATGGAAGAATTTTTAGAGCAGCATTTGATTATAATCAACAAAGCCCTAATGAAAGCTTTTACGATTACTTTATATCAAAATACGATTACGTATCTAGAAGTTTAAGAGATCAACTTATTAGTACCCCAAAAAAATATAGAAAAATATTTGATGAAAAAATCAAAGCAGATTTTAGAACTCATGCCAATGATGAAAATATTTTTCGATTTTTTCATAAATATCATGTCAAAGGTTTACTTCAAAGAGTTGATATGACTACTATGCAAACTTCTGTTGAAGCTAGAGTCCCTTTTTTGGATCATGAATTAATTGAATTTACATATAAAAAGGTACCTTACGAACTAAAATTGAATTGGCTAAATAAAGAAGCAAAACAGAAAGCATTAGAATCTGATGCTAATAACTATAGTGAAGTTTTAGACATACCAAAATACCTGCTAAAGAAAATTTCGTACAATTATTTACCGAAAGAGATAATTGAACGAAAAAAAGTAGGATTTCCAGTTCCATTAACGAAATGGTTCGAGAACTTAGAAACTCAAGCAAAACAACTATTAGAAAACGCTAGTTGGCTGAAAGTAGGAGTTGTCGAAGACTTAATAAAAAAGAGTAAAACAGAAACAAGAGCAGGACAGATTTTGTGGATGTTTATTAATATTGAATTATTTAAAAGAAATTATTTCCACAAAGAATGGAGATGGTAAAGAAATATATTTATGTACAAAAGAGGAGATGAAAAAACAGTAATTGGGTATACATCTGGTGTTTATGACCTTTTTCATATAGGTCATCTAAATTTGCTGAAAAATGCTAAAGGATTATGCGATAAGTTAGTTGTAGGAGTAACAACAGATGAATTAGTCTCATACAAGAACAAAAAAGCTATTATTAATCAGCAAGAAAGGATGGAAATTGTCCGAAGTATTAAATTTGTTGATGCTGTTGTGCCTCAGGAGAATATGGATAAGTTTAAAATGTGGGAGCGTATTAAATTTGATATCATGTTTGTAGGTGATGACTGGTTTCAAAGCGATAAATGGAAAGAACTTGATGAAAAGTTTAAAGAAGTAGGAGTGAAGATTGTTTATTTCCCTTATACTAAAGGAATTTCATCTACTTTGATTAATGAAACCCTTAAGAAACTCAGAGAAGAATAATTATTATTGAATTCAAAATACTTACATCTTGGTATTTCATTATTGTGCAAAATAGGAATCAATATTTTTGTTGTTTTCTTTGTCGCCTCTAGGTTAAATGTAACAGATTTCGGAAGCTTTTCCTTGGCTTTTGTCTTTTCAGCTCTGTTTATTTCAATTTTTGATTACGGTTTAAACTTAAAAAGCTTAACACTAGCAGGTAAAGAAATTTCTATAATTTCCAAAGATATTTCATTGATGCTTTACACGAAGGTTTTTATAGTTTTTATTTCTTTAATTGCATTCACTATTTTTTTAGTAAGTAATAAATATGATGTTATTACAAATAAGGCAATAGCTATTTTAGTTTTGTCATCTGTGCCTATCTCTTTTGGAAATTTTTATGTAAATAGTTTTAAAATATTTCACAATTTTAAAAGTGAAGCGATAGGCTTTGTAATACAAGCTTTATTAATTCTAATACTAATTGTCTTCAATGAATTCTATGGAGAAAATAACATTATTACTTACACATATATTATAGCAATTGCTAGAACAATCTATTTTTTATATGCATTTCTAATTTTTCAAAAAAGATTTACAATAGTATCATCATTTGCTAGATCAGATATTTTAAATACTATAAAAACAACAACTCCTTATGCAGTTCATTTAATACTTGGCTCAAGTATTATTTATATAGATACCTTTGTTCTTTCTTTTTTATCAAGCTTAGACGATGTTGGAATTTATCAAGCAGGAATGAGAATAATTATGGCAGGAATGCTTATTTCGGTAATTTTAAGCGATGCTTTTATTCCCGAAATTTCATCTCTTAAGAAGAAAAAAAATATTGCCAAGAATAAATTGAAGAGCTTGTTTGAGTTTGTTATTTTCTTTGCCGTATTAACGTCTACTTTAATATTCTTTTTTAAAGAAACCATTATTACGTTACTTTTTAATGATGAGTATTTAGCTTTAAATACATTTGTGTTTTACATTATTTTAATTTTATTTTTGAGATATATAGGAATAGTTCCAGGGATTATATTAACAAGTTTTTCTAAGCAAAATGTTAGAGCCAATGCTGTAGTAATTTCTGTTATTGTTAGTGTTGTTTTAAATTGGGTGTTAATCCCTGTGTTAGGAATCGAAGGAGCATTTATTTCAAGTCTTATAGCTCATGTTGTTCTTAATATTATATATGTATATAAATCGTTTAAAACTGTTTCATTTTTTGTTCTCAGTAAACAATATTTAGTGATTTTTGCACTAATAGTGTTAAATTTAACCATACAAATTATTTTTCTAAAAGATAGTTTTTCGAATTTTATTATTGCAATGCTTCTTAGTATGATAGTCCTTGTTTTATATTTAAAATATACAAAGTGGAACGTGTTTTTAAACCCAGCAAAAAATATAGAATGAGGTATTCTTATAAAAGTGTTAAAGAAAGTTTTCATAATCAAGAACCTTGGTTAAATGTGCTTCTTCTTAAGTATATAACAATGCCAATGGTATATTTTATTATAAATTACACTAAAATTACACCAAATTTCATAAGCATTATTTCATTGATTTTTGGTGTTTTATCGGCTTATCTTTACTTTACTGGAGAGATATTTTTAGCCGCAATATCCTATTTTATATCGTATATTTTTGATGCGTTGGATGGAAAGGTCGCGAGGTTAACAAAAAAAGGAAAAGTATATGGGGCTTGGTTAGATATTTTCATTGACAGAATTAACTTAGTATTAATATCTACAGCCATATCATACAATTTTTATAGTAATACTGAGGATATAAGACTCTTGTTTCTGAACTCTATTTTTTTAGGGCTTGTTTTTATAGGTTCTGAGAGCAGACATCATATTAACTTATTTAAAAGTAAAGAAAGTATCAAAGAGAAAGAGCCAACATCTAATTTTAAAATTTGGTGTAAGCAAAGAGGACTTATTTATGAGCCTATTTCTCTTGTAGAAATTATTATTTTTTATTTGATTGTTGCTCCGTTGCTAAATATTGAACTATATTCATGTGTCATAATAATATTCTTTTTAGGTTTAAGAATTATAAAGCAACAATTATTTTGGATAAATGCGTCTAAATCTTAATAAAGCGATTCCTGTTTTTTTTATCATTTGCTTTTTGGCAATGGCAGTTCCCTATGTTTTTACAATAGGAGAGCCAATAGTTTTTCAACAAGACTATTACGCAAAAAGGATTATGACACTACTATCATTCCCTTTTTTTGGATGGGTGTTTTTTGAGCTTTTAAGAAGGGAAAAACTGAAGTTGAAAAATTGGGTTATTTTCTATCTCTTTATATACGCTATCGTTTTTATCCTATCCATAATTAGAGGTAATAAACTTACTTTAATAATCACTGATGCTTTTATTGCTTTATTACCCATTTTCTTTTATGTGTTGGTTTTTAAAACATCAGTATCTCTAGAATCGTATAAAAATAATTTTAAAACCTTTGTTTTTTTAGCTGTTTTTCTTGTACTTTTTGGAGTAAAGTTGCAGTTTTCATACTTTACTTTAATTGCTATTGCATACATCCTTTTTTACGTTAAATGGATGCCTCAAAATATTATTCTTTTTGCCTTAGTGCCAATTATTGCTTATCAAAGTTTAATAGGGAAAAGTGCATTTTTAATGTTGTTATTTGTAATAGGCTATTTGTTTTTTTTCGATTCTAAGAACATTAGTAAGAAAAAGAAAGTATACCTCTTATTAATTCCTTCTGTTATTTTTACAATTGCTGCTTTCATTTTTTGGGATAAAATACAAGGAACCGGAGCATATAAGAACTTTGTTTATTTTTTAAGGCACGCAGACTTTTCTAACTTAACATTTCAAGATCACTCTACAAGTCATAGATTATATGAAGCATCAGTAGTGAAAGAGAATTTTGCAAATAACAATATCCTTTATAAATTGTTTGGTAATGGTTTTGGAAGTACAATTGATCTTTCTGGGACATCAGATATGACAATAGCCCGATCAAATTCAGATATCCACAATGTGAGAAACATACACATGGGTTTTTTTGCAGTATTGAGTAGATACGGAATTATTGGATTAACAATATACTTAGGATTTGTTATTAAAATGCTCTTAGTTTGCTTTAAGACATTAAAAAGAGAAAATCATTATTCAATAACATTAGGATGTTTATACATTCTAATTCTTTTGTTTGATTCTTTTATTTCTTTTCCACATATGATGTCAAATTTCTTGTTTTGGTTTACTGTAGCAATAGTTTTGTACGATAGGAAAAAACAGAAAATGAATTACAAGTAGCAATAATATTAGAGATGAAACTAGATCAAGTTATAAAAATTTCGCTTATAAGTTTTGGAGCCTTTCCTATAATCCCTTTTAAGATAAAGGGATTACCAGTAGCATTATTATTAATTTGCGCGATAGTTGTTTTCACAAGAAACAAAATAAAAAAAGGCGATTTAAAACAGTTTTTTATATTCTCTTCTCTTTTTTTTATAAATATTGCAAGCCTACTAAATACATTTTCTTTCCCCGGGAAAAAAATAGAAATAATTCTATCGTTGTTGCTAGTTCCATTGTCTTTTTTAACTGTAAACTCTTATGTTTCAAGTAAAGTAAAAAAGAATTTTGCTTACACTTTTGCAATTTCAAGTGCAATTTTAGCAGCTAGTCATTTGCTATACTATTTTAATTTGGGATTATTTTCTGAAGACAGCTTGAAAGTTAATTCTTTTAGAAAAGCAGTTACTCAAATACCAATACTAAATGATCACCCAATATATGTTTCAATATTCCTGGCAATTGCAGTAATATTATCTATTAATTATTTTAAAAAAGCAGGGAAAAAACAAAAATTGATTTACTTTTTAGTAATGATGTTGTGTGTGATTGATCTTATTCTATTATCTAGCAAAGGCGTTTTAATAGGAATGGTTATATCTATATGTTTATATTTCTTTTTAGCTATAAAAAGTATCAAAACAAAAGGATTGTTAGTCGCAGGGTTTTTAGGCTTATTTATCCTTTCTATTTTCTATGTGCCAACATTGGAAAGAAGGTTTAGAGAGCTGAAGATTCAATCTACTTATAACAAGATACAGCCTAACAATTCTTCTAGCGTTAGGATTGGAATTTATAAATGTGTATTTAAAACAATTAATAAAAAACCAATAACGGGTTATGGGTTAGGAACTTATCCGCAAAAAGAATGCTATCAAGAGTTATCGGATCATCTGTATAAATTGAATTATAACTCTCACAATCAGTTTTTAGGTTATATGTTGATTGCAGGTGTTTTCGGTTTATTTGTTCTTCTGTTTTTTCTGTTTTATAATATAAAATCAGCGATGGTTTTTAAAGATCATTTGTATTTTACTCTAATTATTTTTTTCTCAATAATAATGCTTACCGAAAACATCCTTGAAAGGCAATCTGGGTTGATTTTGTTTATATTTGTCTCCTGTTTACTATTTTATCAAAATAGAAACCATAAGAAAAATGCTAAAGATATTGAATGAAAAAGATCTTAATTCTTTCCCCGTTTTTCTTTCCTGAACCTATTTCTACAGGAAAGTTTAATACAGATATGGTTCTTGAATTAAATGAAGAAGGGCATGAAGTTACCGTTTTATGCTTCCATCCATTTTATCCAAAATGGCAAGTAAAAGAATCCAGTGAAACTTTAGAAGGAATCAAAATTGTTAGAGGAGGAAAGAAAATAAAATATTCAAAAAAGACATTTTTGAGAAGAATGGTTTTAGAGCTTAGTTATGCTTGGTATATCATTTGGAAAATCATTAAGTATCAAAAAAATGCCGATATAGTAGTTCCAGTTTTCCCTCCAAGTTTAGCTTTTTATGTAATCCTTCCATTTCTTAAAAAAAGGATTCGAAAAGTAGGAATTGTTCATGATTTACAGCTGATTTACGCATCTCAAAGAAAAGGAAGGTTAAGCAAGTTTGTTAATTTTATTATTAGTTCAGTTGAAAAGAAATGTTTTAAAAACTGTGATAAATTAATTTTCTTATCAGATGAAATGAAAAACACAGCACAAGAACTCTATGGTCTGAATAGCAATAAATTAATAGCTCAACTCCCTTTTATTACGATTAATGAGAATATAACTACAAATGATTTAGGAGACATTCTATCTGAAGATGATCATAATATAGTATATTCTGGTGCTTTAAGCGAGAAACAAAATCCCGAGGGTATGTATGAGTTTTTTAGTTTTTTGACTAAAAAAAACTCACTATTTAAGTGTCATATTTTTTCTCAAGGACCTGTTTATGAACTATTACGAAGTAAAAATCAAAATGAAAACATTCTATTTCACGATTTGGTACCAAGAAAAAATATAGAAGAACTTTATAGAAGGAGTACAGTACAAATTGTTCCTCAACTTCCTAATACTTCAAAAGGGTCTTTGCCTTCTAAACTTCCAAACATTTTAGCGTCTGGTACTAAAGTGCTTGTTATTACTGATAAAGAAAGTGAAATAGAACAACTTTTTTTGAACCATAAACTAGATAAAGTAATTACAACTTGGGATAAAGAAAATCTTCTATTTGCAATTACAGAGCTCATTAATAAATCAGTAAATTCTAAAGAGCAGAAGGAGATAGCAAAGAGATTATTTGATATTGATAATCTGATTCAAAAGATTTTGAGTTAAAAAGCTATATTTGTTTATAAATTTACGCTTTGAAGTATCGTTACTCCTATCTTATATTGCCTCTACAACTTGCTTTAGATTTGCTAGCTATTGTTTTGGTTGTTTTTTTTATAAATGACAAAGCTTTTCTCAATTCTCTTTTTTTAGGGGTAATTGTTCCATTTTGGCTTATTACTTCTTTTTTTACTGGCTTTTATAAAGTATACAGATTTACAAAATTTCTTAGAGTTTTAAACTTGATAGTCAGGCAATTTTTTGTTTTTACATTAGGGTTTTTTGCTTTTTTTGGAATTTTTAAAGAAGGCCTTATAGTAAATAATCAATTTACGGTTTTAATTTCAATATTTACGGCTACTTCAATTCTAAAGTTTATATCTTTTTTCGTTTTAAGATTTTATAGAAACTTAGGTAAAAATTATAGAAAAGTTGTAGTATTAGGAGTAGATGATACAACTAGAAAAATAGTCTCTTTATTCAACCGAAAAACAGCCTTAGGATATAAATATTATGGAAGTTTTACGGATAAAAAAATTCAAAAAAAATTAGGCAATATCAAAGAAAGTTTTGATTATATACTGGAAAATTCTGTTGATGAAATTTATTGTTCCCTAAAAGAGTTAGATCAAAATACAATTAAAAAAGTTACTATATTTTGTAACAAGAATAACATCGGTTTAAAATTAATCCCTGAATCAGATAAACTTTTTAGTAAGAATAGGAATGTTGAGTATTATGATGATACTTTAAAAATATTGCATGTTAGAAGATTGCCTTTTGAGTTTTATGAAAATTATTTAATAAAACGATTTTTTGATATTCTTTTTTCATTCTTTGTTTGCCTATTTATAATGACGTGGGTAACTCCAATATTGTGGTTGCTCATTAAAATAGAATCTAAAGGGCCAGCTATTTTTAAACAGAAAAGAGAAGGATTAAATGGACGTCAATTTGTGTGCTATAAGTTTAGGTCTATGAAACTTAATTCACTTTCAGATAAAGTTCATGCCACTCAAAATGACATGAGAGTTACAAAAATTGGCAGTTTTATAAGGAAAACGAGTATTGATGAATTACCTCAATTTTTTAATGTACTACAAGGAAGTATGAGTGTTGTAGGACCAAGACCTCACTTGCCTTCATTGTCCTTAGAATATCAAAAAGATGTGGAAGATTACTTGAAAAGACATGTTGTAAAACCAGGTATTACGGGATTAGCTCAGGTTAGTGGTTATAGAGGAGAAATCAAAAGAAAATCAGACATAAAAAATCGAATTAGACTTGATATTTTTTATATCGAAAATTGGTCATTTTTGTTAGATATTAAAATAATAATAATGACTGTATTTAATGTTTTTAAAGGAGAGGAAAAAGCTTACTAATGATTGACTCAGCAAATATAACGGCTTCAATAGTCTTATATAAACAAGATCAAAAAGAATTATTAGAAGCAATAAAAAGTTTTAAAGAAAGCAATGTTACAGGAAAATTGTTTCTGATAGATAACTCTCCAACTAATCAAATTAAGAACATAATAAAAGATAAATCAACTGAGTATCTTTTTAATCATAAGAATTACGGTTTTGGAGCTGGTCATAATCAAATATTAGAAAAAATTTCGGATTCGCAGTATCACCTTATTTTAAACCCAGACGTTAGTTTTGGGCCTGAAGTGATTGGTAAATTGATTACAGAATTAAGCAAAGATGAAGATTTGTCTATGATAGCTCCAAAAGTCTTTTATCAAGATGGTCGACTCCAATATAACGCTAGAAGATATCCATCTTTATTAGGATTAGCTCTAAGATTTTTAAAAGTATCTAACAAGTATACTAAAAGAAAAGAGTATAGAAATATAAATTTGAATGTGCCTTTTATTCCTGATTTCATTCAAGGAAGTTTTTTGTTATTTAAAACCAAGGATCTTCTTAGTTTAAAAGGGTTTGATCAACGATACTTTTTATATATGGAAGATGTTGATATTTGTAAAAAAATTGAAAAATCTGGAAAGAAAAAAATGTATTATCCCCATGTACATATTCATCATACATTAAAAAAAGGTTCAAGCAAAAATTTCAGACTATTTCTAATTCATATCAAATCAATCTTTAAATATTTTTTGAAATGGGGTTTTTAGTTCCGTAAATTAAATAGAGGGAGTATATTTGTCAATATTTTCTAAACATAAACATGAATATACTCATTTTAGGATCCGGAGGAAGAGAACACGCATTTACACATAAACTCGTTCAAAGTACAAAAGTCAACCAAGTTTTTGTAGCTCCTGGAAACGCTGGTACCAATAAAATAGCCACCAATATACCTATTAACCCAACAGACTTTTCTGCAATTAAATCAGCAGTAATTAATCAAAATATCAATATGGTTGTTGTCGGACCAGAAGCGCCTTTGGTAGAAGGAGTTCATGATTTTTTCTTGAATGATGAAGATTTAAAATTGATACCAGTAATAGGACCCAAAAAAGACGGAGCTTTATTAGAAGGAAGCAAAGATTTCTCTAAAGAGTTTATGATAAAGCATGGAATTCCTACGGCTCAATATAAATCATTTACTAATCAAACTTTAGCTGCAGGGAAATCATTTTTAGAAACATTAAACCCTCCTTATGTATTAAAAGCAGATGGTTTGGCAGCTGGAAAAGGAGTTTTAATTTTAGATTCATTACAAGAAGCAAAATCTGAGTTAGAAGAAATGCTCTCTAATCAAAAATTTGGAGCCGCTTCTTCAACAGTAGTTATTGAAGAGTTTTTAAAAGGAATTGAACTTTCCGTTTTTGTTCTGACTGATGGGAAAAATTATAAAATTTTGCCTTCGGCAAAAGATTACAAAAGAATTGGCGAGGGCGATAAAGGATTAAATACAGGAGGAATGGGAGCTATCTCACCAGTACCTTTTGCTGATGAAGATTTCTTATCTAAGGTAGAAGAAAGAGTTGTGAAACCAACAGTTATTGGACTTCAAAAAGATAATATAGATTATAGAGGGTTTATTTTCATAGGATTGATGAATGTTAATGGAGATCCTTTTGTTATTGAATACAATGTGAGAATGGGAGACCCAGAAACGGAAGTGGTCTTACCAAGAATAGAATCAGATTTATTGGATTTGTTTGAAGGTGTAGCAAATCAAACCTTGAACGAAAAAGAGTTCTCCGTAACACAACAGACAGCAACAACTGTAATGTTGGTTTCTGGAGGATACCCTGAATCATATGAAAAAGGAAAAGAAATTTCTGGGTTTGAGAATATTGAAAGTTCTATTGTTTTTCATGCCGGAACTAAAGCTGAAAACGATTCAGTAGTAACAAGCGGAGGTAGAGTTATGGCAATTACCTCTTTTGGAAATTCTATAGAAGAAGCATTGTCTAAATCGTATGAAAACATCGAGAAGATTCATTTTGAAAAAATGAATTACAGAAAAGATATTGGGTTTGATTTAGTATGATGAAGAAGGTAATTGTTGCGCCGTTAGATTGGGGATTAGGACATGCCTCTAGATGCGTTCCAATTATAAAAGCTCTTTTACAAAATCAATTTTCACCAGTGATAGCTAGTGACGGAAAAGCATTAGCTTTTTTGCGTAAAGAATTTCCAGATTTGGAAGTTTTAAAACTTCCTTCTTATAATGTTACTTACAAGAAAAACTTAAAATGGAGCTTGTTTAAAAAGATTCCATCTCTTCTTAAAACCGCTAAAGAAGAAAGAAAAATTATTAACCGATATGTTAATGAAAACTCAAATGCTGTTGGAATTATATCAGACAATAGATTTGGAGTATATTCATCAAAAATTCCTTCAGTTTATATAACGCATCAATTGAATGTTTTATCTGGAATTTTTACACCAATTACAAGCTGCTTTCATCAAAGAATTATCAAAAGATTTGATGAGTGCTGGATTCCGGATGAAGAAGGTTCATTATATTCTGGAAGACTATCAAAATCTAAAAGAAAACTCAATCAAAAATATATTGGAATCTTAAGTAGGTTTCAAAAAAGAGAAGTTGAAAATACAATTGATATTTTAATTGTTTTATCTGGCCCTGAACCCAATAGATCAGAACTAGAGTTACTGTTGAAACAGTCTTTTCAAGACTCAGAAAAGAGTGTGGTTTTGGTTAAAGGTGTTGTAGAAGAAGATCAAAAAGAAGAGATGTATAGAGGAATTAGAGTTCTAAACTATATGTTGTCTGATGAATTGGAAAAAGCATTAAATACCGCAAGCTTAGTTATTTGTAGATCCGGATATTCGTCCATAATGGACTTGGTTAGACTGGATAAAAAAGCACTGTTAATTCCAACTGAAAATCAAAATGAACAGGAGTTTTTAGCAGAGTATGTAAAAGAAAAAGAGTTTTTTTCTTCAATAAATGAGAAAGATTTTTCTATAGAGGCGTTAGATTTTACAAAAGAATTTAAGAATAAAACTGAGACAGGAAGAGATTTAGATAGTCGTTTATTTCGCCTTTTCCAAAGTAAATGAAAACTCGGAACCTTCTCCATAAGTACTCTTTAGAAGAATTGTTTCATTATGAGCTTCAATAATGTGTTTTACAATAGAAAGACCTAATCCAGAACCTCCTTGTTCTCTAGATCTGCTTTGGTCTACTCTGTAAAAGCGTTCAAATAAACGAGGAATGTTTTCTTGCTTAATGCCTTCTCCATTATCACTAACCTTAATAATAAACTTTTTATCATTATAAGATTCAATTCCAACGGTAGTAATCCCATTTACTTTACCATATTTGATGGAATTAACAATCAAATTAATTAATACTTGCTCAATTCTTTCAATATCACCTTTAACAAAAATTGGAAATTCATTCGCCTTGTCAAACTGTAAAGCAATATTTCTTTTTTTAGCTCTCATTTCAAACAAATCAAACACATTCTGAATAACTTCAAGGATATTAAAGACCTCTGAATTCATATTCATTCCATCTGTTTCCAGTTTTGCAATCATATCTAAATCTTTCACAATAGAAACCAGTCTCTCAACACCTTTGTTAGCTCTAGATAGATACTTGTCTCTAATCATTTGATCGTCAGCAGCTCCTTCAATTAGCGTAAGAATATAACCTTGAACAGTAAAGAGAGGTGTTTTTAATTCATGTGCTACGTTTCCTAAGAAATCTCTTCTAAACGAATCTCTTTCAGTTAAATTTTGAATTTCAATTCGTTTTCCTTCAACGTAGTCTTGTACGCTTTTAGAAAGAGCATCAATATCTGTAGTTGCTGAAGATCGATTAAAATCATCAACATTTAAAATAGAAACCTGATCGTAGATTTTTTTTATTCTTTTATAAATAAATCTTTCAGCTCTATATTGAATAATAAAGAATGAGAGAAGAACAATAAGAATCACAAAAATGATTAAAGCAATCCATGGATTTTCTTTAAAAAACAAAAAATACAAAAGAGAAGCCGCTGAAATCGATGCTAAAGCAAGATAGATTGAAGACCAAAGAGCAAAAGAGTATGTTTTTTTAAGTCTCATGAAGCGCAAATTTATTTATCTGCACCTTCTAATACAAACTTATAGCCAACTCCTTTTACAGTTTTAAAATATTCATCCCCTATTTTCTCTCTAAGCTTTCTTATATGAACATCAATAGTTCGTCCTCCTACAACAACTTCATTACCCCAAACTCTATCTAAGATAATTTCTCTTTTAAATACCTTTCCAGGCTTAGAAGTAAGTAATGAAAGTAATTCAAATTCTTTTCTAGGTAAAGTAATTTTAGTACCGCTTTTTACGATAATATACTCTTCTCTATTAATTACAATGTCACCAACTTTTGTAGTTGTATCTGCTTTTTCTTCTTTTTTAAGTCTTCTAAGCAAAGATTTAACCTTGCTTACAAGGACTTTAGGTTTTACAGGTTTTGTAATATAGTCATCAGCACCAGCGTCAAATCCAGCCACTTGAGAGTAATCTTCTCCTCGGGCTGTTAAGAAAGCAATCAATGTATTCTCCAAGCCTTTAATGGCTCTTATTTTTTCGCATGCTTCTATACCATCCATTTCTGGCATCATAATGTCTAATAAAATAAGATGAGGATTTACTTTTTTGGCTGTTTTTACAGCTTCAAGACCATTGCCAGCTTTATAGATTTCATACCCTTCGTTTTTCAAATTGTAGCCAACGATTTCTAAGATGTCTGGCTCATCATCAACAAGAAGAATCTTGATGTCACTGTTATTCATGTTTTTGTGAATGATTGTTCCTCAAAAATAGGCATTAAAAAGTAAAAACCAAGGACTTAACAATCATTTAATATCGTAACATTCTAGTAACATTGGTCTAACTGAAGCATAATATATGAGTAACTTTTTATTTACAAAGTTGAGAGACTTTTGCACTTTAAAATCATTGTATTAAGAACATAAATGAAAAAATTCGTAGTAATTCTTGCTGTTATTTTTAGCCAAATGGCACTTTCGCAAGAGAAAGGAAGAATTAAAGGGAAATTGTTAGATAAAGAAATGAACAATGAACCCTTATCGTTTGCTAGCGTAATTCTGAAAGGAACAACCACTGGGGTTGAAACAGATTTGGAAGGAGACTTCTCAATATCTGTAGCTCCTGGAAATTATACAGTTGTTTTTAGCTTTTTAGGATATCAATCACTAGAAGTTGCAGTGGTTGTAAAAGCTGGAGAAACTGTCACTGTAAATAGAACTTTAGAAGCTGCGCAAGGAGTTGCTCTTGATGAAGTTAAGGTAACAGCTACAACAAGTAAAGAAAAAACTTCTGCTTTAATTATAGAGCAAAAGAAAGCAATTTCAATTGAAACTAAAATTGGAGCTCAAGAATTGTCAAAAAAAGGAGTTTCTGATGCTACAGGAGCTGTGGCAAAAACTGCTGGAGTTGTAAAAGGCTCTAAGAATGTGGTTGTAAGAGGACTAGGAGATCGATATAATTCTACTTCTTTAAATGGACTTCCTTTGCCTTCTGAAGATCCAGAGTATAAAAATATTTCATTGGACTTCTTTGATACAAGCGTGATTAAAAATATTGGTGTAAACAAAGTTTTTAATTCATCAATTATTGGAGATGTAGGAGGAGCTAATATTAATATCGAATCTAAAGAGTTAACAAAGAGAAAAACAGGGAGCATATCATTTTCTACAGGAGGAAATTCACAAACGGTTAGTAAAGATTTTTTAACAATAGATGGTACAAATCGTTTTGGAACAGGAAACGGGTTTTCTATTCCTGTAAGTAGCTTAACACAATATTCTTTCTCAAATTCATGGAAACCAAATACTCAGAACTTTCAATCAAATAATAGTATTTCTTTTTCTGTAGGAAGAAAATTTGATGTTGGTGAAGAAGGAAAACTAAGCTTGTTTCTAATTGGAGGTCATAGCGGAAACTATAATTTTACTGAAGGAAACATAAAACAAACAAATAGTACTGGAGATATTTATCAAGATCAGAATTTTGATAAATATGAATATAATGTTTCTCAAATTTTGATGGGAAATGTAAAATACAAGTTTCCAAAAGGTCATGAGTTGGCATATAATCACTTGTTTATTCATAACAACAAACAATCTATTGGAGATTATTTTGGTACTGTAAACCCAGAGCAAACAGGAGATTTAGAGTTCCAAAGAAGACAACAAGTAAATGACAATAATCTTTTTGTAAATCAATTTTTAGGAAAGTTCATTTTATCTGAAAGATACACGCTAGAAGGGAAAGCTTCTTTAAACTTTATTCAAGGAAATGAGCCAGATAGAAGAACTAATAAATACTTGTTTAGAGATAATTTCTATAGTCCACAAACAAATAGCGCGGGAGAAAATGAGCGATATTTTTCTAAACTACAAGAGCTAGATAATAACGCTTATGGTAAGTTAACTTACAAGTTAAACGAAGATGAAGAAGACATTAGTATTTTAGAAGTTGGAGGTCATTTTAGATATACAGAAAGATTATTTTCTGCTACAATATTCAATCACGGATTTAATACTAGAGTTCCTATCGATGTAAATGACCCAGATGCAGTTTTTAGCCAAAACAATTTAGACAGTGGTGTTTTTTCTTTACAAACAGGTAGAGGAGGAATCAATAATCCATTTGCATTTGATCCTTTTACCTATAGAGGTAAAAGATTAATTCAATCTGGTTTTGGAAATTTAGTTTATCAATTAAATGAAAACTTAATTGTGTCTGGAGGTATACGATTAGAGTCTGTTCAGCAGAGAGTGACTTACAGTACAAATATTGCAAATAGTGATACTAGTGGAGCGTCTAAAATTAATGAATTTTATGTGCTTCCAAGTATGAACGTAAAATACAATTTCAACGAAAACAGTATTTTGAGATTAGCAGGAAGTGTAACATACACAATGCCTCAGTTCAAAGAAACAGCACCGTTTAAATATCAAGACGTGAGTTTTTCTAGTCAAGGAAATCCAAATTTGATTCCTTCAGATAATTACAATTTTGATGCAAAGTATGAGTATTATTTTTCTTCAAGTGAGTTAATCACTGTAACAGGTTTTTATAAGTACATACAAAACCCAATTTCAAGAAGTGAGATTCCTAGTGGAGGAAATACATTAACCTACTTAAATGTTGGGAATGATGCCTCAGTTTTTGGAATAGAACTAGAAGCTAGAAAGAACTTATTAAAAAGCGATGAAGAAGCAGAGTTAGAATATTCATTTGATGCAGGGTTGAATACATCTTTCTTATCATCAAAAGTAAATTTAGATCAAGCCTCTGTCGCTCAGTTTACAAACTCATCAAGCAACTTAGAAGGAGCTACACCTTTTTTAATTAATGCAGACATTTCTTTTAACAAACAGTATAAGAATAGTGAGTTAACTAGCTCCTTAGTTTTTAACTACTTCAGTGAGAGAGTTTATTCAATTGGAACTAGAGGCTTTGAAAATATTTTAGAAAAAGGAATTCCAACGCTAGATATAGTTTCTTCCTTAAAACTAGGAGAGAAATACAATCTGAAATTCAAAGCACAAAACTTGTTAAATCCTGCTTTTCAGTTAAGTAGAGATGGAGCAAATGGAGGAAGCAATGTAGTGTTAGGAAATTATAAAAAAGGAGTTAACCTAAGTTTAGGTGTGACCTATGATTTTTAAGAAAAAGGACATTTAATTAATATTTTTTTAAAGCATTGCTGATACTTAAGAAACCTTTGATTTGAAAATTTGTGTCAGCTAATTAAAACAAAATAAAACACAGCAAAATGAAAAAAAATCTTTTATCAGCGTTCGTAATTGCAAGCCTTATTTTTACAGGATGTACATTAGATGATGATGACAATACAGGAGGAGGAACTACAGGCCCAGTAACTTCTCAAAACTTATCAGGAAACTTAACTTCAGATTTAACATTGCAATCTGGATTAGAATACACTTTAACAGGAGCTCTTTTTGTAAAATCTGGAGCTACATTAACCATTGATGCAGGTGTAACTATTGAAGCGTTAGCTGGAGGTACAGATGTGTATATTTTAGTAGAAAGAGGCGGTAGAATTGTAGCAGACGGAACTGCTGCAAATCCAATTAAATTTACTTCAAGTGCTTCTAGTCCACAAGCTGGAGATTGGGGAGGATTAATTATTAATGGAAGCGCACCTTTAAGTCGTCAAAATGGAGCACAAAGTAATGCTGCTACTGAAGTAAACAATACAATTTTTTTTGGAGGAGATAATGCTTCAGATAATTCAGGAATTATCAACTATGTGATTTTAGAATACACAGGAGCTAGAATAGACGATGAAGCTGAGCACAATGGATTAACTCTTAATGGAGTAGGTAACGGAACTACAATTAGCAATATAGCTATTCTAAATGGAGACGATGATGCAATTGAGTTTTTTGGAGGAACAGTAAATGCTTCCAATATCTTAGTTGTAAACGCTAAAGATGATATGTTTGATTTTACGCAAGGTTATACAGGAACTTGTACAAACCTTTATGGAATTAGAGAAGCGTCATATTCGGCAGTAACTTCAGACCCAAGGGGAATAGAAGCTGATGGAAATTTAGACGGAAACTCTCCAACAGATATCAATCAATCTGTATTTACCATTAATGGGTTAACTATTATCAATAATGGAAATGGGGTACAAATGTCTGATGCTATCAAGGTAAGAAGAGGTGCAACAGCTACAATTACTGGAGCTTATGTAGCATTAGGAACTGGAGCAACATACTCTGACTTTATTGACTTAGAGGATTCTAAGGGAACAGCTACAGCAGCAACTACTATTACAGTAGTTGGTAACTCTTCAAATGGATTAGATATAGCAGATAACAAGAATGCTCCTGGGGCAACAATTAATGCTTCTAACGGAACATCTAGCAGTGTAGATAATTCCATTTTTTCTTGGACTGGATATAATTTCTAAAGATAAAATAGAAGAATAATTTATAAAGCAGGCTTTATGCCTGCTTTTTTATACTCACCCTTATAATTTAATCTGTTAAAAACGAATAAAAAGACAAGATATTTTATATCTTTAAAGCATCTTTATTTTAAACTAAACTTTTATACATGAGAAAAAATTACTTTTTAACTTTACTATTCACCCTTTGCTTGTCTGCTTTTTCTTTTGGTCAAGTTATTTTGGCCGAAGGGTTTTCTTACTCTGATGGGAATCTTGTCCCAAATGGAGGTTGGACAAACTTTAGTGGAACAGCTTCGGAAATACAAGTCGCATCAGGGCAGGCAGTTATGTCCCATGGAAGCGGGTCTAGAGAAGACGCTTCTCTTACTTTTGCTACTGTAGCTGGAGATATTTATTATGCATTTAATCTGTCTATTGATGATTTAGGTTCTCCTGTTTCAGGATCAGATTCTGAATATTTTGCAAACTTTTTAGAAGGAACTAGTAATTATAGAGCAAGAATGGATATTGTACCTCCGTCAGGAGCTGGAGATTATTCTATAGGTATTGCATCTAATAGTTCTACAGCAGAAGCTACATGGGGAACTGATTTAACCTTTGGTCAATCTTATCGAGTTGTTGTAAAGTTTGATCAAGTAACAGGAACTGCTCAATTATGGGTTGATCCAACAGTATCAACTGATACATCAATCTCTGGATCAGCTATTGGAGCTTTTACTGTTGATCAATTCGCGCTAAGACAATCCAATTCATCTTCAGACGAAACTATTCGTATTGATGACTTAATGGTGGGTCAAACATTTAATGATGTTTTGGTTTTCTCTGTACCAACAAACCCAACAATTTCTATTGGTGGAATTTCAACGAATCAGATTTTTAACCCAGAAACCACTGAAGTGACCCCAACATTGAGTATTTCAAACTTTACTTTGTCTGCTGATGCTGGAGGAGGAGTTTCAGATAACTCTGGAGATGGTTACATTGCTACTGTCTTACAAGAAACTGGGCAAGCTGATGAGAATGCAAGTTTTTTTACAACTACACCACCGGCAATTACAGTAGTAGCTGGTAGATCATATACGATAACTGCCGAATTAGTAGATAATAGTGGGAACTCTTTATCGCCAGCTGTGTCAGCTAGTGTTTCGTTCTCTGTTGCTTCCTATGCACAAGTTGCTGATATCGCTGCTTTGAGAGCAGGTACAGAAGGAAATTATTATGAATTGACGGGAGAGGCAATCATGACTTTCGACGCGATGAATTCAAGAAATCAAAAATATATTGAGGATGGAACTGCTGCAATTTTAATTGATGATGATAATGGAACAATCACTACATCCTACAATGTAGGAGATGGAATCACAGGAATTAAAGGTCAATTAAGTTCTTTTAGCGGTGTCTTACAATTTGTACCACAAGTTGATCCTGGTGCAGCTTCTACTACAGGAAATGCAATTACTCCTCAAGTTGTTACTATTGCTGATTTAAATGCAAATTTAAATGACTATGAGTCGGAGTGGATTACAATTAACAATGTAACCTTTACAGATGGTGATGGTGTTGCTACTTTTGCTGCTAGCACTAATTACGATATTACTGAAGGAGGAAATACTCTAGTCTTTAGATCAGCATTTAGTACTGCAGATTTTATTGGAAATGTAATTCCTACAGGTACCGCAAATGTTACAGGTCCTGCAGCAGAGTTTAATGGTACAGCCCAAATTTTTGGTACTTCTTCTGCTAACATTGTATTAAGTGTTCAGCAAAATGAGATAGAAGGATACTCGGCATATCCAAACCCTGTGAAAGGAAACAACTTGACAGTTACTACTAATAGTATTGATAAAAAAGAAGTGGTTCTTTTCAATGTATTAGGAAGAAAAGTATTTACTCAAAGTTTTACTGGAACAAGAAAAACTCTTGATATTACAGGAATCAACTCTGGTATATACATCTTAAAAGTAACTCAAGGAACTAAGGTTGCTACACAAAAAATAATTATAGAATAAAAAATTCTAATTATAGATTTCATAAAAGCCTCGAATTTTCGAGGCTTTTTTATTTTTAGTAACTTAACATCAAAAAATAATTGCAAAAATGAATTTAAAGATCAACGTAAAAGACATATTGTTTCTAGATATAGAAACGGTACCCCAAAATGAAAAATGGGAAGAATTATCGCAAAACCATCAAGAGTTATTTACCAAAAAAACAGCCTATCAAAGAAAGGATGATATTGAGCCCGAAGACTTTTATGAGAGAGCAGGAATTTGGGCCGAATTTGGGAAAATCATCTGTATTTCTGTAGCTTATTTTGCTGAGAAAAATCAAAAAAGAACATTAAGAGTAACTTCTTTTTCTGGAGACGATGAGAAAACTATTTTACAGGATTTTAAAAACCTCCTAGAAACACATTTTAATAAGAATCAACACCTGTTGTGTGCTCATAATGGCAAAGAGTTTGATTTTCCATACATCGCTAGAAGAATGATCATTCATCAAATAGAATTACCTAAAAAATTAAACCTGTTTGGAAAAAAACCTTGGGAAGTTCCTCATTTAGATACAATGGATTTATGGAAATTTGGAGACTATAAACACTTTACTTCTCTTCAACTTCTAACAGCTGTTTTGGGAATACCATCGCCTAAAGACGATATTGATGGAGCAGATGTTGGAAAGGTATATTATCAAGAGAAAAACTTAGAACGGATAGTAAGTTATTGTGAGAAAGATACAATAGCTGTTGCTCAATTGTTGCTTCGTTTCAATAATGAAAAGCTTGTTAAAGAAGATGAAATTGTACAGATTTAATCCTCCAATTTCATAGAGAGCTCTAACCAACGTTCTTCTTTTTGTTCAATAAGTTGAATAATTTCTTGCAGTTCGTTAGATTTTTCGGTTACCTGTTCTTGAGAAATGTCTTCTTGAGTGAAAAAAGATTCTAATGTTTTCTTTTTTCGCTCTAAATTTTCAATGTCTTTTTCAAGAGAACCAAATTCTCTTTTTTCTTGGTAACTAAGCTTTGATTTAGAAGGAGTTTTTTTGATATCACTCTTTTTAGAGTCTTTTTTAGTAGATTCTGTTGGTTTTGAATCTTCATAGGTTCTAAAATCAGAATAATTCCCCGGAAAGTTTTCTACAATACCGTCACCTCTGAATACAAACAAAGAATCTACAATCTTATCCATAAAATAACGATCATGAGAAACAACGATTAAATTCCCTGGATAATCTAATAAAAAGCTTTCCAAAACATTGAGCGTAATTACATCCAAGTCGTTCGTAGGCTCATCTAAAATTAAAAAATTAGGGTTTTGAATTAAAACTGTGCATAAATACAATCGTTTTCTTTCTCCTCCACTTAGTTTTTCTACAAAATCATATTGCTTTTTGCGATCAAAAAGAAAACGTTCTAATAATTGAGCTGCAGAAATTCTTCTTCCTTTTGTAAGCGGTATTTCTTCGCCATATTCTTTAATGACTTCAATAACTTTTTGACCTTCTTTAATTTGGATTCCTTTTTGAGTATAATATCCAAACTTAACGGTTTCACCAACAATCACTTTTCCGCCATTAACGGTTTCTTTTTGGGTAAGAATATTTAAAAAAGAAGACTTACCAGTACCGTTTTTCCCAATCACACCTATTCGTTCACCTTTCTTAAATACGTATTCAAAACCATCTAAAATAGTTAAATCACCAAAAGATTTTTTTAAGTTATGAAGCTCAACAATTTTGCTTCCTAACCGCTCCATATTGATCTCTAACTGTACAGTATGATCTTGCCTTCTTTTTTTTGCCTTCTTTTTAATTTCGTAGAAATCATCAATCCGAGATTTAGATTTTGTAGTTCTCGCTTTGGGCTGTCTACGCATCCAATCTAACTCTTTTTTAAAAAGATTTTTAGCTTTTTCAGTAGAACTCGCTTCTTGAGCAATTCTTTCTTCCTTTTTCTCTAAGAAATAAGAATAGTTTCCTTTGTATTTGTATAACTCTCCTTGATCTAATTCAATAATTTCATTACAAACTCTTTCTAAGAAATAACGATCATGGGTAACCATAAATAAAGTAATCTTTTCTTTTTTGAAGAACGATTCTAGCCACTCTATCATCTCAAGATCTAAATGATTTGTTGGTTCATCAAGAATAAGTAAGTCTGGTTTATTGATAAGAATAATTGCTAGCCCTAAACGTTTTTTTTGACCTCCAGAAAGCGTTGCTACTTTTTGATTGAGGTTATTTAATTTAAGCTTTGATAAAATTAATTTGTATTGTGTTTCAAAATCCCAAGCATTATGACGCTCCATAAGTTCAAAAGCTTTCTGATAGTTTTCTGAGTCTTCAGGATTTTGAAGGGCTAAGTCGTACTGTTTGATAATGGGTAAAATCGTATTCTCTGTAGCAAAGATTGTTTCTTCGATAGAGAGTTGAGGATCTAAATTTTGCTCTTGGGATAAATAAGCAATATTAATTCCTTTGCGTTGAATTACCTGACCTGAGTCTGGAGTGTCTTTCCCAGCAATAATATTTAGTACGGAAGTTTTTCCAGTTCCGTTTTTAGCGATGAAAGCAATTTTTTGATCCTTGTTGATTCCAAATGATAAATCTTCAAATAAGACTCTTTCACCATAAGATTTTGATATATTTTCTATTGAAAGGTAATTCACAAATAAAATTTTGACAAAGGAAACAAAAAAACCCGAGTTCTCACTCGGGCTTAATCTTTAATTAAGATTAGGGGGAAGGTCTTAATTAAATAAGCTAACTTTTATAATATGTATGAAATAACAATTACAAAGTAAATTTACTGTCATTCATAAGATTACACAATACCATGATTTAGGGAAATTTTTTTCTCCCTAAAATGGGTGAGAGGTTTGTGATTTCTACAAAAGTGAGGAAAAAAGATATATAAAAAGAAAAACCCAAATCGGATGATTTGGGTTTCTAAAAATTATTAATTAAGATAGGGGGTATGTTCTTAATTAAAAACTTAATAACATGTATAAAAGAACAATAACAATGTAAATGTACCTAGATTATAAGTCCTAGACAATACCTTGTTTTAGGGAAATTTTCGCCTCCCCAAAAAAGGTGAGTCAAAAAAAGAGCCCGATTTTATCGGGCTCTAATCTTCTATATATGAAGAGTTGTTAACTATTGTTTAATGAATTTTTGAACAAAAGTTTCTTCTTCGTCTGAAAGTTCTATTAAATAGATTCCAGATTTTAGAGAACTTACATTGATAGAATTGTTTAGCATTCTACCAGCTAAGATTTGTTTTCCATTTAAATCTATAATTCTATAACCAGAGTTTACATTATATTCTGGATTGATTCTTAAAATATTTACAACAGGATTAGGATAAACAATTAAATCATCACTAATACCATTGTTATTGTCAGATTGATTAGTGTTTATTCCTATTTGATTTGTAGAATCTACCTTAGAAGAACTACCTGTAATACCCGTAATAGTTACTTGATCAATATAAATTCTATCAGCATTTGCAGAAGCATCACACTGGAATCTAAATCCTGAATTAGCAGCAAAGTTGTACTGACTAGCATCTAAAGTAATAGTACTTTCATAGAATGTATTGTTGTTAAAGTCTGTTCCGCTAGACCATGTTGCAACAGTAATCCATGAAGACCCGTTATAGAAACGTAACCAGAAGTCTTCACCAGTTTCCATACTATTAGGATAGAAGAAGAAGTTTACTTCTACTTGATCATAAGAGCTTACATCTATGTTGTTTAAAGTCATAGAACTTGCTGTTCCAGAATTATCTCTAATTCTGATGGAATAAGTTCCTTCATATGATCTACCACCAGAATATCTGAAAGCATCACTACCTCCATCTACCCAGCCGTCCCAGCCAGATTCAAAATAACTTTGGTTTAAGATTGTTTCGCTTGAAGAACAAGGCGAACAAGAAGATCCACCACAGTCTACACCAGTTTCATCACCATTTTGAATTCCATCATCACAAGTAGGTGCTGCTAGTGTAGTAACATTTGCGGTATTACTATCTCCAGAAATATTTCCAGCAGCATCTTTAGCTCTTACAGTAAATGAATAATTTGTATTCTGTGTAAGTCCTGTTACTTGGTAATTGGTTCCTGATACGCTAGCAATATTAGTTGCTCCTTGATATACGTCATATCCAGTCACAGCTACATTGTCTGTGGAAGCATTCCAAGAAAGATCTGTAGTTGTTTCTGTAGTATTAGAAGCGGCTAATCCAGTAGGATTGCTTGGAGCTTCGGTATCTGGACCTGCAGCGGCAATTACGATTGTATAATCTTCAACTTCACCATATGTAAAGGATTGACATGAAGTAGGAGTAGCATTATAACTCATAGAAACACGCATTCTTGTTGTAGTTTCAGTAGCGCCAGCAGGAACTGTAAAGTTTCCAGAAACTGGAGTTGTTTGTGTTGGTGATTGAGAGAATACCTGCTCTCCAGCATCTGTAAAGTCACCATCTCTATTATAATCAATCCATACAGAATATCCTTCTGAATAAACAGTTCCTGTCCAAGTTGGAGTTATGGTAACTGTATATTGATTTCCTTTTGTTAAAGTTGTAGAGATACTTGTAAAATCAGTATAGAATTGTCCTCCAGAGGCATTGTCAATTGTATTTAATTGTACACGACCTATGTATTCATCATTAATATTAGAACTTTGAGAAGAACAATAAGTAATTGGAGTAGAATCTGTAGTAATATTTACAGTATTGCTATCTCCTGAAACATTCCCAGCTGCATCTTTAGCTCTAACAGTAAATGAATATGCAGTACTAGAAGCTAATCCTGTTACATTGTAGTTAGTGTTAGCGGTAGTTCCTATTACACTTCCACCTTGATACACATCATAGCCAGTTACTGCAACATTATCTGTAGAAGCATTCCAAGAAAGATCTACACTAGAATCTGTTACATTAGAACTAGCTAAACCAGTTGGAGCTGACGGTGCTGTTGTATCTGGTGCAGAAGTTGTAGCATTTGCAGTATTACTTTGTGCTGAACTATTTCCAGCGGCATCTTTAGCAATTACATAAAAACTATAACTTGTATTGGCAGTAAGTCCAGTTGCTTGATAAGTAGTTGAAGCAGTGTTTCCGACTAAACTTCCATTTTGATATACATCATACCCTGTAACACCTACATTATCTGTTGAAGCGTTCCAGTTAAGATCTATCGTAGTTTCAGTAATATTAGAAGTAGCTAAACCACTTGGAGCAGTTGGTGCTTCTGTATCAGGAGTAGATGTGGCGGTAAATTGACCTGTAAAAACTCCTCTACCGTAAGTAGAAGCAATAATTTGATTGTTATTGTCATCACCATTTACAGCCCAATAATCAAATGCAGTAACACTAACATCGCTCATTCCATTATAAGATTGAACCCAAGTAGGACTAGCATCGTTGAAGTTTTCAGTAGACCAAACTCCAAGCTGAGTTGCTAAAATAGCTTCATTTCTATTTAATGGGTTTTGAAGTACATCTCGTACAGGAATATCTGGTAAGTTTCCTTCTTTGTTAGACCAAGAAGAACCAGCATTTGAAGAATACCATACACTAGTTACTCCATAATTATGAATAGTTACTATAAGATCATTTGCAGTTTCTCCAAAACGTACTGAAGATACAGATCCAACAAAAGGGGTAGTGACAGTAGTGAAAGAAGCACTATTGTTTCCAACACCAGTTAAACGAACCATTCCTCCATTTGCCATACCTACATACCATGTGTTACTTGCAAAAGGAGAAGCTCTAAAGGCAGTTGGTTTAGCATTTAACGCAGCATTGGTAAATGTTCCGCTGCTGTTAGAAGCAACATTAATACTTCTAATTGAATAACTTGTACCAGAAGAGTTATTTGTTAACAGTCTATTTGCATCACTGTCGTAGTCCATTTGGTTTACAAAGTCTCCAGTAGTTTGGCTACTAGATAATGTAGTTGCACCACCTTGTCTTCTTCCCAGACCGTTCCATGGCAAGCTAAATCTATAAATGACATTGTTTACAAAAGTAGCAATAGCGTACTGACCATCTTTATCAATAAATGTGTAGAACCCATCTCCATCACTTAGCTCTTCTGAAGAGTTAATTCCTGGAGAAGTATTTCCATCTCTAAAGGCTTGTGTTCCATTGTCTTGAGCTCCAGCAGAGAAGATTCCGTTTGTGTCTCCAGACCCATCAGGCCCAATACCTGCTTTTACAAATTGAGTTACATTATAATTGTTGTTTCTAGCTCCAATCACATTAGAGTTTTGAGCAGAAGACAAACTAGAAGCATAATAAACTCCTCCATCAGTACCAAACAACGCTTGATTAGAATTTCCTGGACGGAAAGTCATCGCATGTTGATCTGCATGGACTAAAGAACAACTTAATCCAGCTAAATTATTGTTGTTGGACCATTTTGAAATTTGTCCCCAAGAATTCCCTCCATTCGTTGAGCGGAATAAATCGATACCTCCTACATAAACAATATTGTCATTGTTAGGATCTGCTTCGATCATTAGATCATAAAAAGCTTGTCCACGACAAAAATCGTTAGCAGGAATTCCAGTATCTGCATCACTTGGTAAAGATTTAGAAGTTATGCTACTGAAACCATTTGTAGTTTCATAGATATGAACAGGAGATGAATTTCCTTCGGTCAAAGCATACAATTTGTTTGCATTGGATGCTGAAGGTTCTAATTCTACTCTGTCAGAATCGGTTAGAGGTGATGCTCCAGCCTCAGTCCAAGTAGAACCATTAGTGGTGCTATATACTCTACCACCTCCTTGACCAAAAGCGTTTCCAATTGTACCCATCCATAATTTGTTGTCGGCTCCAATTTCAAAATCATTAGGTATGTAATAATATGTCTTACTATTTTGAACATGGCTCATATTAGCTTGTTCTATTCTAGACCATGTGCTTCCACCATTAGTAGAACGATAAATACCTGCGGTTTGTAACCCTAGCCAATTAGATGGAGTAGAGGCGTCGCCGTAAACAAATGCTCCAACACCTACAAAAAGTTCTGTATTTCCTCCGTTGTTCCATGCAACAATATCATTTACATAGAAAATTCCAGAAAGGAATAAGTTTGTTGCACTATATTCAAAAGTCGCATCTCCAGCTGCAGGAATATTTACTGCGCTCCAAGTAGTTCCTCCATCAGTGGTTTTATATACTCCTGTTCCAACAACGTCTCCAGCAGTGTATTGCTCACCAGTTCCAGCATACCAAATGTTAGAATTGTTTGGATCTACCGTGATAGATGTCACTGAAAGGTTTCCGGGAACACCTGTAACTCTTGCCCATTGAGAGCTGCTACTTGTAATGTTAGTATTTTTCCATAGACCACCACTAACTCCACCAGCATAAACAGTATTGTTACTGCTGTCATTTGGGTCAAATAGAATAACTCTAGTTCTTCCTCCTACATTATTAGGCCCTCTTTCTTCCCAAGCATTGGATGAATGACCCGGGTTTCTATTAGCCAATCTTTCTTGTAGAAGTTGTTCTCTTAAAAGAGTGATTTTACCATCGTCTAATTTTCCAGTTGCAGGATTGATGGTTAACTCCCACATTTGTTCGAAGTATTTGTTTGGAGGTAGACCTTTTAGTTTCCTCTCTTTTTTACCCCAAGTTAAAGATTCTTTATAGGGGCTGTTTTTTAGAAATTCGCTATGAATTTTTCTTTTCTCTAGAATTTTTTGAGATTCATATTTGTCAATAGCCTTGACAGTAATAATGGATGCTAATGCTACAGCAGCAAAACCACCCATTATGAATCTAACTTTACGTCGGTTCATAATAAAATTGATTTAAGTTAGTTGAATAAAGATTTTTGTTTTGAACTAATGTTGAGGGGAATCGGTTTAGGGGGGGTGAGTTCAAAGATAATTGTGTAGATAGTATAGTTAAGTCATAATGCTTTTTGGGGGATTAAGGTTAATTTAAATATTTGATAAAAAAATGATAAGATTTTACGAGCTATATGTTAAAAACTCTTAAAAGAATATCAAATTCGCTTCAAATGTATATTTTTTTTATTGATATAACAATACCCGAAAATGGTGAAATTAACCATCCCCTAAAACAGGGATGTGTATTTTAAAAAGTATTTTTACCTTAGTAAAATGCTAGAATTAAAAGGCCTTTCTATAAAAATTTCACAGAATAATTCTGAAAAAGAAATTGTTAAAGACATCAGTTTTAAGCTGGGGAAAAATCAAATTTTAGGAATTGTAGGCGAGTCTGGAAGTGGAAAATCTATAACCTCATTAGCTGTTATGGGACTTCTTCCCAAATCGTTAAAAACTGAAGGAGAAATTTTATTTGATCAAGTAAACCTATCAAGCTTATCTCAAAAAGATTTTCAACAAATAAGAGGAAATAAAATAGGAATGATCTTCCAAGAACCTATGAGTTCTTTAAATCCAACTCTAGTATGTGGTAATCAAGTTGCTGAAATTTTAAAAAATCACACGAATTTAAAAAAGAAAGAAATTTATAGTGAGGTGATTTCGCTTTTTGAAAAAGTTAAATTACCAAGACCAGAAGAAATATTTAAATCCTATCCTCATCAAATAAGTGGCGGCCAAAAACAAAGAGTAATGATAGCTATGGCTATTGCTTGTAAACCAGATTTATTAATAGCTGATGAGCCAACAACCGCTTTAGATGTTACTGTTCAAAAAGAAATCATTCAACTTTTACAGGAACTACAGCAGGAGAATAAGATGAGTGTTTTGTTTATTTCACACGATTTGTCTTTAGTTTCTGAAATAGCAGACCAAGTTTTGGTTCTTCATAAAGGAGTCATTGTTGAAAAAGGTAAAACAAAACAAGTTTTTCAACAACCACAGAAGGAATATACGAAAGCTTTAATTAGATCTAAGCCCAGTTTAGGTGAAAGACTTAAAAAATTACCAACAGTAGATGATTATATAAGCAATTCTATAGACAATACTCTTTATTCTGAAGAAGAGAGATTAAATTTTCATAATCAACTCTATAAGAATAACCCTCTTCTTGAGATTGTTAATCTTAAAAAGTATTACTTAAAAAGTACTTGGCTTGGTGCTACTAGTGAAGTAAAAGCGGTGGATGAAGTATCTTTTAAAGTTTATGAAGGAGAAACATTAGGTTTGGTAGGAGAATCTGGTTGCGGAAAAACTACTCTAGGCCGAACTATTCTTAACTTAGAGAAAGCTACTTCAGGAACAATTCTTTACAAAGGAAAAGACATCACAAGACTTAAGGGTAAAGATTTAAAAAAAATGAGAAAAGAGGTGCAGATAATTTTTCAAGATCCTTTTTCGTCATTAAATCCCAGAATTTCTATCGGAAAAGCAATTTTAGAACCTATGAATGCGCATAATATTCTATCAAGTTCTAATGAGCGAAAACTATATGTACTAGACCTTTTGAATAAAGTTGGTTTAACAGAGGAACATTATAATAGATATCCTCACGAATTTTCTGGAGGACAAAGGCAAAGAATAGGTATTGCTAGGGCTATTGCCTTACAGCCGAAATTAATTATTTGCGATGAGTCTGTTTCTGCTCTTGATGTCTCTGTTCAAGCCCAGGTATTGAATTTGTTAAATGAATTGAAAAGTGAATTTAATTTCTCCTACATTTTTATTTCACATGACTTATCAGTTGTTAAATACATGTCAGATCAACTAGTAGTTATGAAAAAAGGCAAAATTGAAGAAAAAGGAGATGCAGATGTGATATATAAAAAACCAAAATCTAATTATACTAGAAACTTGATTAATGCCATACCAAAAGGTATATAAAAGGGTGTTTTTTACTTTTTCACAATCCCTTAATTAGTGGTATATTGCACCAGAATCAAAAAATGAAAACGAATACATGAAGATTATAGTTCCAATGGCTGGAATTGGGTCTAGACTTAGACCTCACACCCTTACAATTCCAAAACCTCTAACAGTCATTGCAGGAAAACCAATCGTTCAAAGATTAGTTGAAGATATAGCGGGTGTTGTAAATCAAAAAATTGAAGAAATTGCATTTATTATTGGCCCTATAGCCAAAGGATTTCCGTCAGACACAAGAGAAAAACTGCTTTCAATAGCTGAAGAGTTAGGAGCCAAAGGATCTGTTTATGTACAAGAAGAGGCTTTAGGAACGGCTCATGCTATTCAATGCGCTAAAGATTCTTTGTCAGGACCTTGTGTTGTTGCATTTGCTGACACATTATTCAAGGCAGATTTCACCTTAGATGCTACAGCAGATGGAGCAATTTGGGTAAAACAAGTAGAAGACCCAAGTGCTTTTGGAGTAGTGAAGCTTAAAGATGGTTACATTACAGATTTTGTAGAAAAGCCTAAAGAGTTTGTTTCTGATTTAGCCATCATTGGAATTTACTATTTCAAAGATGGAGGAAAGGTAAAAGAGGAGATTCAATATTTATTAGATAACGATATTAAAGAAAACGGAGAATATCAATTAACAAATGTTTTAGAAACTCTTAAAGAACAAGGTGCTAAATTTATACCAGGAAAAGTTGATGTTTGGATGGATTGCGGAAAAAAAGACCCGACAGTTGATACCAATAAGAAGATTTTAGAATTTGAATATGAGAAAGGAAATAATTTAGTGTCTGAAAACGTTGTTTTAGAAGATGCAAATATTATTCAGCCTTGTTATATTGGCGAAGATGTAGTAATAAGGAACGCTCAAGTAGGACCTTATGTATCTATTGGGAAAGGATCAATTATAGAGGATTCTGAAATTACAAATTCTCTTATCCAAACAAATGCACATATTTCCAATGCCAAATTAGATAATGCGATGATTGGAAATCATGCTAAATATAATGGTAACTATACATCAGTTAGCATTGGAGATTATACAGAATTAGTATAAACATCAAAATATTATGATTAAAAGGATTGTACTTGTCATTTTCTTAGGACTATTGTACAATCCTTTTATTTCTCTTGGTCAGGATAGTATTGTTCTTGCAAAAGACTTAAAAGAAGAGAAGCAATTAAAATTCCAACAGTATTTTTTCAAAGCTCTTTCTGAAAAATCAATAAAGAATTATGAAAAAGCTATTGAAAACTTAGAAACGTGTAATGAACTGTTACCTAATGATGTTTCCATTTATTTTGAGTTTTCTAAAAACTACTTTTTGCTCAATAAGTATCATGCAGCTAAAGAATATATTAATAAAGCGTTGATTCAAGAGCCTAATAATATTTGGATGCTTAGTCATTTGGTAGCCATTTATAAAAAAGAAAGAAACTATAAGGAAGCAATAGATGTCCAACAAAAAATAATCAAGCTAGATCCTCAAAAAAGAGAAGATTTGGTTCGATTATATTATTTCAATAGAAATTATCTTGAAGCACTTTCTCTGATGGATGAGTTAGAAAAAGAAAAAGGATTGCCAAGAAACTTAAAGCAACTTAAAAAAAGTTTAGAGCTCAGAAAGGGTCCAGCAAAAAAGAAAGAAAAACAAGATATTAAGAGTTTAATAGCAACTTTTGAAGACGATCAAAGTTCATTTAAAACGCTTAAAAAAATATTAGACCTAGCTTTTGAGGAGGATGTCAAGACTTTTCATAAGTATAGCAAACTAGCGATAGATCTTTTTCCGGCACAGCCTCATGCCTATTTAATGAGAGGGAAATCACTTCAAATTCTAAGCAATCATAAAGAAGCAATTAGTATTTTAGAGAGTGGTATCGATTTTGTTATTGATAACAGTAATCTAGAAGCAGATTTCTATGAAACCTTGGCAAAAGCTTATGACGGACTTGGAAATTCTATCAAGGCGCAAGACTATAGGAATAGAGCTAAAAAATTAAAAACTGTTGAATGAAATTTATTAAACTTTTACTGATTTTAACCATAGCAATTACAGCATGTAAATCTAATAAAGCTGTTGTGGAGAATTCTGAAAGTCTGAAAAAAATGACTGCTAGAAAAATTGTTAAAAAGTACGAAGACAATAAATTTACAGCTAATACATTAGACTCAAAAATAAAGGTTAGGTATACTAATTATAGGGGAGATAAAAGAAAAAGATTTCAGTTTACGGTTCGTTTAAGAATGAAAAAGGATTCAATTATCTGGATGAAAGTAACCAAGGTGGTTACTGCTTATAAGATAAAGATAACTCCCAAATCATTTAGTTTCTATTCACCTGTAGAAAAAGAATATTTTGAAGGGAATTATGAACTTTTGGAAGACCTTTTAGGGGTTAAAGTTACCTTTTCTCAACTTCAAAACCTTTTAGTAGGAAGAAGTATTTTAGATATGAAAGACCAGAAGTTTAAATCTGAAATTGATGGAAATTCCTATAAATTAACGCCTAGAAATCAACAAGAATTGTTTGACGTATTTTTTAGAATTAACCCTAGACATTTTAGACTAGATCAAATGTATTTAACAAAAACTGGAACAGACAGACGTTTGAGAGTTGATTATGGGAATTACACAGTACTTGAAGACAACTATTTTCCTTTAAAAACGATAATTAACGCCTATGAAGGAGAAAGATATACTTGGGTAGATATGAGAACAAGATCATTAACGCTTAACAAACCTGTAAATGTTCATTATAAGATTCCTTCAGGATATAAACGTATACATCTGTAATGTCTAACAAACATCAATACATATCTTTTCTTTTTCTTTTTTTATTAATAGCTCCTTTATCAGCTCAAAAAACAAGAAAGCAATTAGAGGCAGATAGAAAACGCCTAAAGAAAGAAATCAAGAAAGTAAATAAGCTTCTTTTTGATACACAAAAGAAAGAGAAGAATGCATTGGAAGATTTAAAGGATATCAACCAAAAGATTGAGGTTAGACAAAAACTAATTACCACGATTAATTTAGAAGCAAAATCGTTAACAGGAGAAATTAGCGGAAACGAAAAAAAGCTTAAAAAGCTTGAAGAAAAATTAGAAGCTCTAAAAAAAGATTATGCTGCAATGATCTATAAATCTTACAAGAGTAGATCAAAACAGAATAGAACGATGTTTATTTTATCTTCCAAAAACTTTTACCAAGCCTACAAGAGAGTAAAGTATATGAATCAGTATGCAACTTTTAGGAAAAAGCAAGGAGAAGAAGTAGTCATTCAATCAACAATTGTTCAGCAACTTAACGATTCTCTTCAATTTCAAAAACAACTCAAAGATTCGCTTTTAGCAAATGAAGAAGATGAGAAATTGAAAATTGAAACAGATAAGAAGAGTCAAGAAAAATTAATTTCTCAAATTAAAAAAAGAGAAAATAAGTACAAAAGAGAGCTTAGAAACAAACAGAAAGAAGAAAAGAAAATTGCAGATAGAATAGATAAATTAATTAGAGATGCAATTGCAAAAGCCAATGCAAAAAAAGGTGTAAAGATTTCTAAAGGTTTTGCTCTAACTCCTGAAGCTAAAGCCTTAGCTGTTAGATTTGAACAAAACAAAGGAAAGTTGCCTTGGCCAGTAGATAGCGGTCTAATAACAAGAAGGTTTGGAAGACAACCCCATCCAGTTTATAAAGGAAATTATATCAATAGTACCGGAATTCATATTACTACAGAAAAAGGTACAAATGCAGAGTCTATTTTCAACGGAGAAGTTCTGGCAATACAAGTACAATCTGAAGGGAAAAAGTCAGTGTTAATCCGTCATGGAAATTATATTTCGGTATACAATAATTTAGAAAACGTGTATGTGAGTGCTGGTGATCAAGTAAAAACAGGCCAAGCTTTGGGTAAGATTTTTACAGATAGAATTACTGGAAAAACAAAATTAATCTTCGTGCTATCTAAAAATACTACGCGATTAAATCCCGCAAGCTGGATCTTAAGAAGGTAATTTTTATTCCTCTTTTAGATAGCTCTATCAATTCTTAAAAGAAAGCATCAACAAAATCTTAAGTGAAATGTTAATTCTACTATGAAATTAGTAGAAATACTAAATTATTAGTAGTTTTGATTCTGTAATACAATTAGAATGAATTTAGAACTTACAAAAGCAGAAGAAAAGGTGATGAAAATTCTTTGGTCTATAGATAAAGGATTGATAAGAGATGTAGTTAAAGAATATGAAGAACCAAAACCAGCATATACTACAGTAGCCACCATTATAAAAATTTTAGAAAAGAAAGGTTTTGTAGGAAGAAAACCAATAGCGAATTCATTCGAGTATTATCCCTTAATAGAAAGAAAACAATATACCAATGGATACATGCGATCTTTTGTTAAAAACTACTTTTCGAATTCTTTTAAGAACCTTGTATCTGAATTAAGTAGTCAAGAAGATTTAACTACTGAAGAAATGGAAGAATTGATTACATATTTTAAAAATAAAATAGACGACAAAAAGAAAAAATAATGGAAGGATACTTGATTAAATCTAGCATATGCTTAGCATTCCTATACTTGTTATACAGAATCTTTTTTAAGAATGATGCACATCATCAAATCAAAAGAATTGTAGGGCTTGTTTGTATTCTTTTTGCTTGCGGATTTTTATTTATTCCTTTAGGAAACTTGTTGATTCCTGATACATATCCTGAAATTGTAAATGCTATTTTCATACAAGGTTCAGAAGGAGTACAGCAAGGATTATCTAAAGTCATTACCGAAGAAGTAACAAGTATTTATTTAACGGTGTATTTTATCGGACTAATCTTTTTTGCTTTTAGATCTCTTTTAGGATTCTTAACAATTTCGAAATGGTATTTTACTTCTATAAAGCAACAAAAATGGGGTTTTACTCTGGTAAAAGTTGACAAAGAAATTGCGCCGTTTACATTTTTCAATGCTTTATTTATTGGTAATAAAGAACTAGATGAAAAAGAAATGAAAGCTCTAATCGCTCATGAACAATATCATCAGCTTCAATATCACACTGTTGATACAATTTTATTAGAATTGTTAACTGTTTTCTATTGGTTTAACCCAGTAGTTTGGATGTTTCAAAAAGATATAAAAACAGAGCATGAATATATGGCTGATGAAGAGGTTCTAAAAAAAGGATTCAATGCATTAGAATATCAGCAACTCTTATTTCAAACAAAAACAGGTGTTTCTTTACCTATGGGGAATCATTTTAGCAATACAACAAATCTTAAAAAACGATTATACATGATGAATAAGAAAAAAGTAAAAAGCAAAAAAAGCTACCTAAAGGCATTCTTATTTTTCCCGATTATGGGAATGATTCTGCTATTTAGTGGCTTCTTAGAAGCAAATCATAATTTATCAAATGATATTCAAACATTTAAAGAGAAACAGTTGGACACTATTCCTTCTAAGAAAGAATTAGAAAAAGAGAAGTTTCAGTTTATGATTAGAAACAATAAAACTGTAATATCCGACAAACCACTAATCATAGTTGTAGATAATGGAAAAGAAAAAATGATAAGTTACTCTTATATGTCTAATTTGAATACAAATAAGATTGAATCTGTTCATGTGTTTAAAGGGGAACAAGCCCTAAAAAAATATGGTGAAAAAGGAAGAAATGGTGTTGTCTTAATTAAGATGAAGAAAAATTAAATTGTCACTTTTTGTAAAGTGACAATTACTTTCTAAAAACTCTCGTAGGTTTTGGAAAAAACAACCACTTCCCATTAAGCTTTACAAAGAATTTAAATGGACTAAAACGAGAATCAGAACCATTACTATCTTTATAAGTGATATGATAAAAGGTGATGTTAGGTTTTAAAACGTCTTTTATTTCACTCATACCATAATAAGATTTGCCATTATCTTTCTTGGTATCATTAGAATTAAAAGCTCTATAACTACTTTCAGTCAAAGTTTCAGGTTCTAATTTTGACACAATATTTTTAATAACACCTTTTACTTCCTGTATTTCATCAAAGTAAGTTTTGGCATTTTCTCCTGTAAAAACCAACTTACATTCCTCTAAGGTTGGAAGCGATTTTTCAATCAGGTCAAATATTTTTTTATTGGTTAAATATTGATCAAAGTATTTATTAACTGGATCTTTTTTTTGTTGAGAATAACTCGAAAATCCAATCAATAGAATGAGAAGAAAGCTTCCTTTTTTCATACGTGTTGATCTATAAGCACTGCATTTCCATCAGGATCCAATACTACAGCACTTGCAGGGCCAGATGTACTTTCATCGGCTTCTTTTTGTAGTTTTATTCCGTTTTCTTTTAAATGCTTTTGAATTTCTCTAACATCAGTAAAAGAGTCTAATTTCTGAGCATTTTCATCCCATCCAGGATTGAAAGTCAATATATTTTGTTGAAACATCCCTTGAAATAATCCTATCAAAGCGTTCCCATTTTTCATAATAAGATAATTACGTTCTACCTTACCAGCAAAAACATGAAAGCCTAAAGCTTCGTAAAATTCTTTTGAAGCTTGAATATCTTTTACATTCAAGCTCATTGAAAAAGCACCTAAATTCATATGTAATATTTTTTAATTTGAGATGAAACTAAGATATGAAAATAGGCAACACCTTCTACTATAATTTTTTGGTAGTAGAATTATCTGTCTTTTTAGGTTTTTGAACCCATTCTACAGGATGTTTTTTAAAGTTACTGGGATGATGAAAGATTCCTAACTCGCTTTCTTTCTTCTTTCGCTTAGCTCTAATAGATATGATGATTCCAAGCAATATGAAAAGAAAAATTCCAATCCCAATTAAAATAGCTACAATAGGCATTTTTTAGGAAGTAAATAATGCTTTTAGCTCAGTAGCATCATTAGGTTGCATTTTACCCGCAAGCACCAAACTTAGTTGTTTTCTTCGTAATGCTCCATTAAAACGTTCTTTTTCCAAATCGGTTTCTGGAGTTATTTGAGGGATTTCAACAGGTTTTCCAGTTTCATCAACAGCAACAAAGGTATAAATACCTTCATTCACTTTAGTTTTAGATCCAGACTGACGATCTTCGATCCAAACATCAACATAGATTTCCATAGAAGATTTAAAAGCTCTTGAAACTTTAGCTTCAATTGTTACAACACTTCCTACAGGTACAGATTTGTTAAAAGCTACATGATTTACCGATGCTGTTACTACAATTCTTCTAGAATGTCTTCTTGCGGCTATACTACAAGCTCTATCCATTCTAGCCAATAACTCTCCACCAAATAAGTTGTCTAAATAATTGGTTTCTCCAGGTAAAACTAAATCAGTGAGTATTGTTAATGATTCACTAGGTGTTTTTGCTCTCATCTGTAAATTTTTTACAAAGATAACAACACTCGCTAGAGCAAATGAGGAAATAAGAAGAAAAATAAAATCTTAGTGGAACTTTTTTACCAAAAGCCAGGCGTCTTTAGAATCAGCTTCTCGAACGTTAGCTAAACTCTTATAAGCATCAGATACTTTGTAAAAAGAAGCATAAGCTACTTGAATTAAACCGCTACTATTTTTTCCTAAAATGTAGGAATCATAACCTTTCTTTTTAAGTTGATCTACTTTTTTCTGTGCGTTTTCTTTGTAGTAGAAAGCACCAGCGACAACATGGTAAGGTTTTGGTAATTCTTTAGTTACATTTAACTCAATGGTAGGTAAAGGATTGTCAATAACAAAAGTTGCAGATTGAATCTTTTGATTAACCTCTTCTTGTTGTTTTGCCATTTTAGTTTCTTGTTGCTTGTTTTGATATCCTGTCCAGCCAGTATAACTTAATGTTAATACAATAGCAGCTGTGGCAGCGTATTTAACAAAAGCAGGGATTCCCTTTTTATTTTCTGAAGCAGGAACTAAAGGAACAACTTTTTCAACAGGTCTTTCAATAGAATTTGATTCGAAAGAAGACAAACCAAAAGAAGATAGTAAATAATTTACTTCATTATTAGGTTCAAAAGTCAATTGATTTTCAGGATTCAACTCCAAAACACCAACCTTATCCAATACCAGAGCTTGAGTTTTAATTTGCTGATTCCATTTACTTACAGTTTCAACAATTTTTTGGTTGGCTTTTTCAAAAGAAATGTTTTCAGCAGAAGCTACATAGTTTGCCAACAAACCATCATTATGAGTTAAATGGTGATTAAACCCTAACTGCTTTGAAGGCGGATAAAAAGTATGAGATTGCTCGTTTATTTTTGCACTAATTTTATTGGAAATAAAACCACCAAAATCAGGTACAATTACACAATCATATCTATACAGTAAATCTTTTATATAAGTTGCTAATGCCATTGAAACAAATATAAAAATTTTAACAAACCGTGCTTCAAAACGTTCAATAAATTATCAACAATAAATTTGTATCTTGAAAATCAAATAATTGCAAATTGAAAGAGAAAGAAATTTTTGCCGTTTTACGACTGCAGAAAACAAAATTTATTGGTGATATTTTAGCAAAAAAGCTAATCGCCACAGTTGGCAGCGCAGAACAAATATTTGCCGAAAAAAAACACACACTTCAAAAAATTCATGGTATTGGAAGTTTAGTTATAGAGAATTTGCTGGATGATTCTACTTGTTTTCTTGCTGAAAAAGAGCTTCAATATATCAACAAAAAGAACATACAATACAGGTATTTTCTGGATGAGAATTACCCCAAGAACCTTCAACATTGTATTGATGCTCCAATCTTGTTATTTCAAGAAGGAGCTATTGATGTTTCTAATCCTAGAATTCTATCTATTGTTGGTACAAGAAGCATGACTTCTTATGGACGTAATTTTTGTGAAAATTTAATTCGAGAGTTGAGTCCTTACAATCCTATAATTGTTAGTGGGTTTGCCTATGGAGTTGATATATGTGCTCATAAAGTAGCGATAGAAAACAACTTGCAAACTCTTGCAGTGTTGGCTCATGGCTTGGAAAAGGTGTATCCAAAGATGCACAAGAAATATATTCATCAAGTAAATAAAAACGGAGGTTTTATGACTGAATTTTTTCATGATGAAGAACCTTTGCGAGAAAATTTTTTAAAACGAAATAGAATTGTTGCCGGAATTTCTCAAGCAACAATAATTATTGAATCCGCAGGAAAAGGAGGGTCTCTAGTAACTGCAGATATTGCAAACTCTTACGATAGAGATGTATTTGCTGTGCCAGGAAAAATCAGTGATGTAATGAGCAGAGGTTGCAACAATCTTATAAGATATAACAAAGCACACCTCTTGCAATCAGCCGATGATATTGTAAAGCTTCTGAATTGGGACCTTCCAATAAAACCTCAAAAAGCGAAGCAGCAAAAACTGTTTGTAGAACTCAATGAAATTGAACAAAAGATATATGACTTTTTGTTAGTAAATAATCAACAATTGTTAGATATAATTGCTGTAGAAACACAGATTCCTATATATCAATTAGCACCAATTCTATTGCAAATGGAACTCAAAGGAGTTGTAAAACCGTTACCGGGAAAATTGTTTGAGCTAATCTAAATTGTAATCAATCATTTGTGCTGAATAGATTCTATTAACACAAGGAGTTAGAAAAAACAATAGTGTCATTCCCGAGAAATGAAGAGCCAAGAGCCTATTCTACATCAATTCGAATAGGTAAGGTATACCTTGTTCTTACAACTTTCCCTCGTTGTTTTCCAGGAATAAACACAGGTAATTTTGTAAGCATACGTTTTGTTTCTTTTTCAAATGAAGGATGAGGTGCCCTGATTTTTATGTTATTAATTTTTCCGTTCTTGTCAATTGTAAATTGTGAAATGATTCTATATTTTCCTGAGGGAATTTCTATACTAGATTGAGGAGCTTGAAAGTGTTCACCAAAGAATTTCTTGATTCTTTGATTAAAATCCTCTCTAACTTTTTCAATAGAAATATTTTTTGCTTCTGGAAACCTTGGATGTTCCTCGATGACAAGACCTAGCACAAAATCTTCTTTTTCTTCTTTTTCTTCAATTTCTTGAGAGAAATCAACATCTCCTAATGTAGTAAGTATAACTTCTCCTTCTATTTCTTCAGGTGTTTCAATAATTGGGACATCTTCAATAATAATTTCTTCCTCTTCTATCTCTATGGTGCTATCAATATGAAAATTCTTGTTGAACTCTGGAGGAAGAGTTTTGCCAGTTACAGGTAATTCGCCTAATGTTTGAATTATTACTTTCTCTATAGTATCAATCAAAATCACATTCTCTATTTTTTGTTTTTTGCCACTAGAGTTTTGGCAACTAAATAAAGTTGTGCCCATAACAAATAATAGTGCTAGTATAAACAGTTTTTGGAAGGAGAGTTGTTGTTGAAATGTTAAAGTAGGAATCTCCAAAACAATAGTATCTAACTGATTTCTTTGAAAATGCCCGCAGACCCTTTTGCCATTGTTTTCAGCAAGAAAATTCTGAATTTCTTCTTGAGACTTTTGCGTAAAATCAATTACAGTTTTAGAACAAGAATTACAAAATCGTCCTTTCTCTTTTGGGGTCATTTTAGACCAGTCTTCATGACAAGGTTTTGGAATAGAAACTTTGAAGTGCTTTTTCATAATTAGTAGTTTCTAAAAGCAATTTCAAAGATTGTTCCAAAAAGACTATTTCAATCTCTTTCCTATTACATCAGAACCTCCTAAGGTACCGCTTAAGTCATACCAATGCCTAATTTTTGGGATGGTCATACTATCAATCTGAAAGTTGTCAAGAAAATACAAACGCTCTCCTTTCATGGGATCTTCGGGGAAAATCATTTCAATGCCAATCAAAGAGAAATTCTCAGTAGAGAAAAATAAATTCCAAGTATCAGAAAACATGGGTTCTTTTAGTTGTATAGGAACTTTATATGCGCTTTTTTCATTAAAGATTACTTGAGTAGAACTGCCAACTTTTGACAATCTTTTTTCGGTTAACGACATAGGCAATCCAAGGAGCGTTACATAAAAATCTTGATAACGCTTTACACGATTATGCTCTAGAAAATAATGTTTAATCAAAGAAGAATCTTTCACAACTTGATTATCTAAAAGCACTATTGTTTTTCCTTCAGCATCAAGTTCATATAAAGCCATTTTTCCTTCTCTCGCTCTACTCAACATAAAAGAGTTGTCTTGATTGTTGATGGAAACAATAGAGAAACGTTCTGGATTTTTTGTTCTAGGTTCTCGGATGCTAAGTGTAAATTTAGCAGTACTCCATTCCTCTTTCGGATCGTGATATTGTAGACTTTTCTCTAAAAGTTCTTTGCCTGAAAATTGTTTTTCTTTAGCAGTACAACTTACTAGGCAAACTGTAAGAAGTAGAATGAGATAACGCATAATTGGTTGATTTGTGACAAGGTAATTCAAACTAGTAATTCTTCGTAATAAAATTTTGTTAAGCTATTTCTTTTTTGATCTGACGCTTTCAATAATAACAGTAGATAAGATCAAAGCACCACCAATATAAGTGTTTGTATGAGGAATCTCATTCAAGAAAATGAAAGCGAGGATAATTCCGAAAATTGGTTGAATACTACTAATAATTGTAGCCGCAGAAGCCGAAAAGAATTTTAAGGCATGTACCATTAAACTGTGTCCTATTGCAGTTGTTAGCAAAGCTAAAAGAAGCAAGTAAGGAAATTGAGATTGAAATCCAGAAAGATCCATAAAAAACAAAACAGGAACCAAAGCTATGGTAATAACTAAGGTTTGATAAAACATGAGCATACTTCCATGGTAATTATGAACATGTTGTTTTAAAATCAAAACACGAATCGAATAGCATAAGGCAGAAAGCAATCCAAATAAGATTCCTTTTACGTCTGAACTTTCTAAATTGAATTCAGGTGCTAGAATGTAAATACCAATCAAGACAATAATTCCTAACACAAGATGTATAGGGTTGAATTTTGTCTTCATAAAAGCAGGTTCCAGTAAGGCGGTTATTACAGGAAATGTAAACAGAGAAAGCATACCAATGGCAACATTGGATAGCTTTAAGGCATAGAAATAAGTTATCCAATGTCCAGCCATAAACAACGAACTGATGATTAGCGGAAGATGAGTTTTTTTATGGATTACTTTTAAACTGACCTTTTTATATCTACAGAAAAAATAGAGGAAAACCATTGCAAAAGAAGATCGAAACCAAACAATTACTTCGGAAGGCATAGCAATATATTTACCCAAAACCCCAGATGTACTAATAAACAAAGTGGCCAGTATTAAACCCGATAAATGTTGTAAATGTTTTTTCTCCATAAATACAATGAAAAATGTCAGTTCGAGCGCAGTCGAGAACTTTTAAAAAGAATTAATCTAATAATAACATCTCGACTGCGCTCGATGTAACATTATATTTTTTTTAGTGTTTCTAAAGCTACTTTTACAGAATCAATTTTGATAAAAGTAATCAATAATCGCAAACCATTTTTAGTCTGCTTTTCTTTCATTACACAACTCTTAGGATTTTGTTGTACGTATTTTAAGACTTTTGTAAAGGCTTCTGTTTGATAAAATTTGCTTTGTTGATCGGAAACAAAATAACCAATCATTCTTTTTTGTTTTAAAATAACTCTCTCTAAACCAAATTGTTTTGCCAACCATTTGATGCGAACACTATCTAATAAATCTACAACCTGTATAGGAAGCTCACCAAATCTATCTATCAAACGTTTTTGATAAGCTTGTAAAGCTTCTTCAGTATCTATGCCAGACAATTCGTTGTACAAATTCAATCGTTCTGAAATAGCATTGATGTAACTGTCAGGAAATAAAATTTCGAAATCGGTATCTATTTGAACTTCCTTTACAAATTCTTTAAGCTCAGAATTTTCAGAACCATAAAGTTCCTTAAACTCATTATCTTTTAATTCTTCAATAGCTTCGCTCAAAATCTTTTGGTAGGTGTCAAAACCAATGTCATTGATAAATCCGCTTTGTTCTCCTCCTAGCAAATCTCCAGCGCCACGAATTTCTAAATCTTTCATAGCAATATTGATTCCACTTCCCAAATCTGAGAACATTTCTAAGGCTTGAATTCTTTTTCTTGCATCATCACTCATCATGTGGTAAGGAGGAGTAATAAAATAACAAAAGGCTTTTTTGTTTGAACGTCCAACTCTACCTCTCATTTGATGCAAATCCGACAATCCAAAATTATTGGCATTATTGATAAAAATAGTATTGGCATTGGTTACATCTAATCCGCTTTCTACTATAGTTGTTGATACCAAGACATCAAATTCATTGTTCATAAAAGAAAGCATTAAACTTTCTAGTTTTTTTCCTTCCATTTGACCGTGTCCAATTCCTATTTTAGCATTGGGCACCAAACGTTGAAGCATTCCTGCGACTTCTTTGATATTTTCTATTCGATTATGAATAAAGAAGATTTGACCTCCTCTTGAGATTTCATAAGTAATAGCGTCTCTAATGGTTTCTTCACTGAATCGAATTACTTGAGTGTCTATAGGATGACGATTTGGTGGAGGTGTGCTTATGACAGACAAATCTCTGGCCGCCATCAAACTAAACTGTAATGTTCTTGGAATAGGAGTAGCTGTTAATGTAAGTGTATCTACATTCTCTTTTAATGTTTTTAACTTGTCTTTGATGGCAACTCCAAATTTCTGTTCTTCATCGATAATGAGTAAACCTAGATCTTTGAATTTGATTTTTTGATTGGTTAATTGATGCGTGCCAATAACAATATCTATACTTCCATCATTAATGCCTTCAATAACTCCATTTCTTTGTTTTGTAGATCGAAATCTATTCAAATAATCTACTCGAATAGGAAACCCTTCAAGTCTTTTTGAAAAGGTTTTAAAATGTTGAAATGCTAAAATTGTAGTTGGAACTAAAATGGCTACTTGTTTCCCATTATCTACAGCCTTAAAAGCAGCTCTAATAGCAATTTCTGTTTTTCCAAATCCAACATCGCCACAAACCAAACGGTCCATAGGCTGTTGACTTTCCATATCTTTTTTTACATCTTGGGTTGCAGTAAACTGATCAGGAGTATCTTCAAACAAGAAGCTAGCTTCTAGTTCATGTTGCATATGTGTATCTGGACCGTAGGCAAATCCTTTTTGCATTTTTCTTTTTGCATACAATTGAATTAAATCATAAGCAATTTCTTTAACACGTTTCTTGGTTTTTTGTTTGATTTTTTTCCAAGCTGCTGACCCTAACTTGTATACTTTAGGGGATTTACCATCTTTACCATTAAACTTAGAAATCTTATGAAGAGAATGTATACTTACATATAAAATATCACGGTCTCCATAGATCAATTTGATAGCCTCTTGTTTCTTTCCTTCTACATCAATTTTTTGCAATCCACCAAACTTCCCAATCCCGTGATCTATATGAGTTACATAATCACCTACTGTTAGATTGTTTAATTCTTTTAAAGTGATGGATTGCTTTTTTGCATACCCATTTTTTAATCGAAATTTATGGTAGCGTTCAAAGATCTGATGGTCTGTGTAACATACAATTTTTTCATCGTCATCAATAAATCCTTGATGTAATGGAAAAACAATAGTTTGATAATGAACCTCTTGATCGATATCGTTAAAAATATCTTCAAAGCGTTTCGCTTGCTGATCATTGGCACAGAAAAGATAATTTTGATACCCTTCTTTATGATGCTTATTTAGGTTGTCAATTAACAAATCAAATTGTTTGTTAAATGAAGGTTGTGGATTTGTGTTAAACTGAATTTGTTTTAGTATCTCATCATGAGATTTTGAAACATGTTCGGAATGTCTCTTTGGCGACAAATGTGCTACTGTAAAACTCTCTAGTTGTTCTTTAATAAAGGAACCGTTACAGAATAAGTCTTGTGGTTCAGAATGATTAAGTTCTTTAGATAATTCTTGAAAGGCATCTACAGCTTTTTCAAAAAGTTTGTCTAACCTACCCGCTAATAGATCAATATTTTTGGAAAAAACAATGGTCTTAGAAGAAACATATTTTAAAAAACTCTCACGTTTTTCTTGTAATGCCTTGTTTTCAACATTAGGCATAATACTTACTTTCTTAAGTTTTTCTTGTGAAAGTTGTGTTTCTACATCAAATGTTCGAATGCTGTCTACTTCATCACCAAAAAACTCAATTCGATAAGGTTCATCATTTGAAAACGAAAATACGTCTATGATTCCACCTCTAACCGAAAACTCACCGGGTTCGGTCACAAAATCTACTCTATTAAAATTATACTCAAAGAGCACCTCATTCACAAAATCTAGAGACAAATTATCTCCCATAGAAACTTTTAAAGTGTTTCTTTCCAGTTCTCTTTTAGTAACAACCTTTTCAAATAGCGCATCAGGGTAAGTAACAATGATTGCTGGTTTTTTTCGAGAATTGATTCTGTTTAAAACTTCAGATCTTAAAAGTATATTGGCATTATCAGTTTCCTCTATTTGGTAAGGTCTTCTGTATGATCCAGGATAAAATAGTACATTTTTATTACCATTTAATTGCTCTAGATCATTTAGATAATAAGCAGCTTCTTCCTTATCATTAAAGATAAGCACGTATGGTTTGTCAGCTTTTTTAAAAGTTTCTGAAATAACAAAGGACAACGAAGAACCCGCCAAATTCGTAATTTGAAAATGGTGCTGTTCTCGTTGGATTTCCTTTAAAACCTGCTGAGTTTTTGCAGATTTTTGATATTGATTGACAATCGTCTGTTTACTCAACGAATAAAAATTTTATGCAAATGTAATTCCTTCAGGATTAAAACTTAGTCAAAAACTTGAATTTGTGAGATAATACAATAACTTTGGCAATTCTTAGTTATAAAATAACCAACCAGTGGTAAAATAATAAATAATGAAAAGAATATTTGCTGTGGCAATTTTGCTATGTATATGCACCACTACTTTTGCTCAAAGTAAAGAAAACAAATGGGTCATAGGAGTTAGCGGATCTATTGTAAATTTTGGTGATGCTGGAGCAAGCAGTCCTTTAAAAGAACGATTTAATCTTCAATTACCAAAATTGAACGTTACTCGATATATGTTTGCAGGTCTTAGTTTAGAAGCTGGTGCTACTTTAAGTTTTTTAAATGAAATAGATGGCTTTTATAACAATTCATTTAACTACTTTTCTTTAGATGGAAATGTGCGTTATGATTTCAATTTGTCTGATAAAAATTTAGTGCCTTATATCGCTATAGGAGGAAGCATTATTGGCGCTCCAACAGAGGTGTTGCCCTCTGGAAAAGCTACAGCTACCATGAATTTTTCCTTTGGAGGAACATTTTGGTTTTCTCATCATTGGGGATTAAATGCACAAGGAACTTATAAATATTCGCCGGAAGAATATGCGAGTATGCGTTCTCATACCCAAATATCTGTAGGATTAGTATATAGCTTAAATCCTAGAGTTTTGGTGTATAGACTTTGGGATGGCAGGAGATAAGAAAGATTACTTTTCCAAAAAAGAATAATTGAAAATCAGAAGCATTCGCTTCTGATTTTTTTTGTGGTCTATTTTTTCCTTTTCGTTCCTAAAAAAGGATGTTTTATTCCAATTTTTTTAAAGTCAGTTATGTTTTTTCTTCTCTTTGTATAGAATTGCTCAATTAATCTAGCAATTCTATACAAAATGGCGGAATCCGAAAAGCCAACAGAGTAGGAAGTATAAAAATAAGTTCATTATGAAAATAACATTAATAAAAAGTCTACTTAAAAAAGTTCAATTAGTAGAGGGAGAGGGTTTGACCACAAAAAGTTTAAAAGTTAAAAATAATCTACAGGGAGATTCTTCTCTGTTGAATTTACCTATTATCTCCTCAGCGTTGAGACGTGGTGAGCTTTTGCAAATTTCAAGTGTCTTTTTTTATTCAGCTGACTATGAAGATGTAAAACTTAGTAGTGTTGAATATGGAGATAGTACATCAGATTGTTTGCACTTGCAGATAGGAATCTCTTCTAAAGAGATAACAAACCCTTCTCCAAAAAAAGGAAAAAAGGAAAAAGAAGGTGTAGGTGAACTCGTTGCCTACCACTTATTTTTTAGCTTAGTTCCTGAAACGAATTTTGCTTCAACTGAAAAAGTAAAAATAGTATTTAGTACTGTGGGAGATCCAGAAGGTGATAGAGGAACAGAAACCACAGTTCAAGATGACGATGATTAATGCGTTAACTTGAAGAGTAAAAACCAGTAGAAATACTGGTTTTTTTTATAGCTAAAATTGATATTTTGAGGCAATAACCCTTGAACGATGCTTAGGAAGATTGTTATCATAATTTTTTGCTTATATCCATTAATTTCGCCTGCTCAAAAAAAACAAAAGCTAAGTTCTTTTTTCAAAGCCGTTGAACTAAGAAGCAGTGATTTAATCTCAACGGAGAATCTTCGTCAAGCAAGAATATATTTTTTACAAAAAGTCTGGGATTCAACATTAATATATGCGTCCAAATATATTAATGCAAATGAATTAAATAAGAGAAATAATGATTATGCGTATTTCTTTAAGGCATATAGTTTAAGAAAGAAAAAATTATTTGAACAGTCGAAAAAGGAGTTTCATAAAATTTCTGAAACATTTGATTTTTATGATAAACTCTCGGTATATATGGGAGGAATTGCATTGGAACAAAGAAGATTTACAAGAGCAATTTATCACTTTGAAAGGGCTTTGAAAAATATACAGTCTGAAGCGATGATTGGTGTTAAAGTAGCAACCCTAGAAAACAACATCGGGCTCTGTTATTTACATTTAGAACAGTATGATTTGGCAGATAAATATTTGCTGAGAATTATAAAAAAACTTGAAGCGGCTAAAGATACCTTAAAGTTAATAGGCACATATGGTAATATTGCTACAATGTATTATGATCAGAATCTGGATGAAAAAGCCATTCCATATTTTAAAGCCGCTTATGACCTTTCTAAGTATGTACATGATTTTGATTTGAGGAGGAAGACAGCTAAAAACATGTCGATTGTTGAGGAGAATAAAAAAAACTATATCAAAGCACTACTATATAGGAAAGAATATGAGCAATGGAAAGATTCCTTAAATGATCAAAATCGCATTTATGAAACCGCACAATTAGAAAAGAAAATAGCTGTAAAACAAAAGCAAAATGAAGTTGACAGATTAGAAGCAGATAACAAAGTAAAAGCAGCACAAAACAAAGTGTTTTTGTATTCTGGAGCTCTTTTATTTGTTTTATTGATTATTGTCTTTACTTCTTATAAAGGAAAGGTAAAACGAAATAAGATAATCACGGCTCAAAAAGAAGATCTAGATGCTTTGAATGCTACCAAAGACAAGCTATTCTCTATTGTAAGTCACGATTTACGTTCTTCTGTGAATGCTATCAAAAGAAGTAATGCTAAACTCCTTGGAAATTTAGATACTCAAAATAAAAATGAGATTACTCAGAACTTACAGCAAAATTCTAGTATCGTAAATGCTGCCTACGGCTTGTTAGACAACCTTTTGAACTGGGCACTAATGCAAACGAAACAATCGTACTTTGAGATGACAGAATTATCTCTCTTTAGAATTACCGAACATGTTGCCTATAATTATCAGCCTATTTTACAGGAGAAAAAGATTGCATACACAAATTCTATTTCAAGAAAAACTGAGATTTTTGCAGATCAAGAGACCATAAAGATTATCCTTAGAAATTTACTGGATAATGCGATTAAGTTTACAAAAGAGAATGGAAGCATTCATCTGTATACAGAAGAAAAAGAAGAGACTTACGTTACTTTAATAATTGAAGATTCAGGAATTGGAATGGATAATGCTACACAAAAAGAATTGCTCAAAAACACACAGCTACTCTCTAAAAAGAAACATGAAGATACTATTGGAACAGGACTTGGATTACATTTAGTGAAATCAATGATTGCTAAAAATGAAGGGAAGTTTAATATAGAGAGTGAAGTTGGAAAAGGAACTAAAATTAGTATATCATTTTTAAAGCAAAAACCCAATGGAGCATCTTAATGTTTTAATAGTTGAGGATACACCTCAAGAAAGTAAGGAAGTGAAATTATTGTTAGAGAAAAATGGTTTTAATGTTGTTTCTGTTGTTACTAATTACAAAGATGCTATAGCAGCAATATTAAATGAAGATGTTGATCTGCTTATTTTGGATATTTTTTTGAATGGGAATCCAGATGGAATTAATATCGCAGAAACCATTGATGCAATGCCAAATAAGTTAAAACCTTTTATTTTTCTTACAAGTTCTATTGAACGAACAATTTTTGAAAGAGCTAAGTTAACAAAGCCTTTTGCATATATGGTGAAGCCTTTTAATGAACTAGAATTAGTATATACAATTGAACAAGCAATAGAAAGGTTTTATAATCAACCCAATGCTTTATCTGTAGAAGATGAAAATGCTGTTATTGGAGATGGGTACTTATTCATTAAAAAAGGAAAATCCTTGAAAAAAGTTCATGTTTCTGAAATTATATATGTAGAGGTGGAAGAGAAGTATTGTAATATAATCACCCAAAAAGAAAAGTTTGTCATCTTAATATCCTTGGTAAAAATATTAGATCTATTAAGTACAAGTAACTTCTGTAGAACTCACCGTAACTTTATTGTGAATACAGATAAAATTGTAGAGATTGTTCCACAAGATAATCTCATTATTTTGGAGGGAAATCACAAAGCCACTTTAAGTGACAAGTACAAGGATATTATTAAGAAGATACGTACACTGCGTTAAGTTATAAAATCAACTATAACTTCTTTGCTCGTTTCAAAACGGAAGCCATTTTTCGTTTGTTTACGAAACCATCTAATTGAAGAGAAATAGCAAATTCTTTATCTAAAATTGTTGTTGTTGGATATACCATTCTTTTTCTTTTGGTTGCCAACTCTGAAGCAAGCTCATGTGTTCCGAAATTTCCATTAGGTTTATAAACAAATGTTTTTCCTAAAAAAGTAATATTCTTTTTTTCTTCTCCATTTAACTTGATAAAGTAAAAAGAGCTGTTTAGTAATGTAATAACCTTTTCATCTGTAAAAGTTTTTTTTAACATACCATGACAATATTTGCACCAATCAGCATGAATAAAAACAACAATGGGCTTCGGAGTTTTTTTATGCAATTTTTCAACTTCCTCAAAGGAATACACTTTTAATTCAGTTGTTTCTTGCGACCAAGAAATAATCGAGGTAAATAGGAATAAGAAGATAAGATTTTTTTTCATCATATAAACTGAAACAAGTTAAACTAAAAAATAGTATAACGTAAGCCTAAAAATGCTCTAATTCCTTGGTTTGATGCATATACATATGAAGGATCAAAAGTTAAAGCATTCGGATTGTCTGGTGTAGCAATCACCTGTCCGTTTGTGTCGAATACAACATTTTCATCAAAAGGATCAAAAGATCTAGCAATACTATTAGAGGCAGGTGTAAAATTCAAAAGATTTTTAACACCTCCATATAATTCCCAATCATTATTTTTTCCAAGTTTTTTAGTGATTTGAATATTCTGAATACTAAACCAAGGCGAATTAGGAGCTCTTGGGTCTGTATCACTTAACAGAGGTAATCTCATTGGTCCATAAACATTTCCTGTATAATCTATAGTTAAACGACTTTCAAAGAAACGATAGGAAATACTCCAAACTCCGCTAAAACTTTCAGTTAAAATTTGTCTTGTTTTCACATCATTTTCTGTAATAGAAACATCCATTAAAGTAGCTCCTAAATTAATAGCAAATCCATTATGAAAACTGATGTCAGAATTTAAAGAGACTCCTTGAGAAACAGAATAACCTTCTAAGTTTGCGTAGATAATTTTGTTAGGATCGCTTTCGTAATCCGGTAAAATGCGATTGTCAAAATAAGTGTAAAAAGCACTAGCATCTAAGGTAATAAATGCATTGTTAGTAATAATTTTTTTTACGTAATTAACATTGGTGTTCCATGAAGTTTCAGGTTTCAATTCACCATCAAATTCAACTTCTCTTGCACCTGTTAGAGCAGCATGATCTTCGGTAAAAACATTAGCAACCCTAAATCCATTTCCGATGCTAAATCTAAAAATGTCACTTTTGTCTTCTGAATTCCATTTGTAATTCAATCTCGGAGAAAAAATACTTCCATGCAAGCTATTATAATCGTATCTGGCACCCAGCAATAATTTATTTTGTTCATTTAGATTGATTTCATCCTGTATAAAAACTCCCGGCAGATGCGTTGTTGATGGCATATTTGTAATACCATCTTCCGCAGATGTGGCAAACGTATTATCGTCATAAGAAGTATAACGATAAGCTAATCCTAATAATAAATCATGCTTTTTGCCTATTTGTTTGTTGTAAATAAATTGTCCGAAAGCGATAAATTGTTCAGCGTCATAAGAATCAGTACCGTAAAAAGAATCTTGGTAATGTCCGTTGGCACTAAATTGGAAACTAATATTTTCTTTGGTAGGTAACTGATATGTTCCAAAAGTTTCCCATCGATTGGTATAAATACTCTCGCCATAAATTTGATTTGTTCCTCTAAACTCTGGAGTCCAATTTACATCACCTCCCCATCGATCTTCATACACATAACGAAAAGCAACGGTAAAGACTTTGTTACTTTTTCTTTCAAAATTTAGCTTATTGAAAAATGATAATCTATTTTGTAATGTTAAATCTGTAAAACCATCATTGTTGTTGTCAATAATATTTTGGTAGTTAAAGTAATTGATACCTAGTAAACCTTTAGTTTTTTCTGAGATTTTATAACGCAACCCTATATCAGCATTTACTTCTCCCCAAGAACTTGAAAAACTATCTACAGATAATAACGGAGAATTAGTAGGTTTTTTTGTAATGATATTGATGATTCCACCTACAGCTTCAGATCCATATAAAGTTGAGGCGGGTCCTTTAACAACTTCTACTCTTTCAATCAAAGCTTGAGGAATACCTGTTAAACCATAAACAGTAGAAAGACCACTTACAATTGGCATTCCGTCAATTAACACAAAAGTATAAGGCCCTTCTAATCCATTAATATGAATATCTCCGGTATTACAAACGTTACAATTTAGTTGTGGACGAACACCATTTACATTTTGTAAAGACTCAAATATGGAAGGCGTAGGATTTTTCTTAAAAAATGTTTTGCTATAGACTTCAACAGAAACTGGACTGGCCGATTTAGAAACAGGTCTTAAAGTTCCAGAAACAACAATTTCATCTAATGAATTATCTGGAACCAGTGTAAAATTCTTAGTGATTTTTCGATTTCCTTGAAATGTAATTTTAAAAGATTCTGTTTTATATCCCATACTGCTAACAATCACAGTGTACATTCCGTTAGGAATATTTTTGATTTGATAAAAACCATTGTTATCTGAAGAACTTCCTAATTGAGTATTTTTTAAATAAATATTTACATAAGGTAATGCCTCGCCCTTTTCAAAAGTCTTCCCAGAAAGCGAGTTTTGAGATTGAGCAATTGTACAGAGCCCTAAAAATAAAACAACAACTATTTTTCGAAAAATATTCATTACAAAATTAGAATGTTTTGACAAAAGTAAATAAATTTTTAGACAAGACTAAAAATATTTTTAAATAAGCTAAAATAAACTATATTTGCCTCACTACTTATTCGTTATGTTTACGTTATCTGAAGAAAATTATTTAAAAGCCATATTTCATTTAGAAGCTATTTCTGGAAAAGGAATTAGCACAAATGCTATTGCAAGAAAGTTAGACACAAAGGCTTCTTCTGTAACAGACATGATTAAAAAATTAGCAGAAAAGAAAGTTTTAGTATACAAAAAGTACCAAGGCGTTTCTTTAACAGACTCTGGGAGACAGATTGCTATTGGAGTAATTAGAAAGCACAGACTTTGGGAGGTTTTTTTGGTTGAAAAATTAAACTTTTCTTGGGATGAAGTTCATGATGTGGCTGAACAGTTAGAGCATATAAAATCGCCTAAGTTAATTAATGAATTGGATGCTTTTTTAGGTTTTCCAAAAATGGACCCGCATGGAGATCCAATTCCTGACAAAAACGGAAACTTTCATAAAATAGAGAAAAAGTTATTATCGACATTAGAAGAAAATCAATCTGGAGTTTGTGTAGGAGTGAATGATTCTTCTTCTGAATTTTTAAAATACCTTGATAGATATGATATTTCTTTAGGGAAAAAGATTCAAGTTATTTCTAAAGAACCTTTCGATGGATCAATAACCATTCTCATCAACAAGAAAGAAATGTCTATTTCTCAAAAAATATCCAACAATATTTATATACAATCATAATGAGCACATTTGATCAATTAGTTGAATTTGGTAAAGAGAATCCAATTTTAGCAGCATTATATGCCTCTTTATTTACATGGGGGTTAACTGCTGCTGGGGCAGCATTAGTTTTCTTTTTTAAGAAAATGAACAGAGCTGTTTTAGATGGAATGTTAGGTTTTACAGGAGGTGTAATGGTGGCAGCTAGTTTTTGGAGTTTGTTAGCACCAGCAATTGACAATAGTCCGGGTGAAGGTTTTATGAAAGTGATTCCATCAGCTGTTGGGTTTGCTTTAGGAGCTTTAGCATTGTTTGGAATGGATAAGATTTTGCCACACTTACATATCAATTTTAAAGAGTCAGAAGCAGAAGGAGTAAAAACCAAATGGCACAAAACAACACTTTTGGTCTTGGCAATTACATTGCATAACATTCCTGAGGGATTAGCAGTTGGGGTATTGTTTGGAGCGGCATCAACTTTAGTAGGTGTTGAGCAAACAGAAATGATTATTGCAGCAATTACACTAGCAATCGGAATCGGAATTCAAAATTTTCCAGAAGGTTTTGCAGTAGCGATGCCTTTAAGAAGACAAGGTGTAAGTAGGTTAAAAAGTTTTTGGTATGGACAATTATCGGCAATTGTAGAACCTGTAGCTGCAGTATTAGGAGCTTTAGCAGTATCTTTCTTTACTCCAATTTTACCTTATGCACTAGCATTTGCAGCAGGAGCAATGATCTTTGTAGTAGTAGAAGAGGTAATTCCAGAAACTCAGCGGGATAAATACACAGATATTGCAACCTTAGGATTTATTGGAGGATTTATTGTAATGATGTCTTTGGATGTAGGTTTAGGGTAAATTCCAACGAATATAAATGAACAAAAGCCAAACAAAAACTGTTTGGCTTTTTGTATTTTGCAACAAAATAACTCTTTGCAAACAGAATCAACTTTTCAAGTATACAATGCCTCGGCTGGAAGTGGAAAAACTTTTACGCTGGTAAAGGAATATTTGAAAATAATATTGTCGAGTGAAGATGTTTTCTTATTTCAAAAGGTTTTGGCAATCACTTTTACCAACAAAGCCGCCAGCGAAATGAAGGAAAGAGTCCTTAAAAACCTAAAAGAGTTTTCAGACAATAAAGAGAATACTTTGTCTACCATACTTTTAGAAGAAACAGGTATTGATAAAACTGTTTTACAAAAAAGAAGTGAAAGAATAGTAAGTGCGATACTTCAAAACTACTCAGCATTTTATATTACAACCATTGATAGCTTTACCTATAAAATTGTTAAAAGTTTTGCTTTCGATCTTGGACTGAGTCAAAATTTTGAAGTAGAAATGGATGCTCAGGAATTGTTAGATGAAGCTGTAGATGTTTTAATTTCTAAAATAGGAACCAATAAAGAAGTCACAGAAACTTTAATAGATTATTCTCTTGATAAAGCTGATGATGATAAATCTTGGGATATTGCTAGAGATTTGTCAGAGTTTTCAAGAATTCTCTTAAATGAAGACGATGTTTTTTATTTTAGAAAGTTAGCCGGAAAGTCTTTAGCAGATTTCAAAAAATTACAGAAAAAGTTAGCCAGTCATCAAAAAGAAATTCTTCAAAGAATGAAGCTAATTGGTGAAGAAGCTATTCAGGTTATTAGTACAATGGGTTTAGAGTTTAATGATTTCTATAGAACTATGCTCCCTAACCATTTTTTAGCCTTGCAAAGAAACCCAGAAACGGCTAAATTTTTTGAAGCCAGCGCTTTGAAAAATAGAATTGAAGAAAAGATTTTTTACGCCAAATCAAAATCAGATGATGTCAAAGCCTCTATTGAAGGGATTCTTCCAGAGCTTTTGAGATTCTATGAAGAATCAGAAGAACTGTTTAAACAAATGACGCAAAACAAGTTGGTGTTAAAAAGTATTATTCCCTTAGCGGTTTTAAACAATATCAATCAAGAGTTAAATATCATTAAAGAAGAAAACAATATTCGATTAAATGTAGAATTTAATCAATTGATTTCCGATTATATTCAAGAACAACCAGCACCATATATATATGAAAGAATAGGTCAGAAGTTTATACATTATTTTATAGATGAGATGCAAGATACTTCTGTTTTACAGTGGCAGAATTTAATTCCTTTAATAGATAATTCTTTATCACAAGAAAACACCAGTCTGTTGTTGGTTGGAGATGGTAAACAAGCAATTTATAGATGGAGAGGAGGAAAGGCAGATCAATTTATAGGATTAGGTTCTGATGAAGAAAAGTCTGATAATCCATTTCTAATTCCTAAGAGAGTTCAAGAATTAAAAGTGAATTTTAGAAGTCATGCTGAAGTAATTAAATTCAACAATTCATTTTTCAAGCATACCTCTCAATTTATTCAAAACCTATCATATCGAGATTTGTTTTTTGAAAAATCCTATCAAGAAGAAAATGAAAACAAAGGTGGGTTTGTATCTATTTCATTTGTAGAAAAAGAAGAAGATAAATTAAAGTATCCTAAAAAAGTATTAGAAACCATACAATCTATCGAGGATGGTTTTGATTTGGGCGAAATTTGCATCTTAGTTAGAAAGAGAAGTGAAGGAGTAGCTATAGCAAATTATTTATCTGAAAACGGAATTGAAATAGTTTCTTCAGAAACCTTATTGCTTAGCAATAGTGATAAAGTTAATTTCATTATAGATTTTTTGAATTATACTTTACACCTAAACGATAAAGAGAGTTTGCTAAACGTATTAAGCTTTTTATTCAAAAACGCAAAAATATCAACAGATAAGCATAGCTTTTTTGAATCACATATTCATCAAGAGATTATAGAGCTTTTAGAATCATTTAAAGCATTAGGATTTAATTTTTCTTTGGTTGAATTCAATCAACTTCCTTTGTATGAAAAAGTAGAACAGATAATTCGTTCTTTTGATTTATTAGTATCACCAGATGCGTATGTTCAATTTTTCCTTGATGAAATTTTGTTACAGCAGAAAAAAGAAGCAAGTGTTCAAGACTTTTTAGATTTTTGGAATTTAAAAAAGCACAAATTAAGTATTGTAAGTTCTGAAAATCCAAATGCTGTTCAGATTATGACAATTCATAAATCAAAAGGACTAGAATTTCCAGTAGTTATTTTTCCATGTGACCTTAATATATATGGGGAACAAAAGCCAAAAGTATGGTTGAAGACTAAGAATGAAGGTTTCTCAGAATTAATGGTTTCACTAAATAAAGATGTGCAATATATCAATGAAGAAGCAAAGCAAAAGTATATAAATAGGAGAGAAGAGCTAGAGTTAGACAACTTCAACCTTTTATATGTTGCTCTAACCAGGCCTGTAGAACAATTACACATAATTACCGAAAAAAGATTATCTAAAAAAGGAGATGAAAACCCTAATTATTATTCAGGAGTATTTATATCCTTTTTGAAAGAAGAAGGAATTTGGCAAGATGATAAGAGTGAATACCTTTTTGGAAACCTAAATAGAAAAAGTAAAAAAGAAGAGAAACAAATAAATTCCTTTATACAAAATAGTTTCATAAGCACTCCATGGAAAAACCATAACATAAACTTACTAGCAAGTTCTTCTAAGCTTTGGGGGACTCAAAGAGGTGTTGCAATAGATTACGGAGATTTAGTTCATGAAATGATGTCTAAAATTTATACCAGAAAAGATATTAAGGGCGTAGTTGATTCGTATTTAAATCAAGGTAATTTAGATAAAAATGATTTAGACAAAGTATCTACATTAATTCGAAGAATTGTAGAAGATGAAAAGCTAGAAAGATATTTTTCTGAAGATAGAGTAGTTTATAACGAAAGAGAAATTATAGGAAAGCAAAATCAACATATAATCCCAGATCGATTGGTTTTTCAACCCAACGGAAAATTAGTAATTATAGATTATAAAACAGGACATCAAAAAGAAGAACATAAAAGTCAATTAAATTCTTACGAGCAAGTATTATTAGAATTAGGTTATTCTGTAGAAAAAAAGATTCTTATTTACATCAATGAATCTATTACTATAGAAGAATTTTAAATTATTTTTACAGTCTAAAACAAATCAAGATATACCATATACTATTATGTACGGAGCAATAAAGGATCATTTACAAAAAGAGATTCAAGAAATAAAAGAGGCAGGTCTCTACAAATCTGAGCGAATTATAACTTCATCTCAAGATGCAGTTATTAAAATTTCTACGGGAGAAGAAGTAATTAATTTTTGTGCAAACAACTACTTAGGATTGTCAAATAACCCTGAGGTAATTCAAGCTGCCAAAGATACTCTAGATTCTCATGGATTTGGAATGTCATCTGTTCGGTTTATTTGCGGAACACAAGATATTCATAAACAATTAGAAGCTAAGATTGCAGAATTTTATAATACTGAAGATACCATATTATATGCAGCAGCTTTTGATGCCAATGGAGGCGTTTTTGAGCCACTTCTCACCAAAGAAGATGCAATTATCTCAGACAGTTTAAATCATGCTTCTATAATTGATGGAGTTCGCTTGTGTAAAGCAGCAAGATATCGTTATGAGAATAATGATATGCAAGCTTTAGAAGAACAATTGATAGAAGCTTCTAAGCAAAATCATCGTTTTAAAATTATTGTAACTGATGGTGTTTTCTCTATGGATGGAATTGTTGCTAAGTTGGATGAAATTTGTGATTTAGCTGATAAGTATGACGCTCTAGTAATGGTTGATGAATGTCATGCAGCTGGTTTTATAGGAGAAACTGGAAGAGGAACTCTTGAATTAAAGAATGTTTTAGGAAGAGTAGATATAGTTACTGGAACTTTAGGGAAAGCACTTGGAGGCGCTATGGGAGGTTATACGACAGGTAAAAAAGAGATTATTGAAATTTTAAGGCAAAGATCAAGACCTTATTTATTTTCAAATTCTTTAGCGCCAGCAATTGTTGGAGCATCTTTAAAGGTTTTTGAATTACTTTCTAATGATACATCTTTGAGAGATAAATTAGAATGGAATACCAATTATTTCAGAACAGAAATGGAAAAAGCTGGCTTTGATTTAGTAGGCGCAGATGCGGCTATAGTACCAGTTATGCTATATGATGCCAAACTATCTCAAGTAATGGCGAATAAGCTTTTAGAAGAAGGAATATACGTCATAGGATTCTTTTTCCCAGTAGTACCAAGAGGAAAGGCAAGAATAAGAGTCCAATTATCAGCTGCTCATAACAAAGAACATTTAGATAAGGCAATAGCCTCATTTATCAAAATTGGTAAAGAGTTAAAAGTGATATAAACCTGCTAAAAACTTGCATTTCTTTGAAGTTTTTGTAGATTTGTCTTTGTAATTAGTAATGAACAAGTTACTTTTGCCGGTATATAAAGAACTTTTAATTTAAATTTATTATAATGAAACAATTAAAATTAGCTGTGATAGCTTTATTTACGTTAGTAGCAGTTAGCAATGTGAACGCTCAGGATTCGAATAATCCATGGGCATTTAGTTTAGGTGTAAATGCTGTTGATATCAGACAAGATATAGGGATTGAAAGCCTTGCAAAAGATTTTTTTGGTACTGCAGACTGGAATATTATGACTAGTATTTCCAGATTTACTGCTGAAAAGTACCTTGATAAAGGATTTACTTTACAAGCAGCTTTTTCTTTGAATGATTTAAAAACTTTTAGATCTAAGAATGATATTGATGCTAGATATTATGCATTTGATTTAAATGTAAAGTACGACTTAAATAAATTAATAGGTGATACTTCTTGGTTTGACCCTTATGTAGTTTTAGGTGGAGGTTATACTTACTTAGATTTACAATCGGATGACGCAAAAGAAGGTGTTTTAAATGTTGGTTATGGTTTCAATTTTTGGCTTGATGAAAATATAGGTATTAATTATCAGTCTGTAGCTAAGAAAGAGTTTGCTGATAAAGTAAGAGATCACTTCCAACACTCACTAGGAGTAGTGTTTAGATTTGGGGGAAAGGATACTGATGGAGACGGGGTCTACGACAAAGACGACGCGTGTCCAGACGTTGCTGGTTTGAAGGAATTCAACGGATGTCCTGATTCAGACGGTGATGGTATCAAAGATGGTGATGATGCTTGTCCTAACGTAGCTGGTTTAGCTGCTTTAAACGGATGTCCTGATTCTGATGGAGATGGTATCGCTGACAAAGATGATATGTGTCCTAACGATAAAGGAACTAAAGCTAACAACGGATGTCCTGATTCTGACGGAGATGGTGTTGTTGATAAAGATGATAAGTGTGCAACTGTTGCAGGACCTGCAGCTAACGGTGGATGCCCATGGCCAGATACAGACGGAGACGGTGTATTAGACAAAGATGATAACTGTAAGAACGAAGCAGGACCTGCTTCTAATAACGGATGTCCAGAGCCTGTAATTTCTGAAGTAGCTGAGAAGAAAATTGGAGAGTTTGCTAAAACTATCTTATTCAACTCAGGAAGATCAAGCTTCAAAAAAGGAGTTACTGAGAAATTAGATGGAATCGTTAAGATCATGCAAGAGTTCCCAAAAGCTACTTTCGTAGTTGAAGGACACACTGATAGCACTGGTAGCGATAAAATCAACAACAAATTATCAGGAGCTAGAGCTGCTGCTGTTAAAGATTATTTAGTAAAGAATGGAGTTGATGCTTCAAGATTAGATTCAAAAGGATATGGATCTGCTAATCCAATCGATACTAATGATACTAGAGCTGGAAGAGCTAACAACAGAAGAGTAGAAATTAAAGTTACTAACGAGTAATTTTAACTCAAAATATATAAAAAGCCTCATCATTTGATGAGGCTTTTTTTGTGCCCTTTTTTTTCGATATAATATAGCTTAAAAAGCTTTTCATTTTCAGGGAAATAAATTACCTTTGCACCCAAAATGAGGGAGATTGTTTTCCTCACTTAAAATTTCAATTTTAAAGCTAAAATAATGTCTACAATAACAGGAAAAGTTTCTCAAATTATCGGACCGGTAATTGACGTGGAATTTAACACTGAAGCAGCCGAACTTCCAAAGATTTATGATTCATTAGAAATTAAGAGACCTGATGGTTCTACTCTTGTATTAGAGGTTCAACAGCACATTGGAGAAGATACAGTTCGTACGATCTCTATGGACGCAACTGATGGGTTACAAAGAGGACAAGAAGTAATCGCAACTGGAAATCCAATCCAAATGCCAATTGGAGGAGATATCTACGGAAGATTATTCAACGTAACAGGAGATGCAATTGATGGTTTAGGGGATTTACCTAAAGAAGGTAAAGACGGATTACCTATCCACAGAGCAGCACCTAAGTTTGAAGAATTATCAACTTCTACTGAAGTTCTTTTTACAGGAATTAAAGTAATCGACTTAATTGAGCCTTATGCAAAAGGAGGTAAAATTGGATTATTTGGTGGAGCTGGAGTAGGAAAAACAGTATTAATTCAGGAATTAATTAACAATATCGCTAAAGGTCACGGTGGACTTTCAGTATTTGCTGGAGTTGGAGAGAGAACTCGTGAAGGTAATGACTTATTAAGAGAGATGTTAGAGTCTGGTATTATAAAGTATGGAGAAGATTTCATGCACTCTATGGAAGATGGAGGATGGGATTTGTCTAAAGTTGATAAAGCTGGAATGAAAGAATCGAAAGCTACTTTCGTATTCGGACAAATGAATGAGCCTCCTGGAGCACGTGCTAGAGTTGCATTATCTGGATTAACAATTGCTGAATATTTCCGTGATGGAGCTGGAGATGCTCAAGGAAAAGATGTACTTTTCTTCGTAGACAACATTTTCCGTTTTACACAAGCTGGATCTGAGGTATCTGCCCTACTTGGACGTATGCCATCAGCGGTAGGTTATCAACCAACATTAGCAACTGAGATGGGAGCAATGCAAGAGCGCATTACTTCTACTAAGAAAGGATCTATTACTTCTGTACAAGCAGTATATGTGCCTGCAGATGATTTAACAGACCCTGCACCTGCAACAACGTTTGCTCACTTAGATGCTACTACAGTATTATCTCGTAAGATTGCCGAGTTAGGTATTTATCCTGCGGTAGATCCATTAGATTCTACTTCAAGAATTTTAACTCCAGAAATTTTAGGAGATGATCATTATGATTGTGCTCAAAGAGTAAAAGAGTTATTACAGCGTTATAAAGAATTACAAGACATTATTGCGATCTTAGGTATGGAAGAGTTATCTGAAGAAGATAAACTAGCAGTATCTAGAGCAAGACGTGTTCAACGTTTCTTATCTCAACCATTCCATGTTGCTGAGCAATTTACAGGAATCCCAGGAGTATTAGTTGATATTAAAGATACTATCAAAGGATTTAACATGATTATGGAAGGTGAATTAGATCACTTACCAGAAGCTGCTTTCAACTTAAAAGGAACTATTGAAGAAGCTATTGAAGCTGGTGAGAAAATGTTAGCTGAAGCTTAATCAATTAATAATTGAAAATATGCATTTAGAAGTTGTATCACCCGAAGCTATTTTATTCTCATCAGAAGTAGATTCTATTGCTGTTCCAGGAACCAATGGAGAATTTCAGATGCTTAATAATCACGCACCTATAGTTTCTACTTTGAAAGAAGGAACTGTTAAGATTCATGTACACACTCAAGAGCATTTAGAACTTGATGATTTGCATGGAAAGATTGTAAAGCACGTAGATGATGATAAAGTATTAACTGTAGCAATTCAATCAGGGACGCTTGAATTTAAAGACAACAAAGCGATCATTTTGGTAGACTAAATGATCTTATTTAAATAGTAAAAAGTCCTCTGAAATTGTTTTCAGAGGATTTTTTTTATACATCTAGTTTACATTCTAAGTAAAGTTTGTTGTATTTGCTGAACCACTAAATACAATCTTTTCAAATCTAAGGTTTCTGATGTGTCTTTTTTTGTATGATAATTTTGATTCCGATAAAAAGCAGTATTAGTTATCATGACGGCTTCAAAACCTAATTTCCAATAGTTTAAATGATCTGAAAAATCTACACCTGTTAATTTTGGAGAACCTATAAAAAGTTTGGTTGGAATCAGTTTTAACTCAATCATTAAATTACTCACTTTAATACTAAACTTTTCTTTTCTGTTGTTTTGAACCACGGTAATATAATTGCCACGTGTTCCATAAATGGATGATAGTTCTTTGATAGGGTATGTTTGAGAGTTAGGATTATCACTAAAGTAACCAATACTTTCTAAGCATATCATTCCTTTTATTCGAAGCTTCTTATCATGAAGGTATTTAGCATGAATGTAACTTCCCATATTTTTAGTTCGGAAAAAAGGTGGTTCCTCTAATGTATAGAAGACAAAGTCTATGCGATACTTTAACTTTTCCTTTGCTAAGAGCCTAGCAAGTTCTAATAGACCTATAACACCACTCGCATTATCATCAGCGCCTGCTGAATCTCCATACACGTCATAATGAGCGCCAATAATGATTCTCTCTTTATGATTAAGTCCAATAGAGCCTACTACATTTTTATATTCTTGATTCTTTACTTTATAAGATTGAAAGGCTACAGAATCGCAAACCTTTATAAGTTCTTGTTTAATATGATCTGCCACTTTGTTTAACGAAGAAAGGTTCTTGTAGTTTCTAGGAAGTTCAAGATTTGTTAAAAAAGTTAGATCTTTTTGAAGTGCTCTGTAAGAAGATGAATCTGTTACAATATTTTGACTTAATAAAATAGCATAATAAAGTAATGCGAAGTGTGTCAGGATTTTCGTTTTCATAAAATCAAATTTTGAAAACTCAAGATAAAAAGATGACTAACCATGAAAAAACCCGATCGGTTAGATCGGGTTTTTTTATAGTTAAAGCGTTAGAAATATTAGTTACGTATCTTAATATTGTCTAATTCGTAAGTTCCATTAAAGTTATTATCAGCATCATTACCAGTATATCTAAAGGCAATATGAATAATTCCAGACCCACATGATAAGTCAACAATTCCAGAATCAAACCAAGATCCAAAGAAATCAGAATCTTGAACGATATATGCGGCAGGAATTACTCCCCAAGTAGCACTTGTAATATTAGCTGGGTTTCCATCCCAATCATTAGAGAATAATAATTCAAGCTCACTACTATCAGAGAAACTATTTGAAGTTTGGAAAGATAATGTTGCTCCTGGGTTTGCATCTAAATCAATTGGAGGAGTAATTAACCAAGAGATTGTACTTGGGTCACCAGAACCAAAAGCTCCAACTCTGGCAGAAACACCTAAAGAAGCATTTGAACCACCTGAAGTATAAGCTTCCCAACCTTCTGTTCCTTCTTGAATATAGTTAGTCCATCCATTTCCAGTGATTAATGAGAATGCAGTTTGTGTTTCAAAATCATCATCAAATAAGACATTGCTTCCTTCACTAGCCGCTATTCCACAATCTAAAACTGTTGGATCACATCTTTCATCGTTTGTGAAGTTGATATTCTCTGGAGAATTAATTACCAAAGTATAGAAGCTATCGAAGAAATCTCTAGTTAAAATACCATCAATACTACCTCTGTTCATAGGTAAAGGAAGTGATTTAAAGTCTGAAAAAGTACTTGTACTTAACACTACAGCAGTATTTCCTGGGCAAGTTTCTAATGTTCTTTCTCCATCAAACTGATCTGTTGGTTCTCCAGCAAAAGTTAAAGGTCTAGCCCCTAATACTTCATCTCTGTTAAACTGCACGTCATTTAATCGAATGAATAAGTTCTCTTTGTCGTTTGAAAAATCTGAAACACTTATTTCTAAAGGAACTATAGTTGCAACTTCAGAATCTCTAATAATGTGTTCGTTTCTTAATGGAGCCGGAATTTTTTCTAACTCGTTACCACTTCTTACTCCAATTTGAAGAACTCCATTATCTTCAGCAACTGTTAATCCATCTAACTTGATATAAACTTTTCTACCAAATTCATATAATGTATATAATGGATTTACATCTATTTGTACAACAATTCCAGCTGTTGGGTTAGAAGCAGCGTTCTGAATTACAATTTCTTCAAAGAAATTACCTCCTTCGTCACTAGAAATTACATATCCAGTTACGTATCTGCTATTTCCATTAGGTAATGGGTCGAAAGTAAAGATACCTCCTTGTTGTGTAAATTCTCCAATAACAGCGTTGATGTCCATTACAATATCGTTTGGACCTGGACTAAACGCAACATCTCCTGTAACAGGTGTATTAAAGTCATCTTTCTCTACACAGGCACTGAATGAAATCAAGCCAATGAAAAGTATGAATAATTGAATTTTTTTAAATGTTCTCATTTTTTATATATTGATATTTTTAGAATCTTAAGTAAAAGTTTACGAAGTAGGTTGTTCCATTTCCAAAGAAATAACGATTGCCAAATAATGGCCCTCCTTCTTGATTTTGTTCGGCGATTTGATCTCTATAACCAACTCTTCTTGATTGTTCAAATCCACCTGTTTTATATTCTTGATTGAATAGATTGTTTACAGTAGCAAAGAAACCAATAAAATAGTCTCCTACTTTCCATGATTTACCTCCAGTTAGATTTACCAGAAAATAGCTGTCAAACTGCTCTTGTCTTAGTAATCCTCTAGCAACAGTACTATCAAAATCATTGTAAGTAAATCCGCTAATATTTCCTCCTCTTGTTAAGTCTGCATCAGGAATTAGATCAAAATCAATAGCAAAAGCGTCTGATCTTTTTAATGCACTTGCATCAACAAATGCTCTAGAGAAATGATTTGCTGTAGCCCCAAACCACCAAAAATCAGGATCACGATATTCAAAACCAATTTGGAAAGCTCTTTCTGGCCCACCGGCTACGTGTAAATCTTTCAACTTAGTTGTACCGTCACCAAAAGTTCTGCGTGTTTCATTGTTTTGGTTTGGATTAGGTTGAAAATCATCACTAGCATAATAGATATTTGGGTTGTTGTTATATGTAAACTGTCCCATTGCAGCTACTCCTTTTAGTTTAATAGTTGGAGTAATTTGTGCTTCAATTCCTAACTCTCCACCAAAGTTTCTTCTTTCGATATTAGTCATAACCTCTTGAGTAAAAGTAGAACCACTTTCAGTAAAGAAGAAGTTAATATCTGTACCATCTTTAAAAGAAGTATGGTATCCTGTAAGTCTAGCTTTTACAATTGGAGTTCTTAAAACATAACTAGCGTCAATAGTGTGAATTTTTTCACTTTCTAAGCCTCTAACAGTTATGTTGTTTTGTCTAGCATTCTCAAAAGAATTCCTAATTGTTGGAGCTTTCGTTAAATAAGCAGTATTAAAATCTAATAAGTGCTGACCTGTTATTTTATAGGTCAAACCACCTTTTAAGCCATAATTACTAAAAGTAAGTCTCTCACTTTTCCCTAAAGAAAGATTCCCTTGAAAATATCCATTCTCATAAATACCATTTCTTTGATAACTTGTTTGACTGCTGCTTGCACCTAAATAGAAATCTACTTTCGAGTAATTAAATTGTGCTTGAACAAAAGATTCTAAAACAGAAGCTTCCATTTCATAATTGTACTTATAACGCTCACCAGTATTTACAAGTCTATTTGGGTTTTGTACATCACTCTGAGCAACATTATCTAAAATTTGACCGTTTTGTGATGTTTGTACTTCTTCAGCAAAAAAGTCTACATCTAGGAAACCTGTTCCTCCTAATAAGTCTTTAATTCTAGCATAAGTTTCATTGTTTAGTTTTCTGTAACCTACAGATCCATTCAACTTAATGTTTTCATTTAACTCGGTAAATAAAATAGAATTAAAAGAAAGTTGAGAGTCATCAATTCGATCCTCTTGAACTACATAAATAGAATTATAACCTAAAGCAGTTTGTCTTTGGTTAGCTCCAAATAAATCTACCCAGTTAAACTGTCCGTTATTTACAAACTCTTGCTGTGCTAAAAATGCTTGTTGATAATTAGCAGCAGTTAAATCATCAAAACGTAAATGGTAACTCGGTAAATTTTGATAATACATAGGAGAAGGGTTTCTAGCTCCACCTAAATAAATATCCTGACCATTAAAAGTAACTCTTCTAGTTCCTCCATTATCAATTCTTGTATTCCCAGTAAAACCAGTCTGATAAGAAAGGTTTGTGTTTAATGTTGTTTTTTCTGAAATATTCCAGTAGTGATTCAACATATAAATAGGTTCAACAATTCTACGTTCTCTTGAGTTTTTTTGCGCTCCGTTGATTTCTCCCCAGAAAGGATTGTATTGTCTTCCTTTTAGACGATAAACTTCATCCGTTAAAGCAGTAGAACGACCTCTTCTGTTTTGTGCGTAAATAAAGTTGAAGTTTAAACTATGGTTGTCTCCCAATTGTTTTTCAACAGCGGCAAAGAATGAATTAGAATCATATAGTGTTCCTTTAATATATCCTTCTCCTCCAAATCTTCTTGAACCTAAAACGGCATAAGACCAACCATTTTCAAGAGCTCCAGAACTATAACTAGCCATTACTCTACCTTGATAACTTCTATTTGCAGAAGAAACAGAAACTCTTGCGCCTTCTCCATAAGCAGAAGCCCTCATAGTAATACTATTTACACCGGCAATGTCTCCAAAAGTATTTTCATTAGGACTAACACCTCTGGTAAAAGCTTGATTTCTTTGTAAGTCATTTAAACCTCCCCAGTTTGCCCATTGTGGTCTACCGTTTAGAAGTTTGTTCATTTCAAGACCATTAATTAAAACTTTACCATTTGCGTTGTCTAAACCGCGAGGTCTAAAAAAAGTAGCGCTAAAGTCAAATGCAGCAGCACTTAAAAATACGTCTCTTGATGATTGTAAAAGACCAGCAATATTATCGGTAAATCCGTCATCTGAATTTAACTCGTCATCGGTAATGTTAACAATACTAATGTCTTGTTCTTCAGTTAGATCTTTAAACAAGAAAATTGTTCCTAGATCTACAGGATTTCCTGATAATTCAACTGGAAAATTTTGAGTTTCATAGCCTTTGAAACTTATCTCAACAAGATAATTCCCGTCTGATAAATTTTCAATGATGAAAGCTCCTTTTTCGTTGGTAAGAACACTAACTGTAGTATTCTTGATGTTGATAGTAACTCCTTGCATTGGATTCTCATTGTCACTATCCACAACAACTCCCTTGATATTGTTTTGAGCAAAAATGCTAAAACTTAGGCACAAAGAGAGCCATAAAGTTGCGATGATTTTTTTCATTGAATGTTAATTGTAATTTTAAGTTTTAACGTAAGTGAAACTCGACAAAATTACCAAAAATTAACACAAATACACGTTAAAATTCCATTATTTCAATGTAAGCTATTCATTTGTTTTTTATGTTTGTGGTCCAATTTGATGATATATGATGAAAAGAATTCTTTTTTACCTGTTAGTTTGCTCTGTAACCTTTGTTAATTCTCAAGACAAAAAAGGGAAGCAGTATAAGATTAGAACAGTAGCCTTTTATAATCTTGAAAACCTTTTTGATACAATTAATGATGTAACAAAAAATGATGAAGCTAGCCCAATTATGGAAATGAAAGGCGGAAGAGCTAAGGTTTATTGGGACAAAATAGACAAACTAGCAAGTGTGATAGAACAGATAGGGAAAGATAAAGCCAACACTAGTCCTGCTATTATTGGTGTTGCAGAAGTAGAAAATAGAACTGTTTTAGAAGATTTGATTAAATCGAAACGATTGAAGTCAAAACGATATGGAATTATCCATTATGAATCTCCTGATAAAAGGGGAATTGATGTTGCACTTTTGTATCAACAACGATACTTTAAGCCGATACATCACGAATCTTTTGACCCAAAAATTTATAGAGAAGGTAGAAAAGTTTACACAAGAAATCAATTGTTGGTTTCAGGATATTTAGATGACGAGTTAATTCATGTAATTGTAAATCACTGGCCTTCAAGAAGTGGAGGAGAAGCTAGAAGTAGACCTTTAAGAGAAAGAGCTGCCTATCAGAACACTAAGATTATAGAAAAACTACAATTAGAAGATCCTAATGCGAAGATTATTACAATGGGTGACTTCAATGATGACCCCATAAATAGTAGTTTTAAAAAGGTGTTAAAAACTAAATCTAAAAAGGAAGAGGTTCAAAAAGGCGATTTATACAATCCGTATGAAAGTATGTTTAAGAAAGGGTTTAATACACTAGGATATCGTGATAACATCAATCTTTTTGATCAAATATTATTTACTTCGCCTTTATTAGATAAAGGAGAAAAGGACTTTTCTAGTTACAAAATGTTTAAATCAGCAATTTTCAACAAAAGCTTTTTAACAACAAGTAAAGGAAGATATAAAGGATATCCGTTTAGAAGTTTCTCTTTCGGATCTTACACTGGAGGATATAGTGATCATTACCCTGTTTATATATACTTAATTAAGGATAAGTAGATTTCTGAATGTCTTTTGCTAAGAGTTGAATGGATGTTACGCCATTCCACTCATTTTCATCCAAGGCATAAGCAATGTCAAAATCGTTTTGAACGATCTCTATTTTGTTTCCTAAGCCAAAACCAATAGCATTATAGGTTTTACGGTCTGTACCGTATATGATATTTAACTTAAGATGACTTTGGTCAGATCCAACACGTTTTCCATAACCATTATCTCTTACAGAACTTGTTTTAAATATAGGTTTCATGTTTTCCGGACCGAAAGGAGCCATCTGTTGTAAAATTCTGAAGAACTTCGGAGTAATGTCTGTGAGTTCCATCTCAGCATCAATTTTAACCTCTGGAATTAAGAGTTCTTTGTCTATAGAATTAGCTACAACTTCTTCAAATTTCAGTTTAAAAGCCTCATAATTTTCAGGGAGCAAAGTCAGACCAGCCGCATATTTATGTCCGCCAAATTGTTCTATAAATTCAGAACATTGTTCTAAAGCATTGTATACATCAAAACCTTTTACTGATCTGGCAGAAGCAGCTAGTTTTTCGCCACTTTTTGTAAAGACCAATGTGGGCCTGTAGTAAGTTTCTGTTAATCTAGAAGCAACAATACCTATAACTCCTTTGTGCCAGTCTTTATCATAAACAACCGTAGTATATTTATTCTCTTCATTATTGTCTTTTATATACTGAAGAGCTTCTTTGGTAATCTTAGCATCTAACTCTCTTCTATTAACATTATACTCATTAATAGTATTTGCAAAATCAACTGCTTTGTCAAAATTAGATTCCGTTAACAATTCTACAGCAGCATTTCCATGCTTAATTCTTCCAGCGGCATTTATTCTTGGTGCAATGATAAAAACCACATCAGTTATAGTCAACTCTTTTTTATTGAGTTGATGAACAATTGCTTTAATTCCATTTCTTGGATTCGAGTTAATTACTTGCAAACCGTAATAAGCTAGAATTCTATTTTCTCCTGTCATAGGAACTATATCCGCAGCAATGGCTGTAGCAACAAGATCTAGGTAATGTATTAAATCATCTATGGTTTTGTTTTGTTTTGAAGCCAAAGCTTGGATTAATTTAAAACCAACACCACAACCACATAGTTCTTTATAAGGATACTCACAGTCTTTTCGTTTAGGATTTAAGATGGCAACAGCTTTAGGAATTTCATGACCCGGTTTATGGTGATCACAGATAATAAAGTCAATTTCCTGTTCTTTGGCATAAGCAACTTTTTCTATAGCTTTGATACCACAGTCCAATGCAATGATTAGTGAAAAATCATTGTCTTTAGCAAAATCGATTCCTTGGTAAGAAATACCATAACCTTCTTCATATCTGTCGGGAATATAAGTGGCGATATTGGGAGTAAATTTGCTTAAATAGGAGTATAATAAAGATACAGCTGTAGTGCCATCTACATCATAATCTCCATAAATAAGAATATTCTCGTTAGAACTAATTGCTTCCTCAATTCTTTCGACAGCAATTATCATATCTTTCATCATAAAAGGATCATGGAGCTCTTCTAAAGAAGGACGAAAGAATTTTTTTGCTTCTTCAAAATTAGTAATTCCTCTTTGAACCAATAATTTAGATAGGACAATATCTATCGATAATTCTTTGGATAATTGATGTACAATCTCAGGATTGGGATCTGGTTTTAGAGTCCAACGCATAGCAAATTTTTATTGCTCATGAAGATACACTTCTGTAGTCACATCTGCAAATTGTCTAAACATTTCCATTACACCACAATATGTTTCAACAGATAAGTTTACGGCTTTGTTGATTTTATTTTCATTTAAATCAGATCCATAAAAATGATATTCAACAACTACTTTGTTATAATATTTTGGGTGTACATCTGTCAATTCACCATGAACAATCATTTTAAAGTCATCTACTTCAGCGCGCATTTTCTTTAATAAAGAGACGATATCTAAGCCAGAGCAACCTGCTAAAGAGGATAACATTAATGCTTTTGGGCGTAAACCTTTATTTTCAATACCTTCTTCAGGAGCATCAATAGAAAGGGTTTCACCACTAGGGTTGTCAGATTCAAAAAGCATATTTTCTTTCCAGACTGTTGTTACTGTATTTGTTGCCATAAATATTTTTTTAGAATAGTGTTGTCGATAAAATGTATCTTAGCTAACCACAAAATTAACGTAAAATCTTATTATAATTATAAACAATGCCATTAGTAACACCATTATCAGCAGATCACGATTTAGAAACTAAAGAATTAGCCGAATTTTTTAATGAAACTTTAGGCTTTTGCCCAAACTCTGTATTAACAATGCAACGCAGACCAGCCATTTCTAAAGCGTTTATTAATTTAAATAAAGCCGTTATGGCCAATGAAGGAAGAGTAACTTCTGCATTGAAAAGAATGATTGCTTGGGTTTCTAGTAATTCTACAGGATGCAGATACTGTCAGGCTCATGCAATAAGAGCTGCCGAAAGATATGGGGCAGAACAAGAACAGTTAGATAATATTTGGGAGTATAGAACGCATCCTGCATTTTCTGAAGCAGAAAGAGCGGCATTAGATTTTTCTTTGGTTGCTAGTATGGTTCCAAATCAAGTTGATGAAGAAATCAAAGCACGTTTATACGAACACTGGGATGAAGGAGAAATTGTAGAAATGTTAGGAGTGATTTCTTTATTTGGATACTTAAATCGTTGGAACGATTCTATGGGAACTTCAATAGAAGATGGTGCTGTAGAGTCTGGAGAACAATACCTTGGAAAACATGGCTGGGAAAAAGGAAAGCACGTTTAAAAAGTAAACAACTAAATCTTTTCATCATGAAAAAAACAAACATACTTTTCTTGTTTTTGTTGTCGAGTTTTATGCTCACAGCGCAAACAAAAAATCAGGTCATTGAAAATATGATCAAAGAAGCGAATGAAAATTCGCAATTAGAAAGATTAGGACACGAAATGTTGGATGTTATTGGACCTCGTCTGGTTGGAACTCCGCAAATGAAAAATGCTCACGATTGGGCAGTTAAAAAATTTCAATCTTGGGGAATTTCCGCTAACAATGAAAAGTGGGGAGAATGGCGTGGTTGGGAACGTGGAATTACACATATAGATATGGTGTATCCTCGTATACAATCACTTCGTGGAACACAATTGGCATGGAATCCAAGCACTTCAGATAAAGGAGTAACAGCAGAATTAGTAGTCTTACCAACTGTTGCAAATAAAGCTGAATTTGAAAAATGGCTTCCTTCAGTAAAAGGAAAATTTGTAATGGTTTCTATGCAGCAACCTACAGGAAGACCCGATTACAATTGGGAGGAATTTGCCACAAAAGAATCGTTCGAAAAAATGAAAAAGGAACGAACTGAGCTTTCTAGAGCTTGGGGACAGAATATGAGAAATACTGGTTATAATGGAAGGACAATTATCAAAGTGTTGGAAGATGCTGGAGCAGTTGGAATTGTACAATCTAGATGGTCACGTGGATTTGGTGTAAACAAAATCTTTAGCGCCAGAACTAAGAAAATTCCAACAGTCGATTTAGAATTAGAAGACTATGGATTGTTGTATAGACTGGTAGAGTATGGAGATAAACCTCAAATTAAAGTAGTTGCAAAGTCAAAAGAACTAGGAAAAGTACCTACATTCAATACCATTGCAGAAATCAAAGGAACAGAAAAGCCTGATGAATATGTAATCTTGTCGGCTCATTTCGATTCTTGGGATGGCGCTACAGGTGCTACTGATAATGGAACTGGAAGTATGGTCATGATGGAAGCTGCTAGAATTTTAAAGAAATATTATCCTAATCCTAAGCGTACAATTATAGTAGGTCTTTGGGGAAGTGAAGAACAAGGTCTCAATGGATCTAGAGCATTTGTTGAAGATCATCCAGAGATTGTAAAAGGAGTACAAGCCTTATTCAATCAAGATAACGGAACAGGAAGAGTGGTAAGATTATCTGGACAAGGATTTTTACATGCTTATGATTATTTGGGAAGGTGGTTGGCTGCTGTTCCAAGAGATATTACAAAGCATATAGAAACAAACTTCCCAGGAACTCCTGGAGGAGGAGGATCTGATTATGCTTCGTTTGTTGCTGCTGGAGCGCCAGGATTTAGTTTGAGTTCTTTGAGCTGGGCTTATTGGAATTATACATGGCACACCAACAGAGATACATACGATAAGATTGTTTTTGACGATGTAAGAAATAATGTAATCTTAACAGCTATTCTTACTTATATGGCTAGTGAAGATCCTGAAAAAACATCAAGAGAAAGGGTTGTGCTGCCTGTTAATTCTAGAACAGGAAAGCAACGCGAGTGGCCAAAGCCACGCTCGCCTAGAAGATTAGGTGGAATGAACTAATAAAAAAGCCTCGTTACAACGAGGCTTTTTTTATCTATTCTTTTGTAAGCTCTGAAGTAATCGATTGAGCTTTATCTTTTATAGTAGTTTGACTTTTTTCGATCACTGATTTTATGAGAGTAGAATCTTTTACCATATCATAGGTAGTGTTCATGGCTTTTAGATACCAATCTTCCCAAGCATCAATAATTGCTAATTGCGTTTTCAGAGAATCTCCTTTTTGCAAAGCAATTTTTCCTTGTTTTAGTTCTTCCTCCAATCTGTTGATAGCAGCACTCTCTATACTATTGAGTAAAATTTTCGCGGTGACTTCGTCACTATTCAATAGAGTATAGGCCGAAACCAAAGCTGCAGTTCCCACATTCTTTAAAGTGCTTTTAGAAACTTTATCAATTCGATCATTGTCCGTATGATAAAACTGATCTGTAAAGTGCCAAAACAATACACTAGGGATATTCGATCGTAAAAAAGGAACATGATCACTTCCACCTTCAAAAGGATTGGTATTTACCGTCCAATTAGCTAGCTTTCCTTGTTCTTGAAATTTTTCAATTAAGAAATCATTCAAATAATGTGGTTTCATTTCTTTTAAACTCATTTTTCTTCCTCCCCATTCTGTGTGTTTGTCATTACCACGAGTCCATATAGCACTTGGGTCTGGCATTTTTTCAATTAAAAAAGTTCCGCCAGTTTTTTCAGTGTCTTCACCAACCATGTCCAAACTAATTCCCCATTTTATGTCTTTCGCTCGAATACTATCTTCCTTTACATAACGATTGGTTGATACAATTTCGTCACCCCATAAAAATGTGAGGCTTCGTTTTAAGTTTAATCTCTTTTCACGAATTAAATCGGCTGTTACTTTTGCCATTTCTAATGCAACACCAACACCAGAAGCATTGTCATTAGCACCTGGCTCTTGAACATGAGCACTAAACACCAAACGTTCTTTAGGAGAATCACTTCCTTTAACATCAGCAACAATTGTTAGCTCTTCTGACGGATATATGTTGGTTTCAATCTTCACTGTAGCAATAACTTTTCCTTTCGAGATTTCATCCTTTAAACGCTCTTTAGCTTCATAAGAAAGTGCAATTGTCCAAGGTTTATGAACTGTATCTAACGGAATTCCTCTAAATTGAATTGAGGTTGTATTTTTTTGAGATTGCAGGTATTTAGGATTACTATATGAAAAAATTCCTACCGCTCCACCATCAATGATAGCTGTTTTAAAAACACTATATGGGCTTCTTTCTACAAAAACAATTTTTCCTTTTACAGAGGTTGACTTCAGTTTCTTTAAATCTTTTATATGAACCACCTCAGCAGTAACCCCTTCTTTAGGAGTACTATAAGAATTTAAAGCAAGCATGTTTCTATTGGTGTCGTGCATCAATAGAGGTTTCTTTTGATTGTTTATAGTAACTAATGCATCTACAGATTCCCAAGTAGGGCGCTTCATAGGGCGCTTTTCAATTCTGTAAGTAAGACGATCTTCTTTCGTGGCCTTTTCTTCCAAAACATAACCTGCTTTTTCTAGTTCTTCGGCAACTCTGTATATACTTTTGTTGAATCCTGTATTTCCTACAACTCTCCAATAGTCTTCAACAAAATCAGTAGTCTCATAGGCCAAGTCTCCGGTAAAGCGTTGGTTGATTTCTTCAGAATATCTTGAAGTACTAAGTTCCTTTTCTGTAGTACAAGAAAAAGTAAGTAAGGTTACAAAACCTAAAAGTAAAAATCGTTGAAACATAACTGTTGAGTGTTTAGACTGTAATATTACAGTTTTTTACTTGATGATACTAGCAACTCTTTTTTGTAATTCAGGAACTACATTTTTTTCAAACCAAGGGTTTTTTGTCAGCCAAAAACGATTTCTAGGCGATGGATGTGGCAGCACAAAATATTCAGGCAAATATTCAGGGTAATTATCTACTGTTTCAGTAAGAGTTCTTTTAGCTTTATCTTCTAAGTAATAGTTCTGCGCATACATTCCAATAAGTATAATTAATTCTATGTTTGGCATCAGGTCAAACAAAGGCTTGTGCCATTTCGGAGCACATTCTTTGCGAGGAGGAAGGTCTCCACTAGAGCCTTTTCCTGGATAACAAAATCCCATAGGAATAATAGCAAAAATATCTTCGTTGTAAAATTGCTCATCTGTCACATTCATCCATTTGCGTAATTGCTTTCCGCTCGCATCATCCCAGGGAATTCCACTAGCATGTACTTTGGTCCCAGGAGCTTGACCGATAATAACAACTCTAGAATCTTTGCTAGCTCTAACTACAGGGTTAGCACCTAAGGCAAGGTGAGGTTCGCAAAGAGTACAATTTTTAATATTGGTTAGCAACTGTTGCATGTTGGTTTGGTCGGGAAAAATAATAGAGCTTACTTATTGTTTTACAAATATAAGGTTGTACTTTTCTTTTTTTACAACAAAAAAAGCACCTTAATTTCTCAAGGTGCCAAAATAATAGATAACATATGAGTAATCTGATTATTTAGTATACGTTATAAAAGAAGACTCTTTTATTGTATCGATAATAATGCAAATTTCTATACATGAAAACACAGAAATTTGAAGTGGAAAGTTATGTAGAAAGCAAAAGAAAAAAACAGGTGATATTACCTGTTTTTATTTTTAGAGAAAAGTATGTGTGAATAGTTTCTTTTGAGAGAGAAAAGAAAAAGAATAGTTAATCTCACTACTTATTTCTTCCCCTCAACAACGATCACGATTTCACCCTTGGCGGGTTTTTGGGTATAATATTCTAAAACCTCTTTAGCAGTTCCTCTTTTGGTTTCTTCGTAGAGTTTCGTTAGTTCTCTTGAGACAGAAACACCTCGTTCTTCGCCAAAATACTCAACAAAATTGTTTAGCGTTTTGAGTAGTTTATGCGGACTTTCATAAAAAATCATAGTGCGAGCTTCTTCTGCAAGGAGTTTTAAACGAGTTTGTCGACCTTTTTTTACAGGCAAAAATCCTTCAAAGACAAATTTTTCATTTGGGAATCCAGAATTCACCAACGCAGGTACAAATGCAGTGGCGCCAGGCAAACATTCTACGTCTATATTATTTTGAATGCAGGCTCGTGTGAGTAAAAAACCAGGATCGGAAATTGCAGGAGTTCCAGCATCCGAAATCAAGGCACAAGACTCTCCATTCAAAATACGTTGTACAATACCATCAACAGTTTTATGTTCATTATGCATATGGTGGCTAAACATTTGAGTAGAAATATCAAAATGCTTTAAAAGTTTTCCACTTGTTCGAGTATCTTCCGCTAAAATAAAATCAACATCCTTTAAAACTTTGATAGCTCTAAATGTCATGTCTTCCAAGTTTCCTATAGGTGTCGGAACCAAAAATAATTTACTCATAAATCTTTACTCCTTTCTCTTTTCTTCTTACTCCTTACTCTTTTCTTTTGTTTTTCTTTCTATATTTCTTCGTAGGTTTCAACGGTAATATCAGCCATCACATCACCAGTGTGTTTTGTACTTAAAGGTTCAAATAAGAGCAAGTGTGTTTCCTCTTTGGCAATAGGTTTGTGTTCTACTCCTTTAGGAACTACGAAAAACTCACCAGGATTAACTGTAACCGATCTGTCTCTCAATTCCAAGACCAATTGACCTTTCATAACCATAAACATTTCATCTTCATCATCGTGTTTATGAAACACAAACTCACCTTGAATCTTTGCTAATAATATTTGTTGACCGTTTAATTGTCCGATCCTTTTAGGAGACCATTGATCTGAAAAGAGATCAAACTTTTCTTGAATATTTATAACCTTGTTCATACCTCAAATCTACAAATTATAATAGTTGTTTTGTTATAACAGGAACAGAATCTACAACATCTGTATTCATGTAAAGAATTCAACAAAACAGAAAACAAATTGACTTCGCGAAAAGACGTGATATTCTTAGGATTTGATTAAATTTGCACTTCATTTTAAGAAGACTGAAAAATGTATAGAACGCATTCTTGTGGAGAGTTAAGAGCTTCACATATCAATACAGAAGTTACTTTAGCAGGTTGGGTACAGAAATCAAGAGATAAAGGATTTATGATTTGGGTTGATGTACGTGATCGATATGGAATTACACAATTAATTTTTGATGAAGAAAGAACTTCTGCTGATTTGATGGAAAAAGCGAAAGGTTTAGGAAGAGAGTTTGTGATTCAAGTAAAGGGAACAGTTATTGAACGTCAGTCTAAAAACCCTAATATGGAAACAGGTGATGTTGAAGTATTGGTTTCTGAATTAACAATTTTAAACGAATCAAAACTACCGCCTTTTACCATTGAAGATGATACTGATGGAGGAGAAGACGTACGAATGAAATATCGTTATTTAGATATCCGTAGAAATCCAGTGAAGGAAAATTTGATGTTCCGTCATAAAGTATCTATGGAAGTACGTAAGTATTTATCAGACGAAGGATTTATAGATGTAGAAACTCCCTATCTAATCAAATCTACACCAGAAGGAGCTCGTGATTTCTTAGTGCCTTCTCGTATGAACCAAGGGCAGTTTTATGCATTGCCACAATCGCCTCAAACCTTCAAGCAATTGTTAATGGTTGGTGGAATGGATAAGTATTTTCAAATCGTAAAATGCTTTAGAGATGAAGATTTACGAGCTGATCGTCAGCCAGAATTTACCCAGATTGACTGTGAAATGGCTTTTGTTGAACAAGAAGACATTTTAAATACATTCGAAGGACTTACTCGTCATTTATTAAAAGAAATTAGAGGTGTTGAGGTTGAGAAATTCCCAAGAATGCAATATGATGATGCGATGCGTTTGTATGGAAATGATAAACCTGATATCCGTTTTGGAATGGAGTTTGGGGAGCTAAATAAAGTAGCACAGCACAAAGATTTCAAGGTTTTCAATTCTGCTGAATTAGTAGTGGGAATTGCCGTTCCTGGAGGAGCATCGTATACAAGAAAAGAAATTGATAAATTAATCGATTGGGTAAAGCGTCCACAAGTTGGAGCTTTAGGAATGGTCTATGTAAAGTGCAATGAAGATGGAAGCTACAAATCATCTGTAGATAAATTTTACGATCAAGATGATTTAGCAAAATGGGCAGAAGTTACTGGCGCCAAAGCTGGTGACTTAATCTGTGTTTTATCTGGAGAAGTCAATAAAGTAAGAGCACAATTAAGTGCTTTGCGTATGGAAATGGCAGAACGTCTTGGATTACGTAAACCTGATGAGTTTGCTCCATTATGGGTTGTAGATTTCCCATTGTTAGAGTTGGATGAAGAAACCGGACATTATCATGCAATGCATCACCCATTTACTTCTCCAAAACCAGGACAATTAGATTTGCTAGATTCTCAACCTGGAGAAGTAAAAGCCAATGCATATGACTTGGTATTGAATGGAAATGAAATAGGAGGAGGTTCTATCAGAATTCATGATAAAGAGACGCAAGCAATTATGTTAAAACATCTTGGTTTTTCTGATGAAGAAGCTAAAGCTCAATTTGGTTTCTTAATGGATGCTTTTGAATATGGTGCTCCACCACATGGAGGAATTGCATTCGGATTGGATAGACTAGTATCAATCTTAGGAGGGCAAGAAACTATTCGTGACTTTATTGCTTTCCCGAAAAACAATTCAGGTAGAGATGTAATGATTGATGCACCGGCCAATATTGATGAAGAACAACTACAAGAGCTTAGTATCAAGTTAGAAATAAAAGAATAAATCAAATCCTGCAATAGCGGGATTTTTTTTTACATGGAAAATTCCTCCGGATTGTCTTAATTTTTTGTTTCGTTTTCTATCAAGACAAAATGAAAATAAAGTAAAGATTATTTATAAAGATTCTGAAACCAGTTCAGAATAACATTTTTTCCTACTTTTAAGGTATGAAGAAATCAACTTTACTTTTATTCTTAGCCTTTGCTACTATTTCGTCATTCGCGCAAGAAATTACTGGAAAACAACTCTTAGAGAAATCAATTAAATATCACGATCCTGAGGGGAAATGGGAAACCTTTCAAGGAACACTATACATTACTATGGAAACTCCGAACAAACCCAAAAGAGATTCGGAGATAAAAATTGATATTCCCAACGAGTATTTTTATGTGAAGGCAACTCAAGGAAATAAAACAACAGAGTATACCTTAGACAAAGAGAAATGTACCATTCAATTTAATGGGAAAACTCCTACAGAGAAGGAGAAAAAAGACAACAAACTTAGTTGTGAACGAGCAAACCTCTACAAGAACTATTACACATATCTGTACGGAATGCCAATGAAATTAAATGATCCTGGCACAATTATCGAAGAAAAAGTAAACTTAGAAAAGTTTATGGGAGAAATGTACTTAATGCTAAGAGTTACTTACAAAAAAGAAGTAGGAGAAGATATTTGGTACTTCTATTTCAATCAAGAAAACTATGCATTAGAAGCATATCAATTTTACCATGATGAATCTAAATTTGATGGCGAGTATATTGTATTTACAGGTATGGAAACAATTAATGGAGTAAAAATGCCTAAAACAAGAGCATGGTATTACAATAAAAATCAACAGTACTTAGGAACAGATATTTTGAGAAATGGTAAAGAATAAAGAATAAAGAGAAAAGAGAAAAGAGTAAAGAGTAAGGAGAAAAGGGAAGAAATGCCAACTAAAAAACGAAATATATTTTTGAAAATTCTCATTTGGAGATATAAACATATCTCTGAACGTCAGTTTGTTTTGATACTGAGTATTTTGGTTGGATTTCTTGCTGGATTGGGAACGGTAATATTAAAATATTTAACGCTCTTAATTCAATCCATTTTAGAAGATGGAATTATCAAAAACGTTCATTATTTATTGTACTTCATTTTTCCTATCATAGGAATTTGGTTGGTGTATTTGTTGAAGAAAAATTTTATCAAAAAGGAAATTGGACATGGTATTTCCAGTACATTATATGCTATTTCTAAACGAAGCGGAATCATAGAGCGCTACAAAATGTTTGCATCTTTAATAACAGCTCCAATCACAGTTGGATTTGGAGGATCTGCTGGATTGCAAGGACCTGCTGTTAGTACAGGAGCAGCTTTGGGGTCTAATGTAGCACAGTTGTTTCATATGAATACCAAAACAAGAATGTTGTTAATTGGTTGTGCAACAGCTGGCGCTATGTCATCTATGTTTAAAGCCCCCGTGGCAGCAATCGTTTTTGCGATAGAAATCTTTAGTTTAGATCTTGTTTTTGCATCGTTAGTTCCTTTGTTATTAGCATCGGTATCCGCAGTAATTACTTCTTATTTTTTTAGAGGAACCGACGTTCTTTTTGGATTCGAATTGCAAGAAGCTTGGAGAGTAAAAGATATTGCTTTTTATGTATTATTAGCAGTTGGAACAGGAGTAGCATCAGTTTATTTTTCTAAAATGTATTTCTTCATTACCCGATTTTTCAATCGTTTTTCTAAGGCTTATTGGAAAATAGGAATCGCGGCTGTTGGTATAGGATTGATGCTCTATTTAATACCTCCCTTGTACGGTGAAGGATATGGATTGATTAATAATTTACTTAATGGAAACACAGCTGAAGCCTTAAGTGGTTTACAATATGATATAGACGTTACCAAAGTTTGGACTGTCATTGGAATGTTGATGATAATTGTGATATTTAAAGCTATTGCTATGGCTACTACCTTTGCTGCAGGTGGAGTAGGAGGGATTTTTATTCCAACGCTTTTTATGGGAAGCGCTTTAGGAAATGTATTTGCGAAAATCATCAATCAGTTTGGGTTTAGTGTTTCAGAATCAAACTTTACGTTGATTGGAATGACTGGTTTGATGGCGGGAGTATTGCATGCGCCTTTAACAGCAATTTTCTTGATTGCTGAAATTACTGGAGGTTATGATCTCTTTGTTCCGCTCATGTTAGTGGCAACTATTTCTTACGGATTTACCAAATATTTTGTTCCAAATTCAATTTATACAGCCGAACTAGCCAAACGAGGTGAGTTAATCACCAAGGATAAAGACAAAAATGCTTTGATGATGTTAAAAATCGATCGTGTTTTGGAAACAAACTTTGTAACATTACACCCAGAAATGACTTTAGGAGAAATGTTGAAAAAAGGAGTTTCTAAATCGAGCAGAAATCTATTTCCTGTGATTGATGAAGAAGAACAATTCTTAGGAATTGTTTTACTCGATGATGTTCGCTCAATTATGTTTGATCAAACGATGTATAACAATACCACAGTTTCGTTATTTATGAAATCGGCACCAGATATTATCTTTTATAGTGATTCTATGGAAACCATTATGAAGAAATTCAAAGGAACAGGTGCTTGGAATTTACCAGTCATTAAAGACAAAAAATACATTGGATTTATTTCTAAATCAAAACTATTAACAGCTTATAGAAATAAGTTAATCGAGGTAACTGCTACCTAAGAAGTTTGTACCTTTGAAAAATAGTATTTTATCAATGAAAAATCTACTTATAATTCTCTTTATCATATTTATTATTTGGATGTCCGTTGGGGGTTATCTTGAATATACAGAACATCCAAAAGGAAAAGTAGTCATGGGTCTAGGCGTATTATATCTGTCGTTTATTTTGATGCCCATTTTTATCTATTGGAGATACAAGGATGGGAAGTATAAAAAATACGTTATCAAAGACGATTTATTTTTTCCTAAAAAAGAAAAAGAAGAAGAGAAAGACTAGGAATCGAAATTTTCAAAACCTAAGACTCCCAAACTTTGCCACTTGCAATGGTATTGCTACCTTTGTCGCTTATGATTGATAAGAAGGAAGCGATATCAGAAAAAGCCGTTTTAATTGGTGTAATAACTCAGCATCAAGATGAAGCTCAGTCTGAAGAATATTTAGATGAATTAGAGTTTTTAACCTTAACTGCTGGTGGAATTGCCGTAAAACGTTTTGTGCAAAAATTAGAAAGACCTCATCCTAAAACTTTTTTGGGAGCAGGGAAACTAGAAGATGTAAAAGCGTATATAGATACGCATACTATTGGGACTGCTATTTTTGATGATGAATTGTCTCCTGCTCAGTTAAGAAATATTGAAAAGATTCTCGATTGTAAAATCCTTGACAGAACCAACCTTATCTTAGATATTTTTGCTCAAAGAGCTCAAACAAGCTCAGCAAAAACACAAGTTGAATTAGCACAACATCAATACCTGTTGCCACGTTTAACTCGACTTTGGACTCACCTTGATAAGCAAAAAGGAGGTATTGGAATGCGAGGTCCTGGTGAAACAGAAATAGAAACAGATAGACGTATCATTCGCGATAAAATCTCTTTGTTAAAAAAGAAGTTAGTCACCATTGACAAGCAAATGGCTGTACAACGAAAGAATCGCGGTAAAATGGTTCGTGTAGCTTTGGTAGGATATACCAATGTTGGGAAATCTACTTTAATGAACGTGGTAAGCAAAAGTGATGTGTTTGCAGAAAACAAACTCTTTGCAACACTAGACACAACGGTACGTAAAGTGGTGATTAAAAACATTCCGTTTTTAATGACTGATACTGTGGGATTCATCAGAAAATTACCTACACAATTGGTAGAATCGTTCAAGTCTACGTTAGATGAAGTTCGTGAAGCTGATTTGTTATTGCATGTAGTTGATATTTCTCACCCAAATTTTGAAGATCATATTGAGTCTGTTAATAAGATCTTGCAAGAAATTGAAAGTGCAGATAAGCCTACAATTATGGTGTTTAATAAGATTGATGCCTATACTCATGAAACCATTGATGAGGATGATTTGGTTACTGAAAGAACCAAAGCACATTACACTTTAGACGATTGGAAAAAGACTTGGATGAATGATTTAGAGAAAGAGTCTATTTTCATCTCTGCATTAAACAAGGGAAATTTAGAAGCTTTTAAAGACAAAGTATATGATGAAGTGAAGAAAATTCACATTCAACGTTTTCCATATAACGACTTTTTATACTACGAGTACAAAGAAGAATAGGTTTATTCTTCTTCCTTATTAAAATCATCAATAATCCCCAAACGTTTAGCTCTTCGTTCCCAACTTTTTCTGGCTAGTAATTGAAGGTCTTCAATGTTATCACTTTCATCCATGATTTCCAATCCTAATAAGGTTTCTATCATGTCTTCTTGAGTTACTAATCCACTAACAGATCCATATTCATCTACTACCAAAGCAATATGCTCTCTCTGATCAATTAATTGTTCAAACAAGTTAGGAATAGGTAAACTCCTATTAGTAACTAAAATAGTTCGTTTAATCTCTTTTAAAGGATTTTCGCCATTTCCTTTAATAATAGCTTCCAACAATTGATCTTTTAAAAAGTAACCCGTAATATTATCAGGATTTTCACTGTAGATTGGAATTCGAGAAAAACGTAAGGTAGGATTTTCATCAAAAAATGACTGAATGGTTTGTGTTTCATCGGCCGACTTTAAAACCGTTCTTGGCGTCATAATATCTCTAACTAAAACCTCCTTAAAATTTAATAAGTTTTTAATGACTTTACTTTCCGATTCTTGAAAAACACCTTCTTGTTCAGCAATGTCTGCCATAGCTGTAAAATCTTCTCTACTTAAAACAGAGCCGTGACCGCCTTTACCAAAAAGTCTTGTAAACAATTGAAGTGTCCAAAGAATGCCGGTCCATTTAAAAAAGAAAATTAATGCTGAAAGCGTATTGGCAGAAAACTTTGCCAATTTTTTCCAATGTGTAGCGCCAATTGTTTTAGGGATAATTTCTGAGACCACTAAAATTAAGATGGTCATAATAGCAGAAACAATACCAACAATATTAAATCCTAAAATTTCTACTTTGTATGGCAACTGTTCTGCCTGTACTCCTACTAAAATTGCGCCGACTGTATGGGCAATGGTGTTTAGCGTAAGAATAGCAATTAGAGGTTTGTCTACATCATTTTTAATTTTTTCAAGTGTCTTTGCATAAGATTTACCTTCAGAGATTTTCACACTGATAAATGTAGGTGTTACGCTTAACAAAACAGCTTCAAGAATAGAACATAAAAAAGAAAAAAAGATAGAAAGTGTCGCGTAAACGATTAAAAGTGTCATTGTAAATGTTTGGTGGGATAAAGATACCAAAAAAAGAAAGCCACAGAAATTCAATTTCCATGGCTTCAAAATTTGTTTTTTTTTGTTTAGAAAATATAATTCACACCCAATCCAAATACTTCTTTAAACTGAACTCTGCTAGAAGCATTGTCATCAACAATCATGTGAAAGTTTAAATTAGTAGATAGGTATTTGTTGATTTGCATAACAAAATTCAATTGATAGTTTACATCAATATTTTGTGGGTCTTCTAAATAGTTAGAATATACATTTAAAATATTTTCCATACTCACGTTTTCCATCAAAGTAGCTTTATAATATAAAGCTGAATAGAACCCTAATTCATAACGTGAAGTTTTTCCTGCTTCAGTACCATATTGTCCAGCAAATTGGTTGCTTACAAAAGTTGCTTTTGTTGTTGCTGGAGATAAGTGAAGACTAAAGTTGTTTGATTTCTTGTATACCATACCAGGACCTAAGGTTACATAACCAGGTGCAAAAAACTCTGAAGTTGCAGTTTTAGGAGTAGTAGAATAGTCATAACCAGTTGTAAACTGACTGCGAATATTTAATAAGAAAGAATACGACCAATTTTCGCTAGCTTTTTTACCTAACAGTGAATTAAACTCGAACTGATCATCTGTTTTTCTAGTTCCGGTTCCACTAATATTACTAATACCATACTTAGTGATAATCTTGTTGTCCCAAGTCCAATCTCCTTTTTTGTAGTTAAAATCGTAATTGATACTTACCGTACCTGAAACCGAATTTTCTCCCCCAGCAATCCAGTTTGAAAACGAAGACTGATTAAATAATAGTGAAAACACACCCTTTTTTGTCCAATTAGAAGTAGAATCTACTTTCTTTTCCTGAGCATTGATTGACATCCCAGCCAATACAAAGCATAATACAATAATTCTTTTCATAAAATATACCCAATATTTGGGGCAAAAATAAGGTTTTAAATCTTATGAAAAGTGTAATTCACACCTAATCCGAAAAGTTCTCTGAATTGAATTCGACTTGAAGCATTTGTGTCAGAAATAGTATGTAAAGTAAGGTTCATAGATAAGTACTTGTTAACACTTACATAAAAGTTCATTTGGTAATTTACATCCACGTTTTGAGGATTGTCTAAATAATCTGCATACAAGGCAATAATATTTTCCATGGTTAAATCTTTCATAATTTTAAATTTAAGATAACCGGAAAGATTGAAACCCATACTAAACTTAGTAGTTTTTCCAGGTTCTGTACCATATTGACCCGAAAATTGTTCACTAACAAATGTAAAACGAGCCGTACCAGGAGCGATATTTATTCTTAGATCTTCAGATTTCCGCCATAAGATACCTGGGGCAAAACTCAAATAAGCAGGAGAAAGAACATTAGAAACAAGAAGTTTTGGATCTTTAGAGTAGTCAAAACCTTTTGAAAATTGCGAAATAAAGTTGCTAAAGAATGAAAAGTACCAATGACCACCTGCTTTATAACCTAAAACTGAGTTGTACTCAAAACGATCATCCGTCTTTCTATATCCTTGGCCACTTACATGACTAGATCCATAAGAAGAAATGATTTTATTATCCCATTTCCATTTCCCTTTCACATAATTGAAGTCATAATTCAATCCCAAAGCTCCAGACACAGTATTATTTCCCCCAGCAGACCAATTGGTAAAAGAAGATTGATTGAACAAAAATGTCATTCTTCCATCAACACTCCACTTTTTAGGAACTTCAGTTGCTTTTTTAGCTTTGTCTTCTCGTTCTTTAATGTCTTTGAGAATCTTGTTGATGGAATCAACCTTTTTGGTTAAGAATGCTTTGGTAATAGAGTCGACTTTACGAATGGAGTCGTTTGTTGTTTGTGCATTTCCAAAAGTTGATGCAAAAACAAAAATTAGGATAAGAACTCTCTTCGTAGAGGTCATTTTTTGGTGTTAGTTGTTGTTATTGTTGGCTCGACAGGCACAAAAATAATACCAAATATTAAAAAACAAAACTATTTTTTCTTTTTGAAAAGAGGAACTGTAGAGCAAGCTTCTCCGTACATGATATTTTTGGCAACAGGTTGTATGCGTTCTATTAAAAAAGAAAAGGCAGAAGCAGGAATAGGCTTGTTTGCACATCCTTTAATGATGATAGGTTTATTCTCAAATTGAGTAATGTCTATTGATGCAATAATGTTTTGAAAAAGAACAGTTTCAAGTAATTCTAAATTACCAACTACCACTTTTTTAGCATAAGGTTGTAATTCTGTAGAAAGCAATAAAAAAGCCCAAGAAGGAATAATAGCATCTTCAGAGCAAGTTAATGCTACATAAGCATCTTGGTATTGAGACCAATTATGATTTTTAACTGAGTCTCTAAAATCTTTTTCCCTTAAAATGATTCCTTCAAATAACCAATCTTTGATATCAAATAGCACTCTTTCTCCTTCAGGATAAAAGTCTTCTAAATCTATGTTGATTAAAGGACTATTCGCTACTCTATTGATAATTTCTTCAGCCATTATAACATTCCAAGTTCTAGTTTTGCTTCTTCACTCATCATATCTTGAGTCCAAGTAGGGTCAAAAGTAATTTCAACTTCAGCATTGTTAATCTCTTTTAGAGTTTTTACTTTTTCCTCAACTTCTACAGGTAAAGTTTCAGCAACAGGGCAATTAGGAGATGTTAGTGTCATCAAAATTTTAGCATCGTTCTCTTCATTCACAAAAACATCGTAAATCAATCCTAATTCGTAAATGTCTACCGGAATTTCTGGATCGTAAATGGTTTTTAAAACACGAACTATTTTATCTCCTATTTCTTGTACAGCTTCTTCTGTCATTTTCAATAAAAATTATGTTGCAAAGATACCACTAATTGTACTAATTTGCTTGTTGAGCAATCGCATACAATTTTATTTGTTTTAACATAGAAACTAATCCATTGGCTCTCGTTGGCGATAAGTGTTCTTTCAATCCAATTTCATCAATAAAATCGGTCTTAGCACTTAAAATATCTTCTGAGGTTTGATTGGTGAAAACACGAAGTAATAATGCAACCAATCCTTTTGTTAAAATAGCATCGCTATCAGCAGTGAAAAGAATTTTTCCTTCTTTTGATGTTGAATGCAACCATACTTTAGATTGACATCCTTTAATCAAGTTTTCATCAAGTTTGAATTGAGGATCAATAATGGGAAGCGATTTTCCTAATTCAATTAAATATTCATATCGCTCCATCCAATCATCGAACATTGCAAACTCATCAATAATTTCTTCCTGTATTTCTTTAATTGTCATTTTTAAAACTTATTTTTGCCCTTTCTGAAATATCGTTGCAAAACAAGTTGCAAAATTACGGTAAAAAAACAAGAAATGAGTAAATTATTAGCAGTTGGAACTGTTGCATTTGACGCCATAGAAACTCCGTTTGGAAAGACAGACAAGATTTTAGGAGGATCTGGAACTTTTGTTGGATTAGCAGCAGCTCAATTTGGAGTGCATACCGGCGTTGTATCGGTAGTAGGAGGTGATTTTCCAAAAGAATATTTGGAAATGATGAACTCAAAAGGAATCAACACTGACGGTGTTGAAATTGTTGAAAATGGGAAAACTTTTTTCTGGAGTGGGAAATATCATAACGATATGAATTCTCGTGATACTTTAGTTACAGAACTAAACGTATTAGCAGACTTTACTCCAGTGGTTCCAGAATCATTTAAAGATGCTGACATTGTCATGTTAGGAAATTTACATCCTTCAACGCAAATGTCGGTTTTAGATCAGATGAATCAAAAACCTAAATTAGCAATTTTAGATACCATGAACTTTTGGATGGATTCTGCTTTGGAAGATTTACATAAAGTTTTAAAAAGAATTGATGTGATTACTATTAATGATGAAGAAGCTCGTCAGTTAAGCGGAGAATATTCTTTGGTAAATGCAGCAAAGAAGATTCATGAGATGGGACCAAAATATGTTGTGATAAAGAAAGGTGAGCATGGAGCATTGTTATTTAATAATGGGAAAATGTTTTTTGCACCAGCTTTACCATTAGCTGAAGTTTTTGATCCAACTGGAGCAGGAGATACGTTTGCAGGAGGTTTTGCTGGATATCTTGCTAAAACAGAGGATATATCTTTTGAGAATTTGAAAAATGCAATTATTTACGGTTCAAACTTGGCCTCGTTCTGTGTAGAGAAATTCGGAACACAACGAATGGAGGAGCTATCAGGAGATGAAGTGAAAGAGCGACTTGGAGCGTTTAAAGAATTAACACAGTTTGATATCAAATTATCATAAATTAAAATCCGCGCATCACTGCGCGGATTTTTTATTAAAATAAACATACAATTATCTATCCATGAGCGACGCTATTAAACACGAATGTGGAATTGCTTTAGTAAGATTAAAAAAACCATTACAGTTTTATAAAGACAAATACGGAACAGCTTTTTATGGCTTGAATAAAATGTATTTGTTGATGGAAAAACAACACAATAGAGGTCAAGATGGTGCTGGTTTGGCAAGTGTTAAATTTAATGTAGAACCCGGTCAACGATATATTAGCAGAGTACGTTCCAATAAATCGCAACCTATTCAACATGTGTTTAAGAAAATTAACGAACGACTGAATGGAGTCTTTGAAAAAAATCCAGATAAATTAGATGATGTTTCTTGGCAAGAACAAAACATGCCTTATATAGGAAACCTGTTTTTAGGTCATGTTCGTTACGGAACTTTTGGTAAGAATAGTATGGAAAGTGTGCATCCTTTTTTACGCCAAAGTAATTGGAAGCATCAGAACTTAATTGTAGCAGGAAATTTTAATATGACAAATTCTATGCAGCTCTTGGAAGAACTGATAGAACTTGGTCAGCATCCAAAAGAGTTTACAGATACTGTTACTGTGATGGAGAAGATAGGGCACTTTTTAGAAGAAGAAGTAGCAGATTTATATCAGCAAGCAAAAGAAAAAGGAATGTCTAAGTTTGAGGCTTCTCCTTATATTGAAGAACATTTAAATATTCAGCGAATTTTACAACGTTCTTCTAAGAATTGGGATGGAGGATATGCTATGGCTGGATTAATGGGTCATGGAGATGCATTTGTGTTAAGAGATCCTAATGGGATTCGCCCAACATTTTTCTATGAAGATGATGAGGTTGTAGTAGTTGCTTCAGAAAGGCCTGTAATTCAAACTGTTTTTAATGTTAAGTTAGAAGAGATTAAGGAGTTAGACAGAGGACATGCTCTAATTATTAAGAAAAACGGAAAAGCTTCGGTAGAGCAAATATTAGAACAAAGAGAGAAAAAATCCTGCTCATTTGAACGCATTTATTTCTCTAGAGGAAGTGACGCTGGAATATACCAAGAGCGTAAAAATTTAGGAAAATATGTATTTCCTCAGGTTTTAGAATCAATAAATGATGATATTTCAAATACAGTTTTCTCTTTCATTCCAAATACTGCGGAGACATCTTTTTATGGAATGACTGAAGCTGCAGAGGATGTGTTGAATAAACAAAAGACATCAAAAATATTGTCAGGACAACGTGCGCTTTCTGCTGAGAAAGTCACAGAGATTTTATCTGAAAGACCTCGTTTTGAAAAGATAGCGATTAAAGATGCCAAATTAAGAACGTTTATTGCTGATGATAATAGCAGAGACGATCTTGTAGCACATGTTTATGATGTTACTTATGGAGTAGTAAAATCTACAGATAATTTAGTGGTCATTGATGATAGTATCGTTCGAGGAACTACCTTAAAGAAGAGTATCATTAAAATTTTAGATCGATTACAACCTAAAAAAATAGTGATTGTTTCATCGGCTCCTCAAATTCGTTATCCTGATTGCTACGGTATTGATATGGCTAGAATTGGTGATTTCATTGCGTTTAAAGCAGCTTTAGAATTGCTGAAAGATACCAATCAATATCACATTGTTGATGAGGTTTATCAAAAATGTAAAAATCAAGTAAATGATTCTGATGCAGAGATTGTAAATTATGTAAAAGAAATCTATGCTCCGTTTAAAGATCAAGAAATTTCTGATAAGATAGCTGAAATGTTAAAGACTGATGAAATTGTTGCAGATGTTGAAGTGATCTATCAAACAGTAGATAATTTACATAAAGCCTGTCCGGAAAACTTAGGAGATTGGTACTTTACAGGAGACTACCCAACAGATGGTGGTCATCGAGTTGTAAACAATGCGTTTATCAATTTTTACGAAGGAAATAATAAAAGAGCTTACTAATTGGCTAATTATTGATATAAACTAAAAAAGCACCCAATTGGGTGCTTTTTTAGTTTATAAAGATTAAGAGAATTATTTCCCTACGTTGTAACGTCTTGTAACTTCATTCCAGTTAATTACATTAAAGAAAGCTTCAATATAATCAGGACGTCTGTTTTGGTAGTTTAAATAATAAGCATGCTCCCATACATCAATTCCTAAAATAGGAGTTCCATCGCAAGCAACACCTGGCATTAATGGATTGTCTTGGTTTGGAGTAGCACATACTTCTACAGAACCTCCTTGGTTTACACATAACCAAGCCCATCCTGAACCGAATTGAGTAGCAGCTGCTTTAGAAAAAGCATCTTTAAATCCGTCAAAAGAACCAAAAGCAGCATCAATAGCATCTTTTAACTCTCCAGATAATTCTCCTCTATCATTTGGATCCATTACTTCCCAAAATAATGAGTGGTTATAAAAACCTCCACCATTATTACGGACAGCAGCATTGTTCATGTCTAAATTTGTAATGATTTCTTCGATGTATTTTCCTTCAAGTTCTGTTCCTTCAATAGCAGCATTTAATTTTGTAGTATAACCATTGTGATGTTTGCTATGGTGGATTTCCATAGTTTTTGCATCTATATGAGGCTCTAATGCATCATATGCATAGCCTAATTCTGGTAATTCAAAAGCCATAATATTGTATTTAGTAGTTAATTTTTCTTTTTTTAATCACACAAATTTAACTATAAAAAGCAGGGCGTACAAGTGGTTAACTTTTTGATAATTTATATTGCTATAAGATAAAATGATAAAGTTCTTTTTTTAGAAAAGAGTTAGATAAAGCATACAAGAGATAAATAATAACAGAATAATTAGCAGACAACCACTTCTTAATTTGCTGTTTTTAGATTTACTATCACTAATAGTAATGAATAAATCTGCTAAAAATTCTAGTAGATCACTCATTCTCTTTTTCTAGAACTTATTTTTTCTTCAATTTTTCTTTTTCTTTCAATTAATTTTTTCATTTTTCTTCTATCTTGAATTCCCCAAATAAAATGTCCAAGAAGGCTTAATGAGATGTAAACTCCTGCACATAATAATACGGCGTTCCAATAATTGCCATCCATCCGTTCTTGAATGGTGTCACTTGTATATCCTGTATAGCTGTCATGTTGATAATATCTTGGAGCTAAGAAACTAAATCCAATACCAAATAAGATTACTTTAATAATATTCTTGCCAAAAAAATTAGAGTTTTTTTCTAATCTTTTAATTTTACCATTAAGATACCTTAATCTTTTCTCAAGATAATAACTATCCATATAATAACTTTACTTTCTTTTGCCAAAAAGTCTGAGTAGATATAGGAATAGATTAATGAAATCTAAATAAAGAGTTAGAGCTCCCATAACTGATTCTTTTGTATCTTCTTCAGTGCCTTCATTTCCAATAATGTTCATTTCTTTAATCTTTTGAGTATCATAAGCAGTAAGACCAACAAAAATCAAAATTCCAGCATAAGTTGTAATCCAATATAACATTTCATTGTGGAAAAATAAATTTACAATTGAAGCTATTATTAAGCCTATTAACCCCATAAAAGCTAAATTCCCTATAGATGTTAAATCTTTTTTAGTATAGTAACCATAAGCACTCATTAAAGCAAATGTTCCAGCAGTAATCCAGAAAGTAGAAGCTATAGATTCAGTTGTATATATAAGAAAAATTACAGATAGTGTGAGTCCATTTAGAAATGAATAAAATATAAAGGCTATTATTGCAGTTTTCGCAGACATTTTATCAATCATGCCTGCTAAAAACATCACTAATAAAAGCTCAAAAATTAATAAGCCATAAAAAATAAATCTTTCAGAAAAAATAAATTCGGAAACAGCAGGGGTAATAGAGACCCAATAGGCTACAAAACCAGTAATTGATAATGCAACTGACATCCATGTATAAACTTTGGTAATAAATCGAGCTTGTTCGGAAGCAATTTGTTCCTCAGTAATTTTACGTGTATTCATAATATGTGATTAGTTTTAGCAATTTTAAAAACCTAAAACTAATTAAAAAAAAGTAAAAGTTTATTCTTAGAATTAAGAATTCCTCATAAATTCTTCAGCCTTTTCCACCATATTTTTACTTCCGCAAAAGAAAGGTACTCTTTGGTGAAGCTCAGTAGGCTCAAGATCCATAATTCTAGTAAATCCATCACTGGCTTTTCCATTGGCTTGTTCAGCTAAGAATGCCATAGGATTACACTCATACAATAAACGTAACTTTCCGTTAGAGTTTTTCGAACTTTTAGGATACATATAGATACCTCCTTTGATCATGTTTCTGTGAAAATCAGAAACCAAAGAGCCAATGTATCTACTTGTATAGGGTCTATCGCCTTCTTCTTCTTGACAATATTTAATGTAATCTTTTACACCTTGAGGAAAATGAATGTAATTCCCTTCATTTACTGAATAGATTTTTCCATCTTCAGGAAATTGCATATTAGGATGTGATAAATAATAACTTCCAATAGCAGGATTTAATGTAAAACCATTCACACCATCACCCGTGGTATAAACTAGCATTGTAGAAGTTCCGTAAATAACATAACCAGCAGCTACTTGTTGACTTCCTTTTTGCAAGAAATCTTCCAATTGAACAGGAGTGCCAACTGGTGTAACACGTCTGTAAACCGAAAAAATAGTACCTACAGAAACATTCACATCAATATTGGATGAACCATCTAAAGGATCAATTAAAACAACGTACTTATTTTGATGATTTTCATCCTGACTATTAATCGCAATAAAATCGTCTTCCTCTTCACTTGCAATACCGCAAACAATGTTCCTGTTAATTAAAGTCTGTATGAACTTGTCATTGGCATAAACATCCAATTTTTGTTGATCCTCTCCTTGGATATTTGTGTCGCCAGCAGCACCAATAATATCAACCAATCCAGCTTTGTTTACTTCGTGATTTACCACCTTAGCAGCTAATCGAATCGAATTGATTAATCTTGATAATTCTCCTGAAGTATATTTGAATGAAGACTGATTTTCAATAATAAATTCACCTAGAGTTTGGTTTTTACTAGCCATGCTGAGAATACAATTTAGGTATACAAAGATGCTACTTTTTTTTAAAGAACGATAACGTTTTCGTAAACTTATTTCTGTTGATTTGAATCTGTTAGATTATATTTGGTTTTTATTTATTACCCATGAGTTTTACCATTCGATTTGCAACCAAAGAAGACATGAAATCTGTTCATAGGTTAATTACCGAATTAGCAGTTTTTGAAAATGAACCCAATGCCGTAAAAATATCTGTACAGGATTTGGAAGAGAACGGATTTTCTGAATCTCCAAAATTTAAAGTCTATGTTGCAGAGGAGAATGATGAAATTATTGGAATGGCTCTTTTTTATGAAAGATATTCAACTTGGAAAGGAAAAACTATTCATTTAGAAGATCTTATAGTTACAGAATCAAAGCGAAAATTAGGAGTAGGAAAGGCTTTGTATTCTGAGTTGATGAGATATGCTTTTGGTAATGGTTATAAAAGAGTAGCTTGGGAAGTGTTAGATTGGAATAAAAATGCTATTGATTTTTATGAAAGTACAGGAGCTCACATTTTAAAAGGTTGGCAAGTAGTTCATATGACTGATGAGAAATTGAAAGAATTCATTCAAAAAGAAAACCAGTGAAAGTATATAAGTTTGGAGGAGCTTCAATAAAAGATGCTGATAGCATCCAAAACGTTGCGAAAATTTTAAAAAGCGAAGGAACAGAAGGTTGTTTGCTTGTTATTTCTGCTATGGGAAAAATGACTAATGCTTTTGAGAATATTGTACATGCTTATTGTTATGATAAAGCCAGTTTTAAAAAATCATTGGATTTTGTTGTTGGTTTTCATGAAGATATAGTGAACGCTCTTTTTGATGAACCCAATATTGTTTTGGATAAAGTAAGCGGCCTGTTTAAAAACTTAAACAGCTTTTTAGCTAAAAATGATTCTAAGAGTTATGATTATTTATACGATCAAATTGTTAGTGTTGGAGAGTTGCTTTCTACAACCATTGTTAGTAATTATTTTGTTGAAGAAGGAATAGAGAATATATGGAATGATGTTCGAAAATTAATCATAACCGATAATAGTCATAGAGATGCAAAAGTAGATTGGCAAAAAACTCAAGAAACTATTATAGAATCAATAGATCAGAAAAAACTGAACATTGTTCAAGGATTTTTAGGAGGTGATACTAAAGGAAATACAACAACATTAGGAAGAGAAGGTTCTGATTACACAGCAGGAATTTTTGCATATTGTTTAGATGCAAAAGAAGTAACAATATGGAAAGATGTAGAAGGTGTACTGAATGCAGATCCTAGAGTTTTTAAAGAGACACAGCTGTTAGAACAAATATCTTATGAAGAAACTATAGAGATGGCTTTTTATGGAGCCTCAGTAATACATCCTAAAACCATTCAGCCATTACAGAGTAAAGAAATCCCTTTGTTTGTTAGATCTTTTAAAGATCTAAACTTAAAAGGAACTAAAGTTACAAGAGGAGTAGCAATAAAACCTTATCTGCCTTGTTTTATTGTAAAGAAAGATCAAATATTAGTGTCGATTTCTGCATTAGATTTCTCTTTCATGGTTGAAAATAATATCAGCCACATATTTAAATTATTACATCAATACTTGCTCAAAGTAAATTTAATTCAAAATTCTGCAATTAGCTTTTCTGTTTGTGTTGATAATAAATTCAATCAGTTTGAAACATTTCTCGAAGAGTTGAAGTCTTCATATAAAGTAGACGTTGTCAAAGGAGTAGATTTATACACGGTTAGGCATTTTACCGACAAATCATTGGGTGAAATTCAGCAAAACGGATTGCCTCTTTTGACTCAAATTAATAAAGAAACTGCACAAATTGTAATCAAACAATAGAACTGTTTACAGTGTCGATTTTTTGACTATGTTTGTAGTTACGCGAAGGTATAACGTATGGGGCTAGTTACATCGAAGGAAATTGCTAAAGTAATAGGAGCTGATAAGTTTGGTTTTCTAGGTACTTTCTTTGGTTGGATTCTAATGCGATTGCTAAGAATATCAGCTCTTAATAGGATTTATAAAAAACATAAGGATAAAAAAGATTTAATTTTTTTAAATTCTGTGTTAGAAGAATTTCAAATTCAGTTTGAAATTCCAGAAGAAGATTTAAAAAGAATTCCTAAAGAAGGTCCATTTATTACGGTTTCCAATCACCCACTTGGAGGTGTAGATGGGGTGTTACTTCTCAAATTATTATTGGAGAAAAGATCGGATTTTAAGATTATGTCTAATTTTTTAATCCACAGAATAGAGCCTTTAAAACCTTTTACTCTAGCTGTAAATCCCTTCGAAAACCACAAAGACGCTAAATCTAGTGTTGGAGGAATAAAACAAGCTTTAGAACATTTAAAAGAAGGGTATCCGTTGGGGATTTTCCCCGCAGGAGAAGTATCTACCTATAGAGATGGGAAATTAATGGTTGATAAACCATGGGAAGATGGTGCTGTTCGATTAATCAAAAAAGCTGAAGTTCCAATTATTCCAATCTATTTTCACGCGAAAAACAGCAAGCTGTTTTATATTCTATCAAAAATTAGTGATACTTTAAGAACAGCAAAGTTGCCTTCAGAGTTACTGTCGCAAAAGAACAGAGTTGTTAAGGTAAGAATTGGGAAACCAATTTCTGTAAAAGACCAACAAGAACATCAAGATATCGACTCATTTTATGCTTATATCAGGAAGAAAACCTACATGCTAGCAAATCCTTTTGAGAAGAAGCCTCAAAAAATATTATCTACTCAGAATTTAAAAATAAGTTCCCCTCCAAAGAAAATATCATCTCAAAAGAATATAAACTCCTTTATAAAAGAAGTAAATTACTTAAGAGATAATGATAAGCGTCTCTTGCAAAGTAAAAACTACGAAGTGTTTTTTGCTTCCGCTAAAGAAATACCTAATCTTCTGCATGAAATTGGAAGATTGAGGGAAATCACATTCCGAGATGTTGGAGAAGGAACCAATAAATCTATAGATCTTGATAAGTTTGATAAGTATTACTACCATATGTTTTTATGGGATTCTTCTGAAAATACTTTGGCAGGAGCTTATAGAATGGGACTAGGAAAAGATATATACAAGCGTTACGGAATAGAAGGTTTTTATATACAATCACTTTTTAGGTTTGAACCAGAGTTATATGGAATGATGGAGCAAACAATAGAAATGGGAAGAGCTTTTATCATTAAAGAATATCAGCAAAAACCCATGCCTTTATTTTTACTCTGGAAAGGAATTGTACATGTTACTTTGCGTTACCCAAATCACAAATATTTGATGGGAGGAGTTAGCATTAGTAATCAGTTTTCCGAATTCTCAAAATCTTTGATGATTGAGTTCATGAAATCACATTATTACGATCCTTATGTTGCGCAGTATATACAGCCAAAAAAAGAATTTAAGGTCAAATTAAAAGACGCAGACAAAGATTTTGTATTTGATGCAGCAAAAGCAGATATGCAAAAATTTGATAAAGTTATTGATGAAATTGAGCCAGGAGCATTGAGAATCCCAGTTCTAATAAAAAAATATGTAAAGCAAAATGCTCGTTTGGTAGCATTTAATGTAGATCCAAAATTTAACAATGCTGTAGATGGACTCATGTATATCAAGATTGTAGATCTACCAGATAGTACAGTAAAACCAGTCATGGAAGAATTTCAGGCTGAATTAGAAAAAAAAGCTAGTGAAATAGGACAGAAAACAGAATAGAGTAAAAATTGATAATTCTTAAATCTTGGGGCTATGAAGAATTTTTTCAAAATATTACTAACGGCTTTGGCCGTAATTGTACTGGCGAGTTTTGTGCCAGGAATTGATATCGAGAATAATTATCTAACTGCAGTTGTTGTTGCAGTAGTTATTTCGTTGTTGAACATGTTTGTGAGGCCGCTTATTATATTTCTTACCTTACCAGCAACCATTATCTCATTAGGACTCTTTTTGTTCGTAATCAATGCAATTATTATACTATTGGCCGGAAAACTAGTAGAAGGATTCCATGTCTCCGGTTTCTTTGCAGCTTTCATCTTTAGTATTCTCCTTTCCTTGTTTAGATCTTATTTGTTTTCATTCTTTGAAGACGAAAAAGAAAATGACTGAAATAGAAGCAATTAAACTTTGTAGGAATTCAGAAAAAGCTGTAATTTTGCAGCCAATTTTTTAAGAATTTTAGAGTCAGATGAATATTACAAAAGAAAGCGTTGACGCATTAAATGCAGTTGTGAAAGTTGATATCGTAGCAGAAGATTATCAAACAAAAGTAGAAGAGATTTTAAACGACTACCGTAAAAAAGCAAACATCCCAGGATTTAGAAAAGGTCATGTGCCTATGGGAATGGTTAAAAAGCAATACGGAAAATCTATTATGATTGATGAGGTAAACAAGCTTTTACAAGAGTCGTTAAACAAATTTTTAGTAGAAGAAAAATTAGATATCTTAGGAAATCCATTACCAAAAGTAAGTGATGATTTTTCTTGGGATGCAGAAACCTTGTCTTTTGAATTCGAACTAGGTTTGGCTCCTGAATTTGATGTAAATCTTAAATCAAAAAAGAAAGTTACTCAGTACAATATTACTGCAGATGAAGCTTTAATAGACAAAGAAGTTGAAAACCTTCAATCTCGTTATGGGAAAATGTCTACTGTTGAAGCAATTGATGAAAAAACAAACGTAACTGGAACTTTTGTTAATGAAGAAAAAGAGATTAATAAAAAATCTACGATCAATGTTGTAGACATCAAAGGAAAAGTAAATCTTAAAAAATTCGTAGGGAAAAAAGTAGGAGATGTTCTTGAGCTAAAAACTAAAGGGCTTTTTACAGATTCTCATAAATTAATGGGAGCCCTAGGTGTATCTCACGATGATGCTCACGATTTAGACGTTAAAGTTACTTTTACAATAGAAGAAACAACAGAAATCGAATTAGCAGATTTAGATCAAGAGTTATTTGATAAGTTATTTGCTGATGGAAGTGTAAAAACAGTAACTGAATTAAGAGAAAGAATTAAAGCAGATGCTGAAAAGCAATTTCAACAACAAGCAGATCAGCAATTGTTAAACGCAGTAACAGAGCATTTAATTGAAAATACTAAGTTTGATTTACCTTCAGAATTTTTAACAAAATGGTTAGCAACTGCAGGAGAAAAGCAATTATCTACAGAAGAAGCTGTTGAAGAATATAACAAGTCTGAAAAAGGATTGCGTTATCAATTGATTCAGGAAAAAATCATGAGAGATAATGAAATCAAATTAGACTATGAAGAGTTAAAAGAATACGCTAAAGGATTTATTAGATCTCAAATGGCTCAGTTTGGAAACATGAATCCAGAAGATTCTGAATTGGAAGATATTGCAGGTAGAATTTTATCAAACCAAGAAGAAGCTAGAAGATTACAAGATCAATTAATTAGTCAAAAGTTATTAGAATTCTATAAAGAAAACATGAGCTTCAAATCAAAAGAAGTTTCTTACGAAGACTTTATTAAAGAAGTTTACAAATAAGAATTAAATAATTCATCAAAAAAACTCCTCCTAAAAAGAGGAGTTTTTTTAGCACTTCATTGTAACAAAATTATTCATCAATAGTTAGTATCTTTACAGAGAATCTTAAAAAGGAATATTTAAATGGATTACGGAAAAGAATTTGAAAAATACGCAATTAAAGATCGCGGCATTAGCAGTACATATTATCATCAGTTGATTACCAATATGACACCAAATATCATAGAAGAAAGACAATTGAATGCTGTTGCGATGGATGTTTTCTCTAGGTTGATGATGGATCGCATTATCTTTTTAGGAACAGGAGTAAACGATCAAATTGCTAATATTATACAAGCACAATTATTGTTTTTAGAAAGTGTAGATTCTTCTAAAGACATTTCAATTTATATCAATTCTCCAGGAGGAAGTGTATATGCTGGATTGGGAATTTATGACACAATGCAGTTTATCAAACCAGATGTAGCAACTATTTGTACTGGAATAGGTGCCTCAATGGCAGCCGTTTTAATGTGTGCTGGAGAAAAAGGAAAACGATCTGCATTACCACACTCTAGAATTATGATTCACCAACCTATGAGTGGAACACAAGGACAAGTTGCTGATATGGAAATTGCAGTAAAAGAAACACTAAAGGTAAGAGATGAGTTATATGAAATTATAGCAAAACACTCAGGGCAAACCTTTGATCAAGTATTAAAAGATTCTGATAGAGATTACTGGATGCGAGCAGAAGAAGCAAAAGCATACGGTATGATTGATGAAGTATTGGAAAGAAAATAATCTTTCAACAAAGAAAAATAAATCATGGCAAAAGAAGAAAATTTAGAATGTTCCTTTTGTGGTCGAAAAAAAGCTGAAACAGATTTGCTTATTGCAGGAATGGATGCCCATATCTGCGATAAATGTATCGAGCAAGCCCACGGAATTGTAGAAGAAGAGATTGCCGAAGCAAAATCTGGAAATCTTTCCAAAGAATTAATTCTCAAAAAACCTTTGGAAATAAAATCCTTCTTAGACCAATATATCATTGGTCAAGAAGAGACCAAAAAATCGATGTCTGTTGCGGTTTATAATCACTACAAGCGTTTACTTCAAACAAAGAATGATGAGAATGAGGTAGAAATAGAAAAAAGTAATATTGTCTTAGTAGGAGAAACAGGAACTGGAAAAACATTAATAGCCAGAACCATTGCTAAGATGTTAAATGTTCCTTTTTCTATTGTAGATGCTACAGTATTAACACAAGCAGGATATGTAGGAGAAGATGTAGAAAGTATCTTAAGTAGATTATTGCAAGCTGCAGATTACGATGTTATAAAAGCGGAAAGAGGTATTGTTTTTATCGATGAAATTGACAAAATAGCTCGTAAAGGAGATAACCCTTCTATTACTAGAGATGTTTCTGGAGAAGGAGTTCAGCAGGCTTTATTAAAGTTACTAGAAGGAGCCGTTGTAAATGTGGCACCTAAAGGAGGAAGAAAACATCCAGAGCAAAAATTTATCGAAGTAGATACTAAAGATATTTTATTCATTGCTGGAGGAGCTTTTTCTGGAATAGATAAAATCATTAGCAAGCGCTTAAATATGCAAGCCGTTGGTTACAGTGCATCTCTATCTGAAGACAAAATAGATGAAGATAACTTGCTACAGTATATTATTCCATCAGATTTAAAATCATTTGGTTTAATTCCTGAAATAATTGGTCGTTTACCAGTATTAAGTTATATGAATCCATTGGATGCTGATGCCTTAAGAGCAATTTTAACGGAACCTAAAAATTCAATTATAAAACAGTACACCAAATTATTCTCAATGGACGAGGTAAGTTTTGTAATTGAAGACGATGCTTTACAATATATTGTTGATAAAGCTGTTGAGTACAAATTAGGAGCTAGAGGATTAAGATCTCTTTGCGAAGCAATCTTAACTGATGCAATGTTTGAACTGCCTAGTACAGATCAAAAAGAGTTTGTTGTCACTAAAGATTATGCTGAAGGAAAATTAACCAAAACTACATTGAAAAAGTTAAGAGCGGCTTCTTAAAACCGTTATTAAATTAAATAGAATACAAACCTCACTAATAATCATTGGTGAGGTTTTTCAATTTGTTATATTTGTTTTCACTTTCCATCCATCAAAATAAATGATATCTAGAAGTACCATAGATCGTGTTTTTGAAACTGCTCGAGTAGAGGAGGTTATTGGAGAATTTGTTCAACTAAAAAAGGCAGGAAGCAACTTTAAAGGATTAAGCCCCTTTACAGATGAAAAGACACCTTCTTTCATGGTGTCGCCAGTAAAACAAATTTGGAAAGATTTCAGTACAGGCAAAGGAGGAAATGCGATTTCTTTTTTAATGGAACATGAACATTACTCTTATCCTGAAGCCATTCGTTATTTAGCTAAGAAATATAACATTGAGATTGAAGAGACTGTTCAAACTGATGAACAAAAAGAACAGATGAATGAACGAGAAAGTATGTTTTTGGTTTCCAAGTTTGCCAAGGATTACTTTCATGACACTTTGCTAAATTCAGATCAAGGAAAGGCTATCGGCCTTAGCTACTTTAAAGAAAGAGGGTATCGCGAAGACATTATCAAAACATTTGATTTAGGATATTGTTTAGACGAATGGGATGCTTTTACAAAGGAAGCTCTTAACAAAGGATATGATTTAAAATATCTCGATAAAACAGGGCTTACAATTGTTAGAGAGCAAAAACAATTTGATCGATTTAAAGGAAGAGTGATGTTCCCAATCCATAGTATGTCTGGAAGAATATTAGGTTTTGGAGGGCGAACACTTTCTAATGATAAAAAAACTGCAAAGTATGTTAATTCTCCTGAGAGTGATATCTATCATAAGAGTAAGATTTTATATGGAATCTATCATGCTAAAAAGGAGATAGCTAAACAAGACAATTGCTTTTTAGTAGAAGGATATACTGATGTAATTTCTTTCTACCAATCTGGAATTGAAAATGTAGTTGCCTCTTCTGGAACTGCATTAACACCAGACCAAATACGACTGGTAAATAGACTTACCAAAAATATTACTGTACTGTTTGATGGAGATGCTGCAGGGATAAGAGCGTCAATAAGAGGAATAGACCTTATTCTTGAACAAGGCATGAATGTTAAAGTCGTTGCATTTCCAGAAGGCGAAGATCCCGATAGTTTTGCAAAAAAACATTCAGATGCTGAGTTAAAAGAGTATTTAGAAACTTCTGCGCAAGATTTTATCAATTTTAAGGTTTCTCTGTTAATGCAAGAAGCTCAGAATGATCCTGTGAAAAAAGCAGGATTAATTCGTGATATTGTTACCAGTATTTCAAAGATTCCAGATAGTATACAAAGAGAGGTATATGTACAAGAATGCTCAAGAATTATGGATATTTCAGAGCGAGTATTGTTCAGTGAGTTAGCACAACTTATCTCTAAGAATACCAAAGAGTTTGCAAAAAACCAGAAAAAGGAACAACAATCTTTTGAAGTTGTTAAAGCAAAACAAGCTCAAGTAGAAGAAATAGATTCTTTATTTATTCTAGAGAAAGAAATCATTAGAATTCTTTTGCTCTTTGGGAACAAAGAGACAGATTTTATAGATTATATTGAGGTTGAAGATGAGGAGGGAAATATTCATTTAGAAAAAGAAAAATATTCAAATCAGGTTTCAAAAGAATTTTATTTGAACCTTCAAGATGATGAAATTGAATTTAGCAATGCAATTTTTAAGAAGATTTATTATGAGATGATTCATCAAATGAATCAATCAGATAAAATAGACATGGATGCCTTTATTAATCATGAAGATTCAGCAGTAGCATCTATGGTTACTTCTATTCTGATGGATGATGAGAGATATGCTTTAAGTGATTGGGAAAGAAAAAACATTTTTGTGACAGAGTCTGAAGAAATACTTTCTAAACTAGTAACAGATGCTATTTTAAACTTAAGACGCATTTTAATTGACAGAAAGATAAAAAATCTAATATCTCAAGACGATGCTTCAAAAATTACTTCTAATGACCTTGAAATGGTTCAAAACTATACTGGTCTTAAGAAAAGATTGTACAGTAAGTTAATGAGAGTAGTGTAGTTGTTATTATCCATTTTTAAAACTATATGTCAGTTTTAAGGTCTAACTATGTGTAAACACTAATTATAAAAGGGTGTTTCCACCCTTTTTTGCGCAACTCAGCCCATAAAAAGAGTTAGTTTGTATTTTTTTTGTACATTGCACATCCTTTAGTGTGCCCCCTGAAAAAGAAAATTTAATGTATTATGAAAAGAATTATGCAAATAATTAAGATTATTCAACTATTCTTAATTTTACCATTTCAAATTGCCAATGGGTCAAAAAAGAAGGCTTATTTGAGAATAAAGAAAATGCTAGTTGCAGCAAATCTACTTTAATACTTCAGGAATTTCACAGACTGGTATTGGAACCATTTTATGCTGATTGGCAGCATTTAGTTTGGTATACTTTTGAAAAACTTCTTTTTCTCTTCCTGAAAAATCATTTATAGTTTTTCCTTGTTCTTGCATATACATCGCCCATTCCAATTCGTCATAACTAGCGCCTAGCTGATCCTCATCAGTTCTATCATCTCCCCATAAACCATCAGTAGGAGCTGCTTTTTGAATATCTTGATTAACTCCTAAATACGCTGCTATTTGATATACCTCAGATTTCATTAAATCTGCAATTGGGCTTAAATCTACACCTCCATCTCCATATTTGGTATAAAAACCAACTCCAAAATCTTCTACTTTGTTTCCAGTTCCTGCAACTAAATAACCATCTAATCCTGCAAAATAGTATAGTGTAGTCATGCGCAAACGAGCTCTGGCATTGGCTAGTGTTAAAAAACGCTCTTTTTCATTCTCTACAGAAGGTAAAGAAGTAACTAAACTATCAAAAACAGGTGTTAAATCTACTTTTGTATTCTGAACATTACTAAAGTTTTCTTGCAACCATTTGATATGGTTTAAAGCTCTGCTTACTTGATTTGGAGCTTGGTGTATAGGCATTTCTAAACATAAAGTTTCAAATCCAGTTTTTGCACACAAAGTTGAGGTAACAGCAGAATCTATTCCTCCAGAAATCCCAATGACAAAACCTTTTACTCCTGCTTTTTTAGCATATTCTTTTAACCAATCTACAATATGATCTGTAACCTTTTCTACTTGCATCGGAAACTATTTTAGTATTTTTGACGTTTAGATTTTCTAAGCTAAGATACAAAGCAAATGCGTAATTTTTTTTTCTTTTTAATAGTTTCTACCTTCTTATTTTCTTGTGAAGATGAGCCTAAAAATATTGTTGATCTTTCAGGAATAAACGTAAATTTTACAGTAAAAAGGTTTGATGTTGATTTTTATCAGTCTAATCAAGAGAGTCTAGGTGCTTTAAAAGTAAAATATCCAGATTTATTCCCAAAAGAAACTAATGATAGTGTTTGGATTGCTAAGATTAATGATCCAGATGAGCAAGAGTTGTATAGAGAAACGCAAAAAGTCTATCAAGACTTCTCCAAAACAAGAAATGAGTTTGAAGAATTATTCAAACATGTAAAATACTATAATAAAGATTTTATCGCGCCAAGTGTTATTACTGTGCTTAGCAATATAGACTACGAATATCGCGTTATTTATGCTTCTCCTTTGCTTTTTATTTCCTTGGATGTTTATTTAGGAGTAACAAGTCCGTTTTATGCGGATTATCCTGACTATATTAAAATAAACAACAAACAAGAAAGAATTGTGGTTGACGTTGCAAATCAATTTATCGATTTACAAGTAAAACAATCACTAGATCGAACTTTTTTAGGAAAGATGATTGCCGCCGGAAAAAAACAATATCTATTGGATCTTTACCTTCCAAGAAAATCTGACTTGTTAAAAATAGGATATTCAAAGGAAAAATTAACTTGGGCTGAAGATAACGAGGCAGAGATTTGGCGTTATTTTATAGAAAATGATTTATTATACAGTACAGATACTAAGCTAAACAAACGATTTTTAGATGAAGCACCTTTTTCTAAGTTCTATTTAGCAGAAGATGCAAATTCTCCTGGTAGGATTGGTGAATGGATTGGTTGGCAAATTGTTCGCTCTTTTATGGAAAAGAATGATGTATCTTTGCAAACACTTTTAAAGATGAATGCTGAAGAGATCTTTAAAAAATCAAAATATAAACCTAAAAGATAATGGCAATAGCACATACATCCAAAATAGAATTTACTGTAGAGTTAGACGAAAATAGAGTTCCAGAAAACATAAGCTGGTCTGCTGAAGATGGTGGTATCAATGAAGAAGAATCTAAGGCGATAATGCTATCTGTTTGGGATCATAAACAAAAAGATACTTTACGAATGGATCTTTGGACTAAAGACATGCCTGTAGATGAAATGAAGCAATTTTTTCATCAAACGTTGGTTTCTATGGCGAACACTTTTCATCGTGCAACAAATGATGAAAAAATGAGTGCTACAATGAAGGATTTTTGTGATTATTTTGCTGAAAAACTTGAGTTGATCAACAAGTAATTTGTTAAAAAAAAAGCACTTCGAATTTTTATAATTAGTTTTTTTTCATACATTTAGCTGATTTTAACCCCCAAAATCCCCTAAAATGAAACCTCTAAAAGTGCTCTGTGCTATAGGAATCGTCTCCTTATTTTTTTCCTGTTCTTACCAAGAAGATACCGCTGCTTTTTTCATAGATAATACAATACAAGGAAGTATGGTGTTGGAGAGATCTCCTGAAGATCCCAGTAACCAAGTAGCAAATAATCTTTTATTAGATCTAACTTCTTCAGAATCTTACGAGAAATATATACTTAGATTAACAGAACTAAAAATCAATAAGTTTATATGTAATTTCAGTAATTATCAAGGAGAAATTGATAACGGACAAATATATATAGACGATATTTTATTAGGTTCTTTTGAATCTAATATGGAACATGTAAGTATTGAAGATCCAGAAACTTTATCTAGAATAGCAGAATTATTTTTAGAAAAGACAACATTAGACTTTTCTTTTGTGGGAGAATCTGATACATTTCACTTTTTATCAGTGAGTGTTCAGGTTGAAATGAAAGGCACATTTGTGTATTAAAAAAGGCCCGCTTTTAGCGGGCCTTTTTGTTTAATCATTAATTTTTTCGATCAATAATAACTTTCGTTTTCTTTTCATAAGGGCCAACAGATTTGATTTCTACTCTTCTGTTTAATTGTCTTCCTTGTGATGTACTATTATCGTATTTAGGATTTAACTCACCATAACCAGCAGAACTAATTCTATCTTCTTCTACACCTCTGGCAATTAAATACAATCTAGCTTCGTTTGCTCTTCTTTCAGATAATTTCTGGTTGTAATTCTCTTCACCTCGATCATCAGTATATCCAGAAACGCTAAATGATACATTTGGATTCTTCAACATGATGTTAGCAACTTCATCTAACATTGTGTAATAGTTAGCGCTCTTTATCTCGTTACTAGCAGTATCAAAATAGATGTTTTTAGAGTAGTTTAATACTTCAACAACTTCTGTTAACTTCAAGGATTCATTATCTGGACAACCTTCATATCTCTCTAATCCTTTTACATCGATACATTTATCTTTTCTATCTGGAATGCCATCTTTGTCTCTATCACCAAGTACAGGGCATCCATTGTTGTTCTCAGGTCCTGGTTCAAATCTACACTCATCTTTGTAATCTGGAATTTTATCTCCATCGCTATCAACAGAAACACCATTGGCATATACCATTACACCTTCTGGAGTGTTAGGTTCTTTATCTAATTGATCAATTACACCATCTTTATCTGTATCTACAAGCTGAATGCCAGGTGATCCAATAGAATCTTTTAAATCATCTTCACCCCAAATTGTAAACACTTTTTCCTTTCCTAATTTGATGGTAACACCTAAATGATTTACAAAGAAAGTCTCCCAATCTTGTTTGTTAGAAATTGCAGCATCTAAATGATCTTCGTAATTGAAATACCATGAAGGTCTAAATTCGATATCAACTCTTTTACTTACTCTATATTTGATTCCCAATTGAGCGGTTAAATAAATAGAACTCGCCTGCCTAATACTGTTTCTAGCAGGATTAAATCCAAAATCTACAAGTAAATCTCTAGATCCATCAGGGTTTCTTTCATATAAACTTGAATTGTACTGATGATACCCCATTCCAAAATAACCAGACACATGCCATTTTCTAGTAAGATGTTCGTATAAATTAGAGAAGCTAAAAATTAAATTTAATTCAGCTCCATATGCTCTACCTTCAAAAAATAAATTGTTAGTAATATTTGTATTGTCTACATATAGTACTTCATATATGTCTGAGAAATACTGAGCCCCTCCAGATATTTTATTATAATTAACTTTAAATTCTAGCCCAAGTAAAGGGTTAAACATTTTATCTACATATAGATAACCACCAAAGTTCCAGAAATTTCCTTGATTTCCAGTTCCAATTGAGCGTAAGTCCCCATGCATAATGAAATTACTGAAACCACCACCTATTGCCCAAGAATTACTATTTCTAAGGTTGATGCTCTTTTTATAAGTGTACTGGTCTGTTGTAAATTGTGCAGATAAGTGTATGCTAATAAAAGCAAATAGACTTGCAAGTAAAATTCTCCTCATAAACTGCGGTATTAAATCTGTTTCAGGGGGGGAATTTCATTGAGGTCAAAAGTATAAAAAAATGTTAACTTAAATTAATTTTTTTTAGAATCTCCTCATAATCATGGTTATTCTCTACAAAATCTAGTTCTGACACATCAATAATTAAGGTATTAAGATGTTGTTCAGTTTTAATAAAGTTGGCATAGCCATCATGGATTTTTTGCAAATACTCAGCTTCAATATTTTGTTCGTATTCCCTGCCTCTTTTCTTAATATTTTCAAGTAAACGGTCTGTATTCTGGTATAAATAGATGTACAAATCTGGTTTCGTAATCTCTTTATACATGATATCAAACATCTTTCTGTACAGCGCATATTCTTCTTTTTGCAATGTAACTTGTGCAAAAATTAATGATTTAAAGATATAGTAATCAGAAACAATAAAGTTTTTAAATAAGTCGAATTGCGCTAAATCATCACTTAGCTGCTGGTATCTATCGGCCAAAAAACTCATTTCTAAAGGAAATGCATAACGTTCCTTGTCTTCATAAAACTTAGGAAGAAAAGGATTGTCGGCAAATCGTTCTAAAACTACTTTCGCGTTAAACTCATCACTCATCATATTAACAAGCGATGTTTTTCCTGCTCCAATATTTCCTTCAATTGCGATGTAATTGTATTTTTCTGAAAGAGGAATTGGCCTAATTAATTGATCTGGTAATTTTTCAATTAAGCTATCATCTGTGCAATTCTTTAAACATTGATGAAGTTGCTTTTTTTCTACGGGATGAATACTGTTTTTTGCAATTTCCTCTAGAGGAACTAAAACAAATTTTCTTTCCAACATTCTTGGATGAGGAATTTTTAGTGTTTTAGAGAAAATAATCTCGTCATCAAAAAGAAGGATGTCTATATCAATGTTTCTATCAGTATAATTGTCAGAATTACTTCTCACTCTTCCTAAATCTGTTTCTACTTGGAGCAATCGTTCCATTAACGACTCTGGCTGTAAATATGTAGAAATTTGAATACAGATGTTGTAAAAATCTTCTCCTTCATATCCCCAAGAAGCCGTTTTGTATACAGATGAAACTTTTTGAACAGCTCCAATTTTATCAGCAATAGCATTAATTGCTTTTTGCAAATTATCTAATTTATTTCCTTGATTAGAGCCAAGAGATAGGTATGTAATTCTTTGAATTTTCATTAAGACTACAAAGAAACTAAAACTTATGTATAAAGTTTAGAATGTGAATAAAAATCGCTAAAATATTTCAGACTCATTTTTTATAGAAAGGAAGACTTTTTTTCAATAGCTATTCGCTCTCTTAGTGTATTTATTTTTTGATGCATTCTATTAAAGAATAGAGTTCTGTCTTTTTCTCCTGAATGAACTAATAGTTTCGAATTAATCATTTGACGCTCAAAAAAATCTTCCATAATGTTACAAGTTTCCTGATGCTCTATTTTTAAATACTCTAGTACTGTATAAGGAGTAAAAAAAACTTTCTTGAAGTTGGTTTTTACCATGATAATGTTACTCATTGTTAATAAATCGCTTTTGTACAAGTTGTAGGTAGCATTGTTCTTAGAATTGATAATGCTTTGATGAATAGTTTGTTGTTCTACATGATGTACAATCTCTTCTAAGTCATCACAAATTTTTAAAGCCAAATCTTTTGATAATAGCTGAGATTCATAAAAGTAGATAATTTGTTGAATGGTACCATTAATTGTATTGTCGTTCCAAAACTCCGTAATATTGATGTAGTTGTATGTCCTGCCTAATTCATAGGCTTTTTCTAATAATGAATTTGGAATGGTTTTTATGAATTTATCAAAAGAGACCTTGTTTTTTGTCATCTCTTTATTTGTTAATTTCAACCAAACATAAATTTTGTATCGAGTTATAAAAGAGTCTTTTAAAGTGTAAAACAGCGGGATGTCCTTTGCTGAATATATGATAGAGGCACTATTAAGTTTTGTTAAAGGAAGTAAGTTGTCAATAGATTGTGAGAAATAAGCTTCTAGTTTCTCTTCATTAGAGATGATTGGAGACCTTTCTACTAAAATAGTGTTTTGACTGCCTACCTCATATAACTTATTAAGCGAAACCTTAAAATGTTTTGCAAGTTTCACCCCTTCTTCTAAAGTTAAATTAGTTTTTAAGGTAGCTCTTCTATAGGCTGCATCATATCCTAAATCTAGTGCATTTGCTATTTCGTCAACAAATGAAGAATTTGTAGAACATCGCTCTTTTAAATAGTTGATAAATTGTTTTTGCATTATTTGCAATTTAAAATGTATGAATGAATTATTTTTTGTAAAAAATACTAAAAATAAAATAAAATCTCTGTATTAATTATTCTTTTCTGTTAAAAATCACAAGTAGTTTTGAATTGTATTAATAAAAAACAATTATGAAAACTAAATTAAAATGGGTAGCATGTTATTTGTTACTAACAATTGTAAACTTTAATTCAATTTCCAGTCAAGAAGATGTGTCTAGTAATAGATTTCAGTTCAGTTCTATTTCTTTTTCTACTTTTCCTCTAGAATATGCTTTTGCAGACGGAGGAATGATGTCTACCACTTTAGATATTGGTTTTGCAGTTCGGAAAAATCTTTTTTCAATCGCTTTAAATGGAGCAACTGGGATTTTTTCAACTTCTGCACATCAGTTCAATCTGATGTATGGAAGGGAGTTAGATTTAGGAAATCGATTCTCAACAGAACTTCACATAGGATTGGGTCGCTTTTCTAGAGTAAGGTTAAATCGAAGAGAAAGTTCGTTAGGTATTCCCTTGATGTTAAAGGTGAAACACACATTCCGAAAGAAGTTCTCTATGGGATTTAGAATTACTGGAAATAAAAATTCTGTAGAAGACCTAATAACTTTTGGTGTTTTATTTCAATGGGATTTTCTGAAGTAATTTAGAAATCACATATAAACAAAAAACCACCTGAAATCAGGTGGTTTTTTTATAAAAAAAGATATTTCTATTCTTCTTTCTTTTCTTGTCTAGGTTTGCGATCATCTCTACGATTATCACGTCCGCGATTGTCTCTTCCTCTATTGTTGTCACGACCACCTCTGTTTTTATTATCTCTTGGAGGTCTTTCAACATATCCTTCAGGTTTAGGTAAGATAGCTTTTCTAGAAACTTTTTCTTTTCTAGTTCTTGGATCAATTCCAAAGTACTTTACATCTAAAATATCACCTAATTTCACAACATCAGAAACATTGTTTGTGCGTTCCCAAGCCAATTCGCTTACGTGTAATAAAACTTCATTTCCTGGAGCCTCTGTATATTCTACTACAGCACCAAAATCTAACATCTTAATTACTTTTACTTCGTACACAGAACCTTTTTCAGGTTTAAACATCATAGATTCAATCTTTGCAATTACAGCATCAATTCCCTCTTGATTTGTTCCTAAAATTTCAACAACTCCTTCTTCAGTTACAGGATCTTCATTAATTACGATAGTAGTTTCTGTGTCTTTTTGAAGCTCTTGGATGTGTTTTCCACCAGGACCAATAAATGCACCAATTAAATCGTTAGGGATTCTTCTGGTAATCATTTTTGGAGCATGAGGTTTCACGTCAGCATTTGGTTGAGCTATAGTATCGGTTAATTTTTCTAAGATATGTAAACGTCCATCACGTGCTTGTTTTAAGGCTTGTACTAAGATTTCATAAGACAATCCTTTGATCTTAATATCCATCTGGCAAGCTGTGATTCCGTCTGCTGTACCAGTTACTTTAAAGTCCATATCTCCTAAGTGATCTTCATCTCCTAAGATATCTGATAAAACAGCAAATTTATCACCGTCAGAAATCAATCCCATTGCAATTCCTGATACAGGTTTTTTCATACTAACTCCTGCATCCATTAAAGCCATTGTTCCAGAACATACTGTAGCCATAGAAGAAGAACCATTCGATTCTAAAACTTCTGAAACTACTCTTACTGTATATGGGAAGTCTTCAGGAATCATTCCTTTTAAAGCTCTTTGTGCTAAGTTTCCATGTCCAATTTCACGACGAGAAGTACCTCTTAAAGGTCTTGCTTCACCTGTTGAAAAAGGAGGGAAGTTGTAATGTAGGTAAAAACGCTCTTCTCCTTGTACTGTTGGAGAGTCTATCATATTAGCATCTCTAGAAGTTCCTAGAGTTACTGTTGCTAAAGCTTGTGTTTCTCCTCTTGTAAAAATTGAAGAACCATGAGTTCTAGGTAAATAATCAACTTCACACCAAATTGGTCTGATGTCAGTTGTTTTTCTACCATCTAAACGTAAGCCTTCATTTAAGGTTAGATCACGAACAGCAGTTTTATGAGCTTTCCCAAAATACTTACCAATCAAATCTCCGTATTCTTCAATTTCTTCTTCGGTAAATGTTTCAACTAAAGCTTCTTTTACTTCAGAAAAAGCTTTTCCTCTTTCTTGTTTTGAAGTTCCTTGTTTTGCAATATCATAACACTTTTGGTAAGAGAAATCATGAATCTTTTTTGCTAATTCTTCATCTTCTCTTTCTCCTTCGTATTCACGAGTTTCTTTTTTACCAACAGCTTCTGCTAATTTCACTTGAGCTTCACACTGTATTTTAATTGCTTCATGGGCGAACTTGATAGCGTCTGCCATTTCTTCTTCAGAAACTTCATCCATTTCACCTTCTACCATGGCAACAGAATCTGCAGAAGCACCAATCATCATATCAATGTCAGCTTCTGCTAATTGAGCATAGCTAGGATTGATTACAAGTTCTCCATTGATTCTTGCTACTCTTACTTCTGAGATAGGAGTTTCGAAAGGAATGTCTGACAATTGAATTGCAGCAGATGCAGCTAATCCTGCTAAAGCATCTGGCATTACTTCTTCGTCATGAGACATTAATTGGATCATCACCTGAGTTTCAGCGTGATAATCTTTTGGGAATAATGGACGTAAGACACGATCCACTAAACGCATGGTTAAAATTTCATCATTACTAGGTCTTGCTTCACGCTTCATAAATCCTCCTGGGTAACGACCTGCGGCAGCAAATTTTTCTCTATAGTCTACCGTTAACGGTAAAAAATCTATTCCGGGATTGGCAGTTCTTGCCGACACAACGGTTGCTAGCAACATTGTATCTCCCATTCTTACAACAACAGACCCATCAGCTTGCTTTGCTAATTTTCCTGTTTCTAATGTGATGGTTCTTCCATCTCCAAGTTCTATGACTTGGTTAAATACTTTTGGAATCATACTTTAATAATTCGTTCTAAATTAATTCTACTAAATGTGTGTGTTGTTGTGTGTTGTTGTTTCCAATGGAAGTAAAATAAAAAGAGGCAGCACAATGCCGCCTCTTTTTGTAGGTATTATTTTCTAATTCCTAATTCTTTGATAATTGCACGATATCTAGTGATATCTTTTTTCTTTAAGTAGTCTAAAAGACTTCTACGCTTACCAACCATCTTTACTAACGAACGCTCAGTATTAAAATCTTTACGATTGTTTTTTAAGTGTTCTGTTAAGTGATTAATTCTGTGCGTGAACAATGCAATTTGTCCTTCTGCTGAACCAGTATCAGTTTTACCTTTACCGTGTTTTTCGAAGATGTTTTCTTTTACTTCTTTAGTCAAATACATGCCAATATTATTTAAATGATTTTTATGTACTCAATGATTTTTTCATTGAAGTGGCAAATGTACAATTATTTTTTGAATCTAAATTATTGAATGCCCTTATTTTATCTGCCTGTGAAAACAAACTTTTTAAATATTTTCAGGTCTAAAGAGTATAAAGCACAAAAAATTATGGTTGATAGTTTTATTAAATGAAAAAGCCAGCAGAAATGCTGGCTTTTGTGTTATGCTCTTACGGGTTGATTTTGAATCAAATCTATATATAAGTTGATTTGTTTCTTAAGATCTTTTCGTTCGTAAATCCCATCTAAGAATCCGTGCTCTAACACAAATTCAGATCGCTGGAATCCTTCTGGTAAATCTTTTCCTGTGGTATCTCTTACTACTCTTGGTCCGGCAAAAGCAATTAGAGCATTCGGTTCTGCGATGTTAATATCTCCTAACATAGCAAAAGAAGCTGTAGTTCCTCCTGTAGTAGGATCAGTACATAGCGAGATATATGGAATTTTGGCATCTGCTAATTGAGCTAATTTTGCAGATGTTTTTACCAATTGCATTAAAGAAAGAGAAGCTTCCATCATTCTTGCCCCTCCAGATTTAGAAATCATTAGAAATGGAATATTGTTTTGAATAGAATAATCTATAGCACGCGCTATTTTTTCTCCAACAACACTTCCCATTGAACCTCCAATGAAAGAAAAATCCATTGCCGCAATTACGATATCTTTTCCTAAAGATTTCCCTACAGCTGTTCTTACAGCATCTTTTAATTTTGTTTTTTCTTGTGCAGCTTTTAAACGGTCTGGGTATTTTTTAGTATCCTCAAATTTTAGAGGATCTTTAGCCGTTATTTTTGAGTTTAGTTCTTCAAACTCATTGTCATCAAACAATAGTTCGAAATATTCTTTACTTCCAATTCTTACGTGATATCCATCTTCTGGACTTACATAAAGATTTCGTTTTAACTCTTCAGTGTCAATAACTTTTCCACTAGGAGTTTTATACCACAATCCTTTTGGAGTATCTTTTTTAGCTTCAGTAGGAGTTTGAATTCCTTTATCTTTTCTTTTGAACCAAGCCATATGATAATAATTAGTCGTCTGTTTTATTAGTTGGCAAACTACAAAAAGTTTCGTTTATACCAGTTGACAAATTTAGGAGATTATTTTGAAGTAGGAAACTTAAAAAAACAAAGTCTGACAAATCGATAATTTTATCGTTAAGTCAGACTGTATTGTATAAGATGTAAATTCTTATAAAGTATTTACATTGTTTAAATCTTCAAAGGCTTTCTTTAGTCTTTCTTTGAAAGTATTTTCACCTTCTCTTAACCACTTTCTAGGATCGTAGTGTTTTTTATTAGGTTGATCAGCTCCGTCTGGATTTCCTATTTGAGTTTTTAAATAATCTATTTTACCTGTCATATAATCACGAATACCTTCAGTAAATGCAAATTGAAGATCAGTGTCGATATTCATTTTGATGACTCCATAGCCAATAGATTCTCTAATTTCTTCTAATGTAGAACCTGAACCACCGTGAAAAACAAAATCAATAGTGTTATGAGCAACACCATACTTTTCAGAAATATGTTCTTGAGAATTTTTTAGAATCTTAGGAGTTAATTTTACATTTCCAGGTTTGTATACGCCATGTACATTTCCAAAAGCAGCAGCAATAGTAAATTGGTCGCTAACTTTCATTAATTCTTCATATGCATAAGCTACTTCTTCTGGTTGCGTGTATAGTTTAGAAACATCAACATCTGAATTGTCTACACCATCTTCTTCACCACCAGTAATCCCTAATTCAATTTCTAAGGTCATACCCATTTTAGACATTCTTGCTAAATACTCTTTACAGATTTCAATATTTTCTTCTATAGGTTCTTCAGATAAATCAATCATATGAGAACTATATAAAGATTTTCCTGTTTGTTTAAAATGTTCTTCGCTAGCATCTAACAAACCATCAATCCAAGGCAATAACTTTTTAGCACAATGATCTGTGTGAAGAATCACAGGCACTCCATAAGCTTCTGCCATTAAATGAATGTGTTTCGCTCCAGCTACAGCTCCAGCAATGGCAGACTTTTGATCTTCATTTGATAAACCTTTCCCTGCATTGAATTGCGCTCCTCCATTAGAAAATTGAATAATTACGGGAGAATTCAATTCTTTAGCAGTCTCTAAAACTGTATTGATTGTATTTGAGCCTACTACATTTACTGCAGGTAGTGCAAACCCTTTCTCTTTTGCTAATTTAAAAATAGCTTGTACTTCGTAACCAGTTGCAACACCTGGTTTAATATTATGACTCATTTTAAAAGATTTTTTAATCGTGTTGTTATGAGTCCAAAAGTATTAATTTTTAAGGAATCAAGAGAATGAAAAAACGAAAACGTTGTAGGGTGTTGTACTAGAAAGGGTAGTTGATCCCTATATTATAAACTGCATTAGAGAAGTTGTAATTTCTGAACCATTTATTACCTGATAAATAAGGTTCATGCATTTTAAAACCTAGATCTAACCTAAATACTAAGAAGCTAAAATCATATCGAAGACCAAATCCTGAACCAACAGCAATATCTTTTAGGGACTGAAGCCCATTAAACTTTGCTTGATCTTCAGCAAAAATAGAATTGGTGATATCCCAAATATTACCTGCATCTACAAAAAGAGCTCCTTTTAAACTTCCAAACATATCAAAACGATATTCTGCACTGGTTAAGAATTTAAAACTTCCAATATTATATTCCAATCCAGAGTTTCTTCTACCAGGTCCTAGGTCATAAGTTTGCCAAGCCCTAATGTCATTTGATCCTCCAGCAAAATAACTTTTTGTAAAAGGAATGGCAGAATTGTCATAAGGAACAATTGCGCCTATAAAACTTCTAAAACCAAAAACAGAAGTTTCGTCAACATTCCAGAATTTTTTATACTCAAGGTCGGCTTTGAAGTATTGTGCTAAGGGAATATTGAAAATTGTTTTTCTGTTATTTGCATCTCTCTTCTTTGATAATAATGTTGCAACATTCCCAGAGTTAGCAACTCTTACTTTGAAGAAAGAAAAATTATTGTCCCTATAATTTGTTTGATTGTTATAAGTAAATGAATAGGCTATTGTTGGAATTAAGAAATCGGATGTAATAATATTATATCGATCTAAAATATTTAGATTGTCTTGATACTCTTGGGGATTAGAAGTTTGAAAAGAAGCATTGCCAAAAATTGTATTCATTGCCTCTACTGGTAGAGATCCTGAATTTGTGATATTAATATTTGAGTTCGTAACAGAATTGTAAGTCTGTACAATGTTTTCAAGTTTTACAAATTCTGAATTATAGATTTGGAAATAGTTTCCAATTCTTAGATTTCTTACATATTGTGTATTAAAAATTTCTAATTGGATGGTCTTTTTCTGATTGTATTGCCATTTGTAATCTATTAAACCTGTAACTGTTTGTCTATCCAAACCTATATTCTTTTGAATACTTGTTCCTAGAGTAAACATTGTTCTAGGAGACATTCTTTTAGGAACTAATCTATTCAATCCGAAAGGGGCTAAAAACCTTGGGACTTCTAAAGACAAGTCAGCTCCAATTTCCCAAGAGTTGAAAAAGTTTCCAGATTGATTTGCGTCTTGTGATGCATTAAAGAAAGATCCTAAAAAAGATAATTTAAAAATTTCGGCACCTTTAAAAGTATTTCTATTGATGATTGAGAATTTTCCAGAAACTCCTAAATCTCTAATGTTTGAATGTGTGAGTTCTGTTTCCAACCCTAAGGTGTATTTTTCAATAGGAGTGAGGTAAATATTAACATCCAATTGATTGTCTACACCTTGAATAGTGTCAATATAGCGGATATTGGTAGTTTTAAAATTCCGCAATGATTTTAAGTGAGTTCTGGTTAAGTTTCTCAGTGTATCTGTGTATACATCACCTGGTTTGATAAAAATAGATTCTGAAAGCAATTTTGGATTGTACCTCAATTTATCATAAGCCTTAAAGTTTAAGCCATTATAGATGGTAGAATCTTTAATTGACTGATCTCTTTTGCTGAAAGAATAATCTGTGTAAATATTTACATTTCGTATTTTTTGAATTTTCAGAGGTTTGGAAATATAATCCCCATTTCTTTCAATAATTCTGTCGCCAGAAATAATCAATTCTACATTTGTCTTGTTGTTATTAGTAACTGCTGTATCTATTTCATAAAAACCTAAATAGTTTTCAGAAAAGTGAAAAACACCCTTGTTTCTATATAGTTTGGTAATTCTAGAAGCTTCTTTGATAAAATTATCATTGTTATACTGATCACCACTTTTCAAAAAAGAAAGGCTCTTTTCTGTATTGTATAAAGAGTCTAAAACTGGAGAATTTATTTTGGTAACAATTGTATCTAAAAAAGTAGGATTTCCTGTAGTAATATTATATTGAACTGTTCCTCTTTTGTTTGCTAAAGTATCTTTTTGAGAACTTACTTCAACTCTAAAATATCCTTGATTTTTATAATAAGCCTTTAAATTTTGTACTGTTTTTTTTGTTTTTCTATCTTCTATTATTACTGGAGCTTGCCCGTTTCTTAAAAACCAGTTGTTTAAACCAATCATTGTATTGGCAAAGGCAATGCTTTGTTTCTCAGAAAAAACACTCTTGATGAAATTGTAAGTTTTTTGTCTTTTCTTTCCCCATTCTGAAGGAGTTTTTGGTTTATTCTCGTTTCCGAGATTGTAAAAATATAATGATAAAGGAATCCCTAATGTTTTATTATTGGGTTTTTGAATGATAAGTTCATTAAGTTTAGAACTAGAAGTCTTCTTATTATTAACAACAACAGTGTTCTTTGTTAGCAAATGTTCATTGTCTTTTACTCTTTTAACAGAATTACATCCTGTTAAGAAGATGAAAAGTAAAATAAGAGTAAAGAGTTTTTTCATGGAACGCATTCGCAATACAAAATCAAAAATACTATTTTTGGGCAGTATATAGAGATAAAATGAGCTTATCTAAAAATCACCTCAAACTAATAACAAGTTTACGCCAAAAAAAGTATCGACAAAAGCATAAAATGTTTGTTGTTGAAGGTGTCAAAGTTGTTAAAGAGTTTTTAAATTCTTCATTTGAGTTATATCAATTGTTTTCTGTTGATTCAACATTCGATGAATTCGCAAATGTTGTGCCAATTTCTGAACAAGAATTAAAAAAGATAAGTAACCTGACTTCTCCTAATAAAGTGTTGGCCCTATTTAAAATTCCTGAACTTTATGAGTCAAAAGATTCTGGACTTATTCTGGCGTTGGATGCAATTAACGACCCAGGAAATTTGGGGACTATCATACGTTTGTGCGATTGGTTTGGGGTAGAAAAAATTGTATGTTCTAAAGATACTGTAGATTGTTTCAACGCTAAAGTGGTACAAGCCAGTATGGGATCGTTAACAAGAGTATCTCTTTCATATGTTAATTTGAGTACTTACTTGAAAGAAACAAATGTGCCAATATATACAGCTGATATGGATGGCGAAAATGTGTATACCAATAAATTGCCTAAGAAAGCTGTTTTGGTGATGGGAAATGAAGCTAATGGTGTTTCTGATGAGATTAGCAGTTTCTCTAATTACACATTAACTATTCCTAGATTTGGAAAGATTCAAAAAACAGAAAGTCTAAATGTAGCTACAGCAACCGCTATATTGTTAAGCGAGTTTAGGCGCTAATTTTATTCAAAAGCAAAATTTAGAAAGATTCCTCTAGTGGAAAATGTATTGATGGGTGAAGTCCAAGGGCTGTTTGGGTTATTATCATCAACTAATTCTCTGTTCATTGCAAAAACTCCTCGGATAGAAGGGGAGAGTTTGAAAAAATTTAAATAAATATCTATTCCAATACCAACTTCATACATGAAATTAGTTGTTTTCATTCTAAACTCACCGCTAAAGTTGTCATCAGAATTATCTTGATTACTAGAAAAATTATGATCATAAGATACTCCAGCCAATACATAAGGTCTCACATTATTCCATCTGTCAGAACTAAATTTAAGAACCAAAGGTAAATGCAAATAGGTAGATCCGATTTCTCGTACACTATCTCTTGCTGTTGCTAAATGATTAAAATAAATAGTTTTCGAATTACTAACTAGACCAGGTTCAAAACGAAAGTTTATATTTTTATGCAAACGCAAATCAGCAATCAATCCAACGTTAAATCCAGTTGTTGGTTTAACTTCTACAGAAGCATTCGGAAAATTGCTAGGTCTTAAATTAACTTTAAAATCATTTTGATTGAGCCCTAGATAAAATCCATAATGAATTAAAGGTTCATCAAAAGTAGGTAAGTTATCTACATTTCTTCTGTTTCTTTTTTGAAATATCTGAGAAGATGCAGGTATTACGTATAGTAATGCAATAAATATAATGAGTGTTTTCTTCATGCTATTTTGTGGCAGAGTAAATCGTTGCTACTCCAAATGTCACAGGTTTGTATTCTGTATTGATAAACCCATTTTTTTTCAAAATATTGTCAAAAGCTTCACCAAAAGGAAAAGAATTTGCAGATTCACATAAATATGAATAAGCAACTTTGTCTTTTGAGAAAATTTTTCCGATGATGGGAAGAATATATGAAGTGTAAAATTTATAACCTTGTTTGAAAGGGAACTTTGTTGGATTTGATGTTTCTAAAATGACAAAAGTTCCGTTAGGTTTTAAAACTCTTTTAATTTCGGTTAACCCTTTATCTAGGTTAGCGAAATTTCGAACTCCAAAAGAAACTGTAATGGCATCAAAAGTATTGTCATCAAAAGGCATATTTTCAGAGTCTCCAACTACCATTTCTATTTGATTGCTTAAGCCAGCTTTTTCTATTTTCTGTTTCCCAACTTCTAACATTCCTTCAGAGATGTCTAGTCCAACAACTCTATCAGGATTTAATTGAGACATCATTAAAGCTAAATCTCCAGTTCCAGTTGCAATGTCTAAAATTTGTTTAGGATTGTTTTTAGAAACTAGTTTCACAACTTTTTTACGCCAACTTACATCAATTCCAAAGGAAATAACTCTGTTGAGGCCATCGTAATTCTGTGAAATATTATCGAACATGGTAGCAACCTGTTCTTTTTTTCCAGCTGATGAATCTTTGTATGGTTTGATTGTTTTAGACATATTATCCGTTAATAGCCACAACTTCGTTTATCTGATTTGGAAGCATTTCTTTGAGCATGGTTTCAATCCCGTTCTTTAAAGTAGCTGTTGAGGAAGGGCATCCACTACAAGCACCTTGTAGTATTACACTTACAATTTTGCTTTCTTCATCATAAGATTTAAAAGCTATATTTCCTCCATCTGAAGCAACAGCAGGTCTAATATACTCGTCTAAGATATCTACAATCTTTGCAGGTGTTCCTTCTAGATTTTCAGGAGTTATATTTTGTTTTACCTCTTCTTCTTTTTTCTGTTTAGGAAGCTCAGCAATAATGGTTTTACCTTCTTGTAAATATGCTCTGATAAAATTTCTGAGTTCACCGTAAATATCATTCCATTCTACAATGTCATATTTGGTTATAGAAACATAATTTTGAGAAATGAAAACTTCCTTTACAAAAGGAAAACCAAACAACTCTTGTGCTAAAGGTGAAGATTTGCTAGCTTCTTCTATGTTTTTGTATTCAACATCTGTTGAGGTTAATGCTTTGTTAGTTCCAAACTTCATTACTGCTGGATTTGGAGTTACTTCAGCATAAACTTCAATAGCTTCTTTTTTTGTGTTTTCCGTATCATTTACAACTGATTTCCCACTTTGTAAATAGGCTTCAATTTGTTCTTTTACTTCATTTTGAACATCATTCCATTCTACAATATCATATCGCTGAATTGCAATAAAATTTGCAGTGATAAAAACCTTTTTCACGAAAGGAAGATAAAACAACTGCTGGGCTAACGGAGAGTTTTTAGCTTCATCAATGTTATTAAATTCGTAACTACCGCCATTGATTAAAATTTGTTCAGAGACAAATTTTAGAATTGTAGCGTTATTTGTGTCTTGAATTGTTATTGAATATGCGCTCATATTTTCTTCTTAGGAAATGAACTGCAAAATTACGTCAAAAAAGTGAATTCGACACTCAAAATAGAAGTATAAAAAGAAGATTCTCAAAAACTTGAGAACCTTCTTTTTATGATATAGTGTTCTTGTTATAAATTAATTGAAACTCCAGCCGTAATCATTGTGTTATCAATGCTAAGATCTGCAGGACTAACCTGACTTGGATATTGAGGATAGAAATTATAAACCCCAGTTCTGCTGCTATTGCTGTAAGCTAAATCAAACTTCACATTTCCAAAGTTGTATCCCAGTCCTAAAGAGTATCCTTCTAAGTTGTCTGAGTTTAAGGCATTAGCATCTGGGCTCTCCTCAAACTTAAGTCCAGCACGTAAGCTTAATCTGCTTAAGCGCCATTCTGTTCCAACATTTAAAGACTTGGTGTTTCTTAACTCAGTGTCAAAGAATGAATTTTCAGCAGAAAAATCGTCTCCAGAGAGATTTAATCCTTGGTAATTTTTAGAAGAAATATCTAAACTGATTAGACCAACTTTTCCAAAAACAAGAGCGGTGCTCAACGTAAATTTACTCGGGGTTCTTAATTTATAAATCAAACTTTGAATTGGTAAATTTCCTCCTACTGTGTTATCATAAATTACATTATCGTTACTTACAATAATTTCTGTATCTCCTAAGAATCCATCATTGTTTACGATGTTTGTGTCTTCAATAATTTCTGTAAACCACGTTGGAGATTGATAACTAGCTCCTATTCTAAAAAAATTTGAAAGTCTGTATATGAAACCAGCACTTAATGAGAATCCAGTTCCATTTGTGAAGTTTTCTTGATAAAAACGTGCATCTAAAGTGTTTCCATTGCCGTCGTTATTTACTTCTCTTAAAGTAGCTCTTTGACTAAAAGAGATGTCATAAAAATTCAACCCTACACCTACATGTAAATTCCTTTGATAAACTCCAGAAACAGCAAGGCTTAACTCAGAAATGTCTCCATCATAAATGTTTGTAAATTGTTGGTTTTCTGCAAGATTATATACAATTGGAGTAGTACTATTATCTAGTGGAAAATTATCGAAAGAAGCAAAGCCACTATTACCATTTGCTATAAACGTATTGCTGAAATCTACCAGAGTTCTGTAATTGACTCCAATAGCCGTTCTATTCCAATCATTGCGTCCAGTATCATGGAAAGAAAAAGTTGCTCCAGCATTCGAAATGTTAAAGTAATCTTCATTCGTGTTTATAGAATTTCCATAATAAGTTGTTAGATAATCTGTATTTCTTGAGCTAAATGCTGCTGATACTTGACTTTCTCCAGTAAATACAGAAATACCTGCCGGATTCACAGTTATTGAACTGACATCTCCTCCTAAAGCTCCAAATGCTCCACTCATTGCTACAAAACGTGCGCTTCCATTTCCATCATTTTGAGAAAATAATATTGCTAAATCCTCGTATCCTAATGCTTGGGAATAGGATGTGAAAGTTGCTGTGGCAAAAGCCACAAAGAGTATAATTTTTTTCATGTTATTTGTTTGTAATTAACCTTTTCTTCTTGATGAACTACTTCTTGAAGATGAACTTCTTGATCTTGAAGAAGAACTTCTATTAGCAGAAGATCTACTTCTTGATGAACTTCTGTTGGCAGATGATGACCTGTTTCTAGAAGAATTTCTATTTACAGAAGATGATCTGTTTCTTGAGGAAGACCTAGATCTGTTTGCGTTGGATCGAGAGTTATTTCTACTTCTGGTGTTAATAGTTCTTCTTCCTCCATTACTATTGCTTCCAGTTATTCTAGTTCTGGTTCGTGTATTTGCAGATCGAGTATTGGTAGATCTAGTATTTGTACTGTTGCTTCTTGTAACTCCTGTTCTAGTTCTATACACATCAGAAGATCTTCTAGTTCGGGTGTTTACTGAATTACTTCTCCTTGTTGTGGAACTATTTCTTCTAGAAAAATTATTTGTAGCCAATGGATTGTAAATACCATTGTATGGTCCAGTATTGTATCGAGAACCTACTGATGTTCTTCGCCATCTATAGTATGCGTAAGACCCAAATCCTCCTGTTCCGCGTGGTCCAAAAAAGCTTCTTCCATAAAAAGCTCTTCTCCCATAGAATCTTCGACCACCATAGGCACTATACCTCCAATTGTGTGTCCAGTTACGATATGGTCTGTATCCCCAGTAAGGATTGAAACCCCAGCCGATAAAAGGAGGGCAGTACCAAGAGTATCCATAATACGGGTCCCAATAATCCCACCTGTTCCATCTATTCCATCGGTTGAAACCGAAACCCCAATAAGGATAAAAATCATTTATTACATTGATATGAACTACAACATCATCATTGTCATTATATCCCCAATCTTTATTAGTGTTAATTGTAGTATCTTCAATTTCATTAGTAGTATCTGGAATTGTATCGTTATAAGAAGAATAATTTTCTACATCTGTAATGATATCAGTTCCATTAATTTGATCGATTTTTTCTAACTCTTTAGAAAAATAATTTTTCTCATAGTCTTTGTGTTCATCACTATTTTCTACAATTACTCTAGGCTCTTTTTTTTCAGAAGTAGAATAAATCCCATCGTCATCTGGAACGTTTTGATAAATGGTACATGACGAACCTAAAACAAGCACAAATAAGGAAAGTAGGTAAGTTGAGATCCTTCTATTAGAGTAATTTCGTTCCATAATTAGTTTTTTAGAGATTATTAAAACACAAAATCGATAGCTAAAAATTCGAAAAACTTTCTTTGTCAATGCTCAAAATGCTTTAGTTTTGCTCTAATTTTCGAGTATAAACAAATCTACTACAAATTTTATAACAAATATTTAACAACATTTGTGCCAAAGTTCGGATTATGAGTAAGAAGTTAACAAAGAGAGCAGAAGATTATTCCAAATGGTATAATGAAATTATCGTAAAAGCTGACCTTGCAGAGAATTCTGCTGTAAGAGGATGTATGGTAATTAAACCTTATGGTTTTGCAATTTGGGAAAAAATGCAAGCAGAATTAGATAGAATGTTCAAAGAAACAGGACATCAAAACGCCTATTTTCCACTTTTTGTTCCCAAGAGTTTATTTGAAGCTGAAGAGAAAAATGCTGAGGGATTTGCAAAAGAGTGTGCGGTAGTTACTCATTATAGATTGCAAAATGATCCTGATAACTCCGGAAAACTTAGAGTAGATCCTGAAGCAAAATTAGAAGAAGAATTGGTTGTTAGACCAACTTCTGAAGCGATCATATGGAATACATATAAAGGTTGGATTCAATCTTATAGAGATTTACCATTATTAATCAATCAATGGGCAAATGTGGTTCGATGGGAAATGAGAACTCGATTGTTTTTAAGAACTGCAGAGTTTTTATGGCAAGAAGGGCATACTGCGCATGCAACAAAGAACGAAGCTATTGCTGAAGCAAAACAAATGCAAGAAGTTTATGCAGAATTTGCTGAAGATTTTATGGCGATGCCTGTCATCAAAGGAACAAAATCTGAAAGCGAGCGTTTTGCTGGAGCGGATGATACTTATACTATAGAGGCTTTAATGCAAGATGGAAAAGCACTGCAAGCTGGTACTTCTCACTTTTTAGGGCAAAATTTCGCAAAAGCATTTGATGTAAAATATACATCTAAAGAAGGAAAACAAGAATTTGTTTGGGCAACTTCTTGGGGAGTTTCTACTCGACTGATAGGTGGTTTGATTATGACACATTCTGATGATTTTGGATTGGTTCTTCCTCCTAAATTAGCTCCTATTCAGGTTGTGATTGTTCCTATATATAAAGGAGAAGAACAATTACAAGTAATTTCTAATCGTGTAGAAGGCATTGTTAAGTCTTTAAGAAAGAAAGGAATTTCTGTAAAATTTGATGATAGAGATACGTTTAGACCTGGAGCTAAATTTGCTGAATACGAACTAAAAGGTGTGCCGGTAAGAATTGCTATGGGAAATAGAGATATAGAAAATAATACAGTTGAGGTAGCAAGAAGAGATACGTTAGAGAAAACAACTGTTTCTCAAGATGATATTGTAGACTATGTTTCTGATGTATTGGAGAAAATTCAAGAAAACCTTTTTAGTAAAGCTGTTTCATATAGAAATGAACATATCACTGAAGTTGATACTTTTGATGAGTTCAAAAAAGTGGTTAAAGAAAAGGGCGGCTTTGTTTCTGCACACTGGGATGGAACAATAGAAACTGAAGATAAGATCAAGGAATTGACAAAAGCTACCATTCGTTGTATTCCAAATGATGGAAAAGAAGAGGCAGGAAAGTGTGTCTTAACTGGCAAAGAATCAACAAGAAGAGTATTATTTGCAAAGGCATATTAAATTTTTTAAAAAAGTATTGCAGAAATTTAAAAACGTTGTATATTTGCATCCGCAATCAAAGGATTATTATCTATAAGATTGTTACTGGTCCGTTCGTCTAGGGGTTAGGACGCCAGGTTTTCATCCTGGTAACACGGGTTCGATTCCCGTACGGACTACAAGTTTTTAAAACAAAAATTAAGTAATGGCAAATCATAAGTCAGCATTAAAGAGAATTAGAAGTAACGAAGCGAAGAGATTACGTAACAAATATCAGCATAAGACAACAAGAAATGCTGTAAGAGATTTACGTGCTACTACAGATAAGAAGGAAGCTGAAGGAATGTTAGTAAAAGTAACTTCTATGTTAGATAAGTTAGCTAAGAATAATATTATTCATAAGAATAAAGCTGCTAACCTTAAATCTAAACTAGCAAAGCAAGTAGCTGCTCTTTAAGAAAAGATTACAACGTACAAAAAAACGCTCAGATAAAATCTGAGCGTTTTTTTATTTTCTAGATTTCTTTTTTTACCAATCGTAACTTTTGTGGGCATCCAATTTTATAAAGACAAATAGTAAAAGTGTGAAGCCCCATAAAGATGAACCTCCGTAGCTTAAAAAAGGTAATGGGATTCCAACTGTAGGCAAAAGACCAATAACCATCCCAACATTAACAATCAGGTGAAAGAATAATATAGAAGCTACTCCGTAACCATATATTCTTCCAAATTTATTGGTATGTTTTTCGGCTCGGTTGATGATTCTAAATAAAAGAATCATAAATAATAGAATTACAAAAGTAGTTCCTAAGAACCCCCATTCTTCTCCTACGGTACTGAAAATATAATCTGTATGTTGTTCTGGGACAAATTTTCCTTGAGTTCTATCACCTTTCAAATATCCTTTTCCTTTTATTCCTCCAGAGCTAATAGTTTTAAGTGCTTGATTTAAGTTGTAACCTACATTTTTAGTGTCGTTATTCAATCCTAAGAGAACTTCAAAACGATCTCTCTGGTATTGATCTAAAACATTGTTATACGCATAGTTTACACTTAAAATAAATGTTAGACTAATGATGTAAGTAGAAATTATTTTTATCCAATTAAATCTCAAGTATCTTTTGTCTTTATACACTCTGTAAACTAAATACAAAGTTATTAGAGTAAATAGGGAAATGATAATGTATTTTACAGGAAATAAAATTGTTAGAATAAATAGGAGAATAGCAGAAGTTCCTAAAACAATGTAAGCTAATGATAGACCTTCTCTGTTTAGAACAAAGAATAATGATAGGTATATAATTGCCGATCCAGCATCATGAACAGCAATCAAAGCTGCGGGTAAAAATATAATAATGAAAGCTTTGATTTGATTTTTAATCAGGCCTAAATTGTATTTACGATCGCTTAAAAGTTTTGCTAAAGCCAATGCAGTGAAAGCTTTGGCAAATTCAGAGGGTTGTAAGCTCATTCCGCCAAAACTATACCAAGACTGAGCGCCTTTAATTTCTTTTCCAAAAAAGAAAAGACCTAAAAGAGATGCAATTGAAACCAAGTAAAAAATACTAGCAAACCGTTCGTAAAACTTTCCATTGATAAACAAGATCAATATAATGATAGGAATGCTTAACAAAATCCATAAAAGTTGCTTTCCGTATTTTGTAGATAAGTCTAATATTGCCGAATTTTCTTCGGTGAAAGTGGCAGCATAGATGTTCATCCAGCCAAACGCAACCAAGATTATGTAGATGAAAACTAAAAACCAATCTACACCAAAAAATATGTTAGTTCGTTCCTGTCTCAAGAGAATCTATTTTTTGAATTTGTTGATTGTAAATTGGATATAGATTTATGTCTAACATTTTATTTTCAATCCATTTTCTTTCTACTTTTCTCGTAAGATATTTTTCTACAAGCAAACTAGTTATTGGAGCAGCAACAGTAGAACCGTAACCTCCATTTTCAATAAATACAGCAATAGCTATTTTTGGATTGTCTTTTGGAGCAAAAGCTACTAAAATTGAATGATCTTCTAATTGTTTGACTTTCCCGTCTACGATGATAGAATTTTCTACTGTTCCAGTTTTTCCTGCAATTTCAATTCCTTTTAGTGGATAGTATCTACCAGTTCCAGTTTTAAACACTTCGTGCATGCCGTCTATGATAGGTTGAAAAAACTTTCTATCAATGGTGGTTTGTTTGGGAATTGTATAAATAGAATCTTTAATAGCAGTTTTATTAATACTTTTCACAATATGAGGAGTGTAAAAATAACCTCTATTGGCAATAGCAGCAGTAACATTAGCTAATTGAATAGGTGTTGTAATTACCTCGCCTTGTCCGATGGCATTAGAGATGGTTCTTGAGGCTCCCCATTTATTCTTAATTCTACGATCGTAATAGTTTCCGTCTGGAATTAACCCTTTGTCACCTTCAGGAAGGTCATATCCAAGGTAATTTCCAAGACCAAAACTTTTTACATGCTTACTCCAGTTATTCATTCCTTCTATTGAACTGCTGCTTTTCTCAACAATTCTTTTATAAGTGTTGGCGAAGTATGCATTACATGATTTAGAGATTGCTGTGTTTAAACGAATAGGTTTTCCGTAAATCTCACAATGACATCCCATGAACTCGTGTTTTCTTCTTCCGTAGCGATATCCATTGTAGCAATAAAATGGAGTGTTTGTATTAATTACTCCTTCTTGTAAGCCAATAAGAGCATTAATTAATTTAAAAGGAGATCCTGGAGAATAAGATGCTTTTAAACCTCTATCAAACATGGGTTTATGAATGGTGTCATTGAAAAGTCTTGTAGAGTTTTTTGCTCTCTTTCTTCCTACCATATCATTAGGATCATAACTTGGAGCAGTTATCAAGGCTAAAATTTCACCCGAACTAGGCTCAATTGCTACGATTCCGCCTCTTTTTCCTTGCATTAAAAATTCTCCGTATTGTTGGAGTTCACTATCTATAGTAAGTGTAATGTCTTGACCGTTAATAGCAAGAGAGTCGTACTTTCCATTGTCAAAAGAACCAATTATTTTATTTAGACGATCTCTATGGAAATGCTTCTTTCCTTTTTTACCTCTGAGGATTTTTTCATATTGGCGCTCAATACCAGCTTTGCCAATTAACTCTCCTTGTTCATAGTAATCATCTTTTTTTGCAACTAATTGGTCTACCTCGCTGATGTATCCAACAATATTTGCTGCAGATTTAATAGGATAATCTCTTATGACTCTTTTTTGAATAAAGAATCCAGGAAATTTATGAAGCTTCTCTTGTAAATATGCGAAATCTTCTTTGGCTAATTGTTTTAAAAAAACCGACGCTAACCATGGTGCATAATCTTTAGCTCTTTGTATGCGTTTTTTAAAATCCTCAGATTCAATTTTAAGAAGTGAACAAAATTCTAATGTGTCTAATTCTTTTACCTCATTTGGAATTACCATCACATCATACGATAGTTGATTGGCAACTAATAGCTTTCCATTTCTATCATAAACATAGCCTCTCTCAGGATAGTCAAATTCAACTTTTACGGCAGCATTATTCTTTATAGGGTCATTTTCAGAACCTTTTACTATTTGTATTTGAAAAAGCCTGACAATAAAAACAATACCAACAAGAAAAATTAAAAAGTATAATAAAAAACTCCGCTTCATACGTTAACCAATCTGCTTTTTTCTAAAGATATAAGAGCCAAAAAAGTAAAGCACTAGTGTGAAAATGCTTGAATAGAGAGTGTTTAACAAAACACCTCCTATATTTTGGAAACTAAAATTAGCCAAACTAAATAAAATAAGATGGTGGATGAGTGTTAAAGTTACTACATAATTAAATACTTGTCCAAAAGATTCTTTGTGTAATCTGAAAAGTAAATAATCAAGCTCTGTTTTCTTAAAAAAGATTTTTACAAAAAGCAATCTAATATAGGCTATTGATAGCAATGAAAAAGCGTGAATTCCTCCTGTGTCAGAAAAAAAATCTATTCCTAAACCATATAAAAAAGCGAGTGATAAAAATAAGAATCGGTTTTTGCTTAATGGAAATAGAAAAACAAAGGCTATATATAAATAAGGGTTTATATATCCTGAAAAATTAATGTTATTTAATACAAAAACTTGTAGAAAAAAAATGAGAATCAACCATATGATAATATTTAGCTTATTCATCTTGATTAGATTCTAATTTTCTAATTTCTAACTTATCGAAATTTTTAACAACATAAATATTTTTCAAATTACTCATATCATTAAAAAGCTGAATGTTTACAATTCTGCCAACACTAGTTTCTCCGCCAATTACATTAATGGCTGTTCCTACAGGAACACCTTCAGGGAAAATAGCGGAGTTGCCACTTGTAATTATAGTATCGCCTTTTTGTATTTCTGCTTGCCTTGGAAGGTCTTCTAATTGAACAACATTGTAATCTTTTCCGTCCCATTTTAGGTTTCCAATATGAGTGCTATTCTTTTTTAATCTAACGCTAATAGCACTTTTCTGATTTAAAATAGATTGAACTCTTGAATAATTGTCAGAAACTTTTTCTGTAATTCCAATAATTCCTTTGCTATTAATAACAGCCATTTCTTTATCAATACTATCATTTCTTCCAAGATTGATAGTCAGAAAGTTGTTAGCGAAAGAGTATTGGTTTTTTTGAATTCTACCAGAAATGTAAAAGTACTGTTGAAAATATTTCGTAGTATCTATAACTTTATATTGGCTAACAGAATCGAGTATGTTTTCTAGCTGCTCAATTCTGTTGATATATGAAGTATTTTCTTCAATAAGCTCTTTATTTTCATTATTAAGTTGAAAGTAATCTGAAATAGAACTAGTTTTATTATAAAACCCTCCAGTTATATTATTAGCAGAAGTTACAAACTTGCTTTTGTGAAAATTATGATTATTAATAATTAGTGTTAAAGCAATAAACTGTAAGAGTAAAAAGAATAAGAAATATCGATACTTCCGAAAAAAATAGATGAGTTGCTGCATAAGAAGTAAAGATGCCGTTTATTATTTCATTAAGACGCTCTTGTATTTGTCTAACTCTTTTAACGCAATTCCAGTACCTCTTACTACTGCACGTAATGGGTCTTCGGCTACATAAACAGGTAAATCTGTTTTTCTAGAAAGACGTTTGTCTAAACCTCTTAACATAGAACCACCACCAGCAAGGTATATTCCGGTATTGTATATATCTGCTGCTAATTCAGGTGGAGTTTTTGATAATGTTTCCATCACAGCATCTTCAATACGTAAGATTGATTTATCCAAGGCTTTTGCTATTTCTCTAAAAGAAACTTGTACTTGTTTTGGTTTTCCGCTTAATAAATCTCTACCTTGAACTAACATGTCTTCAGGCGGATTGTCTAAATCTTCAGTTGCAGCTCCAATCTGAATTTTTACTTTTTCAGCAGTAGTTTCTCCAATGTAAAGATTGTGCTGAGTTCTCATGTAGTACATGATATCATTGGTAAACAAATCACCAGCTACTTTTACAGATTGATCACATACAATACCCGCTAAAGCAATAACTGCAATTTCAGTTGTTCCTCCTCCGATATCAATAATCATGTTCCCTTTTGGCTCCATGATATCTATTCCAACACCAATTGCAGCTGCCATTGGCTCGTAAATTAAATAGATGTCTTTGGCGTTCATGTGTCTTGCAGAATCTTGTACAGCTCTTTTTTCTACTTCAGTAATTCCTGAAGGAATACAAATTACCATACGAAGAGCAGGTGGGAAGAGTTTCTTTTTAATGGCAGGAATCTTTTTAACAAATTCCTTAATCATTTCTTCAGAAGCTTGAAAATCTGCAATTACTCCATCTTTTAAAGGACGAATTGTTTTGATATTTTCATGAGTTTTTCCTTGCATCAGGTTTGCTTCTTTACCAGTAGCAATAATTTTTCCTGAAACGCGATTTCTTGCTACAATGGACGGACTATCAATCACCACTTTTCCATTGTGAATGATTAACGTATTTGCCGTTCCTAAATCGATGGCAATATCTTCCGTCATGAAATCGAAAAAACCCATAAAATTGTATTGTATCTCCTGTTATAAATGTATTCTTACAAATCTAGCAAAAATCCGCTAGTTAACAAGACGATTCTTAATGTTTAAAATGTCTTGTACCTGTCATTACCATCGATAGATTGTTTTCGTTGCAATAATCGATGCTTAATTGGTCTTTTATAGAGCCTCCGGGTTGAATAACACTTTTTATTCCTGCATTATGAGCAATCTCTACACAATCTGGAAAAGGAAAAAAAGCATCACTTGCCATTACAGAGCCTTCTAGATCAAAATTAAAATTAGTTGCTTTTTCAATAGCTTGTCTTAAAGCATCAACTCTACTAGTTTGACCAGTACCACTAGCACACAACTGTTTGTTCTTTGCTAAAACAATCGTATTAGACTTTGTATGCTTGCAAATTTTAGAAGCAAATAATAAATCTTCTAACTCGCTATTAGTTGGTTTATTGTTGGTTGCGTATGTTAAATTATCTTTTGTATCTGTTTTTGAATCTTTGTCTTGTACTAAAAGACCATTTAAAGCAGTTCTAACATTTTGTTGAGGTAATTTAACTTCTTTTTGAATTAAAATAATTCTGTTTTTCTTTCCTTTTAAAATCTCTAAGGCGTCCTCGTCAAAAGAAGGTGCAATTACAACTTCGCAAAACAACTTATGAATTTCATCTGCTGTTGCTTTATCGATAGTTGAATTAGAAATTAAAATTCCACCAAACGCAGAAACTGGATCTCCGGCTAATGCATCTACATATGCCTGATGAATAGTTTTTCTTTGAGCAAAACCACAAGCATTGTTGTGTTTTAAGATGGCAAATGTTGGATCTTCTCCAATAAATTCACCCATCAGATTTACGGCTGCATCTACATCTAGTAGATTGTTATAACTTAATTCTTTTCCATGAAGTTTATCAAACATGTTGTCTAAATCTCCAAAGAAGTATCCTTTTTGATGTGGATTTTCACCATATCTCAATGTTTTTGAGATTGTTTCACTCGCTTTAAACACAACTTCTTCAGTGTTAAAATAATTAAAGATAGCTGTGTCATAATGAGATGAGATGTTAAATGATTTGGCAGCAAATCGTTTTCTATCTACTAATGTAGTTGCTCCATTATGATTGATATATAAATTTAAAAACTCTTTATATTGGCCCATTGAAGAGATGGTAAAAGTATCTTTAAAGTTCTTAGCAGCAGCTCTTATTAGAGAAATTCCACCAATATCTATTTTTTCTACGATGTCTTGTTCAGAAGCTCCCGAAGCCACAGTTTTTTCAAAAGGATATAAGTCAACAATTACCAAATCAATTTGAGGGATATCATATTCTGCTATTTCTGCTACATCTCCTTGGTGATCTTGTCTGTTTAAAATACCTCCAAAAACTTTAGGATGTAAAGTTTTAACTCTACCACCAAGAATAGATGGGTAAGAAGTAACATCTTCAACTGCTACTACAGGAATTCCCAATTCTTTAATAAATTTCTCTGTACCTCCGGTAGAATAGATAGTAACGTTGTTTTCGTTAAGTGCTTTAACGATAGGCTCTAATCCGTCTTTATGAAATACAGAAATAAGGGCAGATTTGATAAGTTTTGTGTTGCTCATAATGTTGTGTTGTTAAGCGCACAAAACTACTAAATGTGAGTTGTTAAAACAATAGAAACAAAACTGAATTAAGGAAACTTATTCCACTATTGTGAATAAACCTTTCTTCTAAAAGAATCTACTAGAATACTGTAGTTTCTGATTTCTTTTTCTCTCTTACGTTTTTTTATGCCTGTTCTATAAAGAACAGCATCAATAATAGATGTATGTTTTTTCATATTTCGGGGGATGGTTTAACTTAATAAAGTAAATGTAGTACTACACTGAATTTGTGTCAATACCCAAAAATGAGGAAATTTGCATGTCCCTATTTTTGGGGATGACACAAGTTTAAAGGACTGTTGGTTAGATAATAATAAGTTCTTTATTCAGCGCTTTCCAGAAAATCTCGAAACCAGTAGGTAAATTTATCTAATAAGGTTTCTTTTTCTTGAAGTTTTCTGGCGTACCTGCTACTGTAGGTAGCAGTTCTTTGTAGATCTTCTTTTTTCATTAGTAAGGGGGGTTTTAATGATTAATAGAAAATGTTAATATTTAACTAATATAAATATATTTTTAAAAACAACACCAATCAACCCCCATATTTAATGAATTTTCAGGCTCACTGTTTTTGGTGGTGTTAGAAAAGAGTAGCTACTTTAGAACATACAAATTCTAATAATTCTTCATCTTGATTTGTAAATGGATTTGCTGTGTGGGAATCGATATCTATCTGACCAATATTTTCTCCACCAACAAAAATTGGAATCACTATTTCAGATTTTACTTTCCAGCCACAGGAAATATAATTGTCTTGTTCAGAGACATCCTGTACAACAAAGTTTTCGTTGCTAACAGCTACTTGTCCACAAATACCTTTTCCAAAAGGAATAATGGTGTGTTCTGTTGGTTCGCCAGTATATTCGGCAAGTTTTAATTCTTCTTTGTTTCCATTGCGGAAATAAAAACCAACCCAATCATAATAAGAAATTTGAGCTTCTAAAAAATCACAAATGCTTTGTAATTTCTCGCTTTTAGATTTTTCTGACAAGATGATTTCCTTTATGGTATCTTTTAAAAGATTGATGTTCACGATTTTTCTATATTTGTGTTATTGCAAATTCAAGTAGCAAAATTAAACCAAAATCCTGATGAAAAAGCAAAGAAGTATTGTTCTTTTTCTAGTAAAATTTTTTGCTACTTATTTTATATTGTTCGCACTTTACTCTCTTTACTTACAAAATACTCAACAAAAAGAGGATGTTTTTGTTTGTTCACCTATAACAACTTCAGTAGCTGAGCAAACGGAAGCTGTTTTAAGTTTTTTAGGATATGATGCTGCTCATATGCAACATGAAGATGAGATGTCTGTAAAGTTGTTGCTAAACGGACACTATACAGCAAGAGTAATAGAAGGTTGTAATTCTTTGAGTATTATTATCTTATTTATATCATTTATTATAGCTTTTCCAGGTTCTATAAAATCTACATTACTTTTCGGTCTTTTCGGGAGTTTATTTATTTACGGAATTAATATTCTCAGAATAGCATTTCTAACAGTTATGCTATATAAATATCCAGACCAACAAGAATTTTTACATAATTTACTATTCCCAGCAATTATTTACGGGGCAACTTTCTTATTATGGGTTGTGTGGGTGCATAAGTTTTCAAATTATAAGAAATGAACAAATCGTTAAGAATCATATTAATCTTTATACTTTTTGGGTTGTTATTCCTAGTTAGAGCCTATGAGATGGATTTGTTTTATGATCCATTAATTGAATATTTTCAAAACGATTATTTATATAAACCTATTCCAGAAATCAATAGCTGGCATTTAGTAGTAGACATGTTGTTTAGATACACAATAAACTCTTTAATTACTTTGGGAATTATTTACATAATCTTTCATAATAAAAAGTATGTAAAATTTTCAGGATTTCTACTCATGTTCTCATTCATGATTATGATTGCAATATTTTCTATGCTATTAAGAACTAATTTTGAAGCAGGTTATCTTTTTCCTTTTTATATAAGACGATTTATTGTTCATCCATTATTTTTATTAATCTTACTGCCAGCATTCTTCTATCATCAAAGAATTACAAAAAAATAATTAACAAAATATTTAAAATTTAGATTGTAACTTTGCACTTAGCAATGCGAAAAACTGTTTTCAAAATAAAAGCAATATTTCTTGCGATTGTAGTTTTGGTATCCTCAAACTCATATGCAATAAGCTCTCACTTTTGTGGTGAGCAGTTAGTTGCTATTTCTTATTTTGGAGACGATGTTAGTTGTGCGATGGAAACAACTGGAGATGATTGTGATGATAAACAAACAGTTTCAAAGAAATGTTGTACTGATGTTTTAACGTTGATTGAAGGTGAAGACCTGATGACAACTTTAGACGTCAATACCAACTTCACACAACTAAGTTTTGCTGTAATTTTTGTAGCTTCCTATATTGATCTTTTTCAAGAAGTTGTCCTGAAAAAGAACGAAGTATTTAAAGACCTTCCTCCTCCAGATACAGAAGAAGATATTCAGGTGCTGCATCAGACTTTCCTGATTTGATTTTTTACGAATAGTCAGTTTTTTTCATCCTTAATAAAGGATGTATAGTCTATTATTAAAAAATTAAAATTTAACAATGAAAAAAATATGTATTAGCATTTTAATGCTAATTCCACTAATCTCATTCAGTCAACAAACGTTGAAAGGAATGATTATGGATAAAAGTTTTCCGAAAGGAGAACAAGGGGTCTTTGGGGCCAATGTCTATTGGTTAAACACCAACGTGGGAACTACAACAGATGAAAAAGGGTGGTTTTCTATTCCTTATAAGCAAGAGTACAAAAAATTGGTTATAAGCTATGTAGGATATAAAACTGATACGATCTCTGTTACTAGTATTCAAACAATTCATCATTTTTTGACTCCTGAAAACCAGTTAGAAGAGGTGCAAATCACTAGCAGGAAGCAGGCTACTCAGAAGTCATTTTTACAAACAGCTAATGTATTTACGGTAAATAGTGATGAGCTGCTAAAAGCTGCCTGTTGTAATTTGGCCGAAAGTTTTGAAACTAACCCATCAATTGATGTGAACTTTTCTGATGCTTTAACGGGAACTCGACAAATTCAAATGTTAGGTTTAAAGAGTCCTTATTTATTAATCTCACAAGAGAATATTCCTTCAATACGAGGAGCTGCGCAAGTTTTTGGGCTTACGTTTACTCCTGGTACTTGGGTAGAAAGTATTCAGATTACCAAAGGAGCAGGAAGTGTTATTAATGGATTTGAAAGTATTTCGGGACAAATCAATGCTGAATTGGTAAAACCACTTACTGATAAAAAATTCTTTTTAAATGCTTATGGTTCTTTAGGAGGAAGATTGGAATTAAATACACATTTCAATCAAAAATTATCTAAAAAATGGCAAACAGGTTTGTATATCCACGGAAACTATAGAGGAAATAAGTTTGATAGAAATGATGATGGCTTTTTAGATTTTCCGTTAGCTAATCAAATAAATTTGATGAATCGCTGGCAATATATTGATGCTGAAAAAGGCTGGGTGAGTTTTATCAATATTCGTTATATGAATGATTCTAAGCAAACAGGTCAATCAGATTTTGATCCAGATATAGATAGAGGAACAACGAATGCTTGGGGAGGAGAAATAGAAACGCAGAGACTCGATTTGTCTTCTAAAATTGGGTATGTATTTCCTGAATTACCGTTTCAAAGTTTTGGTTTTCAATTGGCTTATAGCAGTCATCAACAGGATTCTTATTTTGGTTTAAGAGATTATAATATTGATCATCATAGTATTTATTCAAACTTTTTGTTCAATTCTATTATTGGAGACACCAGAAACAAATTCACTACTGGAATTTCGTTTACTCATGATGGATATAATGAGTTGGTTGACACCAGAAATTTCAGAAGAATTGAAAATTCATTTGGAGTCTTTTTTGAATATGCTTATGACGATTTAGAGAAAGTAAGCTTTACTGCTGGATTACGATTGGATAGCCATAACCTATTAGGCACTTTTGTGAGTCCTCGTTTTCATTTCCGTTATGTTCCTTGGGAAAAATCGGCATTTCGTCTTTCTTTTGGACAAGGAAGAAAAAGCGCCAATATTTTTGCTGAAAATCAACAATTGTTTTCTAGCGGACGACAGATCAACCTTCAGCCTTCTGGAGGAAAAATTTATGGTTTAAATCCTGAAGTAGCTTGGAATTATGGAGTTTCGTTTATGCAAGGATTTAATTTGTTTGAGCGAAAAGGGAATATCACATTTGATTTTTACAGAACAGATTTTCAAAATCAAGTGGTAGTTGATTGGGAAAATCCACAAGAAATTTCTTTTTACAATCTTCAAGGAGATAGCTATGCGAATAGCTTTCAAGTAGAGATAAACCATCCTATATTGGAAAAGCTTGATGTAAGAGTAGCTTATAAATATTATGATGTGCAAACCGATTATACATCAGGTAAGTTGCTAAAGCCATTAACGCCTAATCATCGCTTTTTTGCGAATACATCTTATGAAACAGTTGAAAGATCAAATGGATCTCAATGGAAATTTGATCTTACTTACAATTTTATTGGAGAGCAAAGATTACCGAATACAAGTACAAATCCAATTCAATATCAATTGGCAGAATACTCTAATGGTTATAATCTGTTAAATGGACAAGTAACCAAAGTATTTTCTAAAAGATTTGAAGTGTATTTAGGAGGAGAAAATTTAACAAACGTAAAACAGAAAAACCCTATCTTAGCAAGTGATAATCCGTTTGGCAATAATTTTGATAGTACTATCATATATGCGCCTATATTTGGAAGAATGTTTTATAGCGGTTTACGATTTAAAATAGATTAAAAAAATGAAAAAAATTTTAGTAATTATAGCTTTTATGTTGATTGGAATGTCAGCACAAGCGCAAAAAAAGAATGCAAAAGTTTCTATAGAAGTAGACGGTGTTTGTATGATGTGTAAAAAAAGAATTGAAAAAGCAGCGTTGAGCACAAAAGGAGTAAAATTTGCAGTTTGGAACGTAAATACTCATATGCTTTCTTTAATCATTGATGAGAGAAAAACGAATGTGAAAACAATTCAAAAAAAGATGGCTTCTGTAGGTCATGATACGAAAGCTGTTAAGGCTTCTGATGAGGCTTACAATTCTGTTGATCCTTGTTGCAAGTATCGAGATCAAAAAGTAGTTGATGCACATAAAAAAGGTGATGGGCATTAATGTGTTAACAATATTTCAGAACAAAAAAGCCTTAAGAAATTAAGGCTTTTTTTATTGTCATTCGTTAAGAACCATTAATAAGCTATCACAACTTTTAATGGCTAAATTAGATGCTCTTTTTTTCATTAATAAAGAACCGCTCATACTTTGAATAATGTTTTTAAGGAGCCTTTCATTTTCAGTAGGTTTTTCACCTTTTCTCATTTTATCATAATCAATATTTTCTATAAAATACTTTCCTAAATAATCTCTATGAATTACTTCTTGACGCTCGTAAGCTTCTAGTAAAGACTTCTGTCCTGAATAATACTTTTCGATAGCTTTTCTCTTGTCGAAATCATTAATAAGACTTAGATCACCTGAATTAATGAGTGTTTGATAAGTAATATTGTTAGGAGTAAAAGTAATCAGGTTAGCAATTTGAAATACTTTAAATATAGGTTTTCTTTTAATGGAAGGATCTCTGAAATCTGAAAGAATACTCTGGGTAGTTTTTATCTTAGCATCAATCTCTATAATATTTTGACCTAATTGCTTTTTATCTGCTTCTAGATCTTTCTTTAAATTGGATATGTACTGTTGTTTAAGTTCGCTTGTTTTTAAATTATCGGCATACTTGTTAATACCAAAGGCAATAGAGATTCCAATTATAACAATTAGAATTTCACCAAAAGCATATCTAAAATTTATTTTTTTCATTTTTTGGAAAGTTGATTCACTAAAGTTATAAAAAAAAGCGCTTCAAAATTTGAAGCGCTTTTATATGATTTATGTTGAATGTCTTTTACATCATTCCTGGCATTCCACCGCCCATTGGAGGCATTCCACCACCAGCAGGAGCATCTTCTTTAATATCAACTAAAGCACACTCTGTAGTAAGAATCATTCCAGCTACTGATGCCGCATTTTCTAGGGCAACACGAGTTACTTTTTTAGGGTCGATAATACCAGCTTCTAGCATATCTACATAAGCTTCAGATTTTGCATCATATCCAAACCCTTTTTTACCTTCTAAAACTTTATTAATAACCACAGATCCTTCACCTCCAGCATTTTCAACAATTGTTCTTAACGGAGATTCAATTGCTCTGTTTACAATTTGTACACCAGTTACTTCGTCTAAGTTATCAGTTGTGATTTTTTCTAAGGTTTTCTTAGCTCTTACCAAAGCAACTCCACCACCAGCTACAATTCCTTCTTCAACAGCTGCACGGGTAGCATGTAAAGCATCATCAACTCTGTCTTTCTTTTCTTTCATTTCTACTTCAGAAGCAGCACCAACATAAAGTACGGCAACACCTCCAGCTAATTTAGCCAAACGTTCTTGAAGCTTTTCTTTATCATAATCAGAAGTAGTTGTCTCGATTTGAGCTTTGATTTGATTTACTCTAGCTTTAATAGCTTCAGCATCTCCATTTCCGTTTACGATAGTCGTATTATCCTTATCTATTGTTACGGTTTCAGCAGTTCCTAAAAGATCTAAAGTTGCATTTTCTAAAGAGAAACCTCTTTCTTCAGAAATAACTGTTCCGCCAGTTAAAATTGCAATGTCTTCTAGCATAGCTTTTCTTCTATCTCCAAAACCAGGTGCTTTTACTGCGGCAATTTTTAAACCTCCTCTTAATTTATTTACTACTAAAGTTGCCAATGCTTGTCCTTCAACATCTTCAGCAACAATTAAAAGAGGTCTTCCAGATTGAGCTACAGGCTCTAAAATTGGAAGGATTTCCTGAAGATTTGATATCTTTTTGTCAAATAATAAGATGTAAGGATTTTCTAAATCTGCAATCATTTTATCTGCATCAGTAACAAAATAAGGAGATAAATATCCTCTGTCAAACTGCATTCCCTCTACAACATCTACATATGTGTCTGTTCCTTTTGCTTCTTCAACAGTAATCACTCCTTCTTTTCCAACTTTACCAAATGCAGTAGCAATTAATTCTCCAATTGTACTGTCGTTATTTGCAGAGATAGAAGCCACTTGTTGAATTTTCTCAGAAGTATCTCCAACTTTTTCAGCTTGTTTTTCTAAATCAGAGGTAATAGCCTTAACAGCTTTGTCGATTCCTCTTTTTAAATCCATTGGATTTGCTCCAGCAGCAACATTTTTCAATCCTTCTTTAACAATTGCTTGCGCTAGAACAGTTGCAGTTGTTGTTCCATCACCAGCTAAATCATTAGTTTTAGAAGCTACTTCTTTTACCATTTGAGCTCCCATATTTTCTAGCTCGTCTTCTAACTCAACTTCTTTTGCTACAGAAACTCCATCTTTGGTTACGGTTGGCGCTCCAAATGATTTCGAGATAATTACATTTCTTCCTTTAGGACCTAATGTAACTTTTACTGCGTTTGCTAAAGCATCTACACCTCTTTTTAGGCCGTCTCTAGCATCTACGTCAAACTTTATGTCTTTTGCCATATCGATTCGTTTTATAAAATTAAATGATAGCTAAGATGTCGCTTTCGCGCATCATTAAATAATCTTTTCCTTCAAACTTTAAATCTGTTCCACCATATTTTCCGTATAAAACAGTATCTCCAACTTTTACAGTTAATGGTTCGTCTTTTTTTCCGTTTCCTACGGCAACAACAGTTCCTTTTTGAGGTTTTTCTTTAGCGTTGTCTGGAATAATAATACCTGAAGCGGTAGTAGTTTCGGCTGCAGCGGGTTCTACTAGAACTCTATCTGCTAAAGGCTGAATATTCAATCCCATTATATTTTATTTTAGTTAATGTAATTTTTATGTTTTCTCAATAGTCAGAAATTATGCCATTAGATTGAAACTGCCATTTTTTCAAGATGAACAATTGAGAACGTATTTTAGGGTAAAAAAAATGCCAACGTGTCATTTCGTTGGCATTCTTTTATTTATAACTTTACTCCAATTACTGAACTGAGTCGTTAGTAGATGGAGGTGTAGTATTTGTTGTTGGAGCGGTAGTATTTACATCATTAATTGTGTTGTCTATATTTACTCCGCTATTGTTTCCTCTTGGAATAGCAAAATTTGCTAACAAAATTAAAGCAAACATTGCAATGGCTAATGTCCAAGTAGTTCTGTCTAAAAAATTATTTGTGTTCTGAACACCACCTATAGATTGTGCTCCGCCACCACCAAAAGATGAAGATAATCCTCCTCCTTTAGGATTTTGCACCATAACGATTAATATTAATGCTACAGCAATAATCAAGATTAATATTAAAAAGGCTGTATAACTCATGATTTATTTTTTTGTAAAATTCTGATTCTTTTAATTTGGTCTGCAAAGAAACCACTTTTTTCTGGATATTTCAAACTTAATATCTCGTAGGCTTTTATAGCTTTTGAAAACTTTTTTTGCTCAAGATATACTTTTGCTAAAGTCTCTGTCATTAGAGATTTATCTACTTTGTTTTTTGGAATATCTATGTCTACTTTTTCTCCTTTGTCAACAGGATTAATTTTCGGATTGTTTTCTATAAAACGATCTATAAGTTGAAACTTATCTAATTTTTTTTCTTCCTTTCTAACAATAGGTTTTCTGGCAGCTAATTGGAGCCATTCATTAAAAGAATGTGCTTCTTTAGAATTAAAATCAATGGGCTTTCCTAAGTCTAATTCTTTTTCAATTACTTCAATTTCTTTGACAGCTACAGCAGGTTCTTCTTTTGAAATTTTCTCAGAAATCTGCTGGTGAATATCTGCTTTGTTTTGAAAATTTTTCGAAGTTATAAAGTCAAATAAAACAGCTCTGTCGGTTGTGTAAGCCGCTGTGGTTTTTAGCTCGTTATTATAACGAAAACTATCTTGATTTTTTAATCCTTTTAAATACAAGGCTCTTGCAGATTGAAAAAAAGGATATTCTTTAATGATAGATTTTAGTTCAGAAACCTGCTCGTTTTTTAACTCTTCAGGTTTATATAATAGTTGAGAATATGTTTCTGTAGACATTACCATTTTCCAATAGAAGCATTAAAGATATCTTGAATAATTCGTTCTAAAATCTCTTCTAAAGCAGCATCTAATACACCTCCTGTTAATTGAGAATTTGCATCAAAATCTGAATAAAATGAAAAACGCTTTTCGAAATCATCTTCTTCTTTTAAACGATTGTAAAAACGAACATTTACAGTAATTGTTAACCTGTTCTGAGCAGCTGTTTGTTGAGAAGTAGCACTCATGGGGTTTACTCGGTAATCAACAATTTCTCCTTCAAATCGTAAATCTCCACCACCAGGGACTTGAGTTAAATTGGTTTGTCGTAAGAACAAATCTTGCATGTCTTGAGTGAAGCGTTGGCTTAAAGTTGGTTCTACCAAGGTTGACTGATTTGGGAAAAAATCAATTTGAATGGTTTTTGCATTTCCAACATTTCCAGTGTTAAACTTGTAAGCTCCACAACCTAAAAAAGTTAAACAACATATAGCGATAAAGAAAAAAGAGATGTTTTTTTTCATAAGTTTTTCAAATGTACAAATTCATTATAAATCATACTGTTTTATTTTACGGTACAAAGTTCGTTCCGAAATTCCCAACTCTTTTGCTGCTAGTTTTCTCTTTTTATGTTTTTCTAATGATCGCTTAATCATCTCAATTTCTTTCTCCTGTAAAGATAAATTCTCATCTTCTTCTACAGCTTCTATAAAATCGTAATTGCTTTGATCTGTTTGCTGTGGAATTTGTACAACTTCTACAGGATGTATTTCGTCATTCTGTTCTTGATAAATTTTCTCAATTAATTGATGATTTTCAGCTTGCACTTGTTCAGAGTTTCCGTTTTGCATTAAATCCAGAGTCAATTTTTTAAGATCATTGATATCATTTCTCATATCAAACAAAATCTTGTACATAATATCTCTTTCTGTAGCAAAATCGTTTGCATCTTTTGTTTTTCCAATCACAGCAGGAAGGTTTCCTGATTGATTTGGTAAATATTGCTGCAATTTTGAACCTGTTATAGTACGATTTTCTTCAACAACAGAAATTTGTTCTGCTAAGTTTCTTAATTGTCGAATATTACCAGGGAAACGGTAATTTAAAAGTAAATTAGTGGCGTTCTCGTCTAATCGAATAGTAGGCATTCTATATTTCTGAGCAAAATCAGCTGCAAACTTTCTAAATAATAAATGAATATCTTCATTTCTTTCTCGTAAAGCAGGCAAGTGAATCTCGATAGTGCTTAAACGATAATAAAGGTCTTCTCTAAATTTTTCCTTGGCAATAGCTTCTTGCATGTTAATGTTTGTAGCGGCTACAATTCTAACATTTGTTTTTTGTACTTGAGAGGACCCAACTTTAATGAATTCTCCATTCTCAAGAACTCTTAACAAGCGCACTTGTGTAGTTAAAGGTAATTCTCCAACTTCATCTAAGAAAATCGTACCTCCATCTGCTACTTCAAAGTATCCTTTTCTAGTTGCAGTAGCTCCAGTAAACGCTCCTTTTTCATGGCCAAAAAGTTCACTATCTATGGTTCCTTCCGGAATAGCACCGCAATTCACGGCAATATATTTTGCATGCTTTCTATGAGAAAGTTGATGAATGATCTTTGGAATGTTCTCTTTTCCAACACCACTTTCTCCTGTAACCAATACAGAAATATCGGTAGGAGCAACTCGAACAGCTTTTTCTAAAGCCCGATTGAGTTGTATGTCATTGCCAATGATGCCAAATCGTTGTTTGATGGCTTGAAGATTCTCCATAACTAATTGTTTTCGGAATATCCTTGTGCGGTTCCTAATAGAGTAGTTGAAGTACAATCTTCAATCTTTACATTCACAAAATCACCCATTTTGTAGTTTTCTTTTGGGAATACTACTACGGTGTTTTGCGTGTTACGTCCTTTCCAATGTGAATCGGATTTTTTTGAAGTTCCTTCAATTAAAACTTCTTGAACTTGACCAACATATTGTTGTGTTCTATATAAACTGTGCTTTTGTTGTAAATTGATAATTTCTTGAAGTCTACGTTTTTTAGTTTCCAACGGAATATCATCTTCCATTTTTTTAGCCGCTAGAGTACCAGGTCTTTCAGAATAAGCAAACATAAAACCAAAGCTATACTTCACATGCTCCATCAAATCGAGAGTGTCTTGGTGGTCTTGTTCTGTTTCGCCGCAAAATCCAGCAATCATATCTTGACTTAATGCCATTTCAGGAATGATTTTGTATATGCTATCAACCAATTCCATGTATTCTTCTCTAGTGTGTTGGCGATTCATAGCTTTTAACATAGCATTACTTCCACTTTGTACAGGCAAATGAATATACTTGCAAATGTTTGGATGTTTTGCCATTGTATGAATTACATCTAAACTCATGTCTTGAGGGTTGGAAGTGGAGAAACGAAATCGCATTTTAGGAAACTCAGATGCACATATATCTAGTAATTGAGCAAAGTCTACTGCAGTTGCTTGCGCCATTTCTGATGCTTTCTTAAAATCTTTTTTTAAGCCTCCTCCGTACCATAAATAACTGTCAACATTTTGTCCTAATAGTGTAATCTCTTTGAAATTCTTTTCCTGCATAGAGCGTATTTCTTCAATAATACTCTTTGGGTCACGACTTCTTTCACGCCCTCTTGTAAAAGGGACAACACAAAAAGTACACATGTTATCACATCCTCTTGTAATAGATACAAAGGCAGAAACTCCGTTAGAGTTTAATCGAACTGGAGAAACGTCGCCATAAGTTTCATCTTTAGAAAGAATTACATTTACAGCATCACGCCCGGCTTCTACTTCTTCAATTAAGTTAGGAAGGTCTCTGTAGGCATCTGGTCCTACCACCAAGTCTACAATTTTCTCTTCTTCTAAGAATTTTTCTTTCAAGCGTTCTGCCATACAACCCAAAACACCAACTTTCATTGTTGGATTTATTTTTTTTACAGCGTTGTATTTTTTTAAGCGGTTTCTAACAGTCGTCTCAGCTTTTTCTCGAATCGAACAAGTGTTTACCAATACCAAATCAGCATCTTCAATAGATTGGGTTGTATTAAAACCTTGTTCAGAAAGAATAGATGCTACGATTTCGCTATCATTCATATTCATCTGACACCCATAGCTTTCTATGAAGAGTTTTTTTGAATTCCCTTCTTTATTTTCTGTTACAAGAGCCTTTCCTTGTATTTTTTCATCAATTACTTTCTCAATCTGTTTCATATTCAAAAATTGGTTACAAAGATACAACCAAAATGGAAAAAATATGACAAATTGGCAGAAAAAAATATTTCCTTTAGATGAGTGAAAAACCCTTAGATTTTCATTAAAATAGTTACAATAAAAAAAAACTATATACTTTTGCATTCCAAAATCATTTTCAAAAAGGACTTGATTTTGCTGATAATTTAGAAGATATATGGCAAAGAATTTAGTGATAGTCGAGTCGCCTGCGAAGGCAAAAACCATTGAAAAATTTTTAGGGAAAGACTTTCAAGTTGAGTCTAGTTTTGGGCATATTGCTGACCTTCCTGCAAAGGAGTTAGGAGTGAATGTTGATGGAGATTTTAGGCCTAAATATATCGTGTCTTCTGATAAGAAATCGGTTGTTAAAAAATTAAAAGATTTAGCAAAGAAGGCAGAAGTAGTTTGGTTAGCTAGTGATGAGGATCGTGAAGGAGAAGCAATTGCATGGCATTTAGCTGAACAACTAAAGTTAAAAGAAGAGAACACCAAACGAATTGTTTTTCACGAGATAACCAAAAAAGCAATTTTACATGCAGTAGAAAATCCAAGAAACATAAACTATAACTTAGTAAATGCTCAACAAGCTCGTAGAGTTTTAGATAGATTAGTTGGTTATGAGTTATCTCCAGTATTATGGAGAAAAGTAAAAGGAGGTTTATCTGCTGGAAGAGTTCAATCTGTTGCAGTACGTTTAATTGTAGAAAAAGAACGTGAAATAGAAAACTTTACTCCTGTTGCTACTTATAGAGTAGATGCTGAATTTATTAATTCTAATGGAAAAAAATTCAAAGGAAAATTAGCTAAGAATTTTTCCTCAAAAGAAGAAGCCGAAGCATTTTTGAAGAATTGTATTGGTGCTATTCATAGCATAGCTGATTTGCAAAAAAAGCCAGCTAAAAAATCACCAGCGGCACCATTTACTACATCAACATTGCAACAAGAAGCTTCTAGGAAATTAGGGTTTCCAGTAGCAAAAACCATGTTGATGGCCCAAAGATTGTATGAAGCAGGATTAATTACTTATATGAGAACAGATAGTGTAAATCTGTCTGAAGATGCAAAGAATGCTGCTCAAGCTGAGATTATTTCTTCTTATGGTGAAGAGTTTAGCAAGCCTAGGAATTTTTCTACTAAAGCGAAAGGAGCTCAAGAAGCTCACGAAGCCATTCGCCCTACAAATATGAGCAAGCATACTGTTTCAGTAGATTATGATCAAGACCGCTTGTATGCTTTAATATGGAGAAGAACATTGGCTTCTCAGATGTCTGAAGCGCAATTTGAAAGGACTGTTGTGAAAATTAATAATAACAAAAACGAGAAACAGTTTGTTGCTAATGGAGAGGTAATCACTTTCGAAGGATTTTTAAAAGTTTACCTTGAAGGAACAGATCATGATGATGAAGAGCAAGCTGGAATGCTTCCGAAATTAGAAGTAGGAGAAGTTTTAAATAACCAGTCAATTACGGCTACAGAAAGGTATTCAAAACCTCCATACAGATATACTGAAGCATCTTTAGTAAAAAGATTAGAAGAGTTAGGAATAGGAAGACCTTCTACATATGCGCCAACCATTTCTACAATTCAAAGGAGAGACTATATAGCCAAAGGTACTGTTGAAGGAACTGAAAGAAAATATACTCAGTTTGTATTGGTAAACGGAGAGGTGAATTCTAAAATATTGACTGAAAAAGTAGGGTCTGACAAAGGAAAATTAGTTCCAACTGATATTGGAAATATTGTAAATGACTTTTTAGTAGAGAATTTTTCTAGCATCCTTGATTTTGGGTTTACAGCCAAAGTGGAAAATGAATTTGATGAAATAGCTGATGGAAAAGAAGATTGGACTTCTATGATTAAAGAGTTTTATCAAGATTTTCATGTAACTGTTGAAGATGTTGCTCAAAATGCAGATAGAGCTAAAGGACAAAGATTGTTAGGAATTGATCCTGAAACAGGAAAAAATGTATATGTCCGTCTAGGAAGATATGGTGCTATGGTTCAGATTGGGGAAGCTACTGATGAAGAAAAGCCGAAGTTTGCAAGTTTGCAAGGAGAACAAACTATGAACAATATTACATATGAAGAAGCGCTAGATCTTTTTAAACTTCCCAAAACATTAGGTGATTATGAAGGTGAAGAAGTAGTTGTTGCCAATGGGCGCTTTGGTCCTTATGTTCGCTTTGGAAAAATGTTTGTTTCTTTAGATAAAGGAGAAAACCCTATGTCTGTAGATATGAATAGAGCTGTTGAGCTTATTCAAGCGAAACGTAAAGCAGATGCACCTATAGGAAGTTATCAAGATCTTCCCATCCAGAAAGGAGTTGGAAGGTTTGGACCTTTTATCAAATGGAACTCTATGTTCATAAATGTGAATAAGAAATATGACTTTGATAATCTTTCTCAATCTGACATGGAAGAGTTGATAGAGGATAAGTTGAAAAAAGAAAGAGAAAAACTAATTCACAGTTGGGATGATGTTAAAATACGTGTAGAAAAGGCAAGATGGGGAAGATTTAATGTTATTAAAGGGAAGATTAAAGTTGAACTTCCAAAGACCACAGATATTGATAAAATAACAAAAGAAGAAGCAATTAAATTAATAGAATCCAAAACCCCAAAAAAGAAAACTGCAAAAAAGAAATAAGAAATCATTATCTTGCAAAAGTTTTTTTAGATTTTTAAATGAACTCTGACTTTTTATCCCCTATAAAAGATTCTGTAGTTGCACATTCCGTGTTACTACCTTCCAATAGTCTTGGTAGAACCTTTCTTGTACATTCTCAAACGGATGGATTTCCTGATTTGAGTGATGTTCAAATGGCTATTGTTGGTGTAGAAGAAGATAGAAATACAGAAGATAACTTTGGAAGCGGAAAAGACTTGCATCACATACGCAGACATTTGTATCAGTTATTTCCAGGTAATTGGAGTACAAAAATTGCCGATTTAGGAAACATCAAGAAGGGAAATGCTACTTCAGATACTCACTTTGCAGTTACTCAAGTTGTAAGAGATTTACTTAAGAAAAATATCATTCCAATTATTATAGGAGGAGGTCAAGATGCTACTTTTTCTAATTACAGAGCTTATGATCAATTAGAGCAAACGGTAAATTTGGTTGCTGTTGATAGCATGTTCGATTTAGGAACATTAGAAGATGAGTTGTCTTCTAAGTCTTATTTAAGTAAGATTATTATGCAAGAGCCTAATAATTTATTCAATTATAGCAACATAGGATATCAGACTTATTTCAACTCTCAGGAAGAAATCAATCTGATTCATAGTTTGAATTTTGATGCATTTAGGTTAGGAGAAGCAAAAAAGTTAGAAATTGTTGAGCCAGTATTTAGAGATGCAGATATCGTTAGTATAGATATAGGAGCTGTTAGGCAAAGCGATGCGCCAGCAAATAATAATGTATCTCCAAATGGATTTTATGGAGAGGAAATATGCGCTATAGCAAGATACGCAGGGATAAGTGATAAAGTATCTTCATTCGGAATTTACGAGTATAATTCTAAATATGATTCTAATTATCAAACAGCACATTTAATAGCTCAGATGATTTGGTATTTTATTGAAGGAGTTAACTTTAGAGCAAAAGATTATCCTTTCAGTACAAAAGAAGATTATCAAAAATTTACAGTTTTATTAGATAATGATGACCCTATCAATTTTTACAAAAGCGACAAGACTGGAAGATGGTGGATGGAGATAAATTTGATAAAGGATAATAAATATAAAAGACATGCGTTAATACCATGTACCTATCAGGATTATTTAGAAACTACTGAGCAAGTTATTCCTGAAAGGTGGTTTAAGGCACAAAGAAAAATGGTTTAAGTACAAGACATAGAAAAGTTTACGTTAAAAAGAGTACATTAGATTGTATTTTTACAAAAAAAACTCTAGGTTTACGGACTTTTTTAGGAAAGACTATAAAAATATGAAGAAAGCAGCATTATATGCATTTTTGTTAACCATCTTATACGGATGTGGATCTAATGACAGAGGAGAGCTTCTTGGTGTAAGAACTCAAAATAAGTGGTTTGCTGAAAGACCTTTTGGAATGGTATCTATTCCTGGAGGATCTTTTACAATGGGTAAACAAGATGAAGATGTGGTAGGAACAATGAGTGCTCCGGCAAGAACAGTTACTGTTAGACCATTTTATATGGATGAAACGGAGATTACCAATTCAGAATACAAACAATTTGTTCATTGGGTAAGAGACTCAATTACTAGAACCAAATTAGCTTACATGGCAGATTTTGCTGCCGGAGGAACTTTGATTGATACAGCTGGAGCTGCAAAGTCTGGTGGAATCTATGATTACGCTTTTGCTGTAATAGATACTTCTAACGCCACTGCCTATGAAAAATATATGTTCGAGAACTACTACGACATAGGTACTGGATTAGACTCTTTAAAACCATTGAATTGGGAAAGAGAAATTATTTGGGATACAAGTGAATACCCAGACGAGTATTACACAGAGGTTATGGACTCTCTATACATCAAAAAAGATGAAGCTAGTAATGGAATTAGAACCTTTGACCCTAAGTTTTTAAACTATACTTATTCTTGGTTTGATGGAGCTGCGGCAACCAAAGGTGTTGGAAGTAGAAAAGATTTCCTTAAAAATGAAACAGTAAATGTTTACCCAGATACAACAGTATGGGTAAAAGACTTCAACTATTCATACAATGATCCAATGCATCAAGACTACTTTTTTCACCCTGCTTATGAAGATTACCCTGTGGTAGGTGTAGACTGGTATCAAGCAGAGGCGTTTTGTAATTGGAGAACCAAATACAAGAACGATAAAATTAAAGGTAAAAAAGGAGCAGTTCCTGTTCCTAGTTTTAGACTTCCAACAGAAGCAGAATGGGAATATGCTGCTCGTGGAGGCCTTCAATATGCAAAATATCCTTGGGGTGGACCTAGTACTACTAGCGATAGAGGTTGTTTTTTAGCAAACTTTAAACCTGTAAGAGGAAATTATGCAGTTGACGGAGCTTTATATACTGTTGAAGGAAAATCGTATAACCCTAATGATTATGGGTTGTATAATATGGCAGGAAATGTTGCCGAATGGACTAACACTTCTTACAATGCATCTTCATACTACATGGGATCTACAATGAATCCAAATGTTGAAGATAGAAACAACAAAAGAAAAATCATAAGAGGAGGTTCTTGGAAAGATGTAGCGTATTTCTTGGAAGTAAGTACAAGAGATTATGAATATGCAGATACGGCAAGAAGTTATATCGGATTTAGAACCGTACAAAACTCTCTTGGAAAATTAAGGTCAATTACAAACAAATAATAATAATTAATACTAACCCCCAAAACATAATTAGTTATGGCACAATCAAAATCTACAAAGAAGTTATTTAACATGGCTTACGGTATCGGAGCTGCAATTGTAATCTTAGGAGCATTATTTAAAATTATGCACTTTAACATTGGTCCTCTTACTGGAGGAATGATGCTTACAATTGGTATGGCTGTTGAAGCTGTTGTATTTGCTATTTCAGCATTTGAACCTGTTGAAGACGATTTAGACTGGACTAAAGTTTACCCTGAATTAGGAGACGAAGACGGAGAAGCTTCAGGAGCAAACGGAATGTTGTCTCAAAAATTAGATAACTTATTAAAAGAAGCACAAGTAGATACCGAGTTAATGAATAACCTTGGTAACAGCATCAAAAGCTTTCATACAGCTGCAGAAGGTTTAAGCGTAGCTTCAGAATCTATTTCTACTACTGCTAAATACAATGAGCAAGTTGAAAAAGCTGCGACTCAAATGGAATCATTAACTGGACTGTATGAAGTTCAGATGGAAAATGCTAATAAGCAAGCAGAAATTAACAACTCAATGATAGAAAACTCTGAAAGATTAAAAGAGCAAATGGAGTCATTGGCTAGCAATTTATCTTCTCTAAACGGAGTATATGGTGGAATGCTTTCTGCAATGTCTAGCAAGTAATTAGTTCATTTATTGTTTAACTTAAAAAACTAATTCACATGGCAGGAGGAAAATTATCCCCAAGGCAAAAGATGATTAACTTAATGTACCTCGTTTTCATTGCAATGTTAGCAATGCAAATGGACAAAAAGGTATTGTCGTCTTTTGGATTTATGAAAGAAAAAATTGAAGACACCAATCAAGCGGCGTCTACAAATATTACAAATATCTTAAGTAACCTTAGTACTAAAGCTACAGATCAACCTGATAAATTTGGAGAGCTTAACAACAAAGCAAAACAAATTAATACGCTGTCTACAGATTTTTACAATTATATAGGAGCTCTAAAAGATTCTATTTTATCAGATACAGACCCAGAAGATTTAGATAATTACGAATCGATGAGTGGATCAGATAGAGTAGATGCAATGTTCTTTGCTGGAGATGGAAATACACCACAAGGTAAAGAGTTTTTAGATAAAATTAATAACTATAGAACAAGTGTTCTAGGAATTTTAGGAAGCGGTGCTAATTCTGACTTAATTACTAATATCAATAAACGTTTTGATACGTCTGATGAACCTTCTGGAGAAGAAGGTACACCAGATATTCCGTGGATACGTAGTCGTTATGAAGGAATGCCTATGATTACTACCTTGGCAAACATTACGCAAATTCAAGGTGATATCAAGAATACAGAAGCTGAAATTTATACCAATCTTTTAGGAGGCCAATTAGAAAGCGAAGTATCTTTAACCAATTATAAAGGAATTGTAGCCTTAGATAAAAACGCATATTTCGCTGGCGAAAAAGTAACTGGTAAAATTGTATTAGGACGTTATGATGCTACCTTGAAACCTGAAAAAGTTATCTTAAATGGTAGGAATTACACTAAAATAGAGGCAGGTCAGGTAATTGTTGATGTTCCCGCAGGAAGTGTTGGTAGTCATGATATAAAAGGTAAAATTACATTTACACAAGATGGAGAACCAATTGATGTACCTTTCGAAAGTTCTTACTCAGTAATTGCTGAGCCAAGTGAAGCAGTAATCTCAGCTGATAAAATGAATGTGGTATATCGTGGATTAGACAATCCAATTTCAATTTCTGTTCCAGGAGTTGGAGATAAGGATATCTCTCCAAGTGTACCTGGAAGTAATAAGCTAACAAGAACTGGTTTAGGAAAATACATCTTAAATCCAGGAGCTGGAGATGAGGTAAGAATTAATGTTTCCGCTAAATTAAGTAGTGGTAAAACCATTAATACACCTAAGGTATTTAGAATTAAAGACATTCCAGCAGCAGCAGGAACTGTTCGTGGAGACTTTGGTGTAGTACCTATGCCTAAATCAAGTTTAAATAATACGCCAATCAAAGCTGAGTTACCAGACTTTGTATTTGACTTACAATTAGAAGTTCAAGGATTTACTGTAAAAGTACCAGGACAATTAGCTGTAAAAGTAAACGGAAGTCAGTTTGATGCTCGTGCAAAAAGAATTTTGGCGAAAGCAAGAAGAGGTGATGTAATTACTATTTTTGATATCAAAGCGATTGAAAAAACTAAAAGAACACCTCTTAAAAAGGTTTTACCTGTAAGTATACAGATTACAAATTAGAAGAAAAATAGAAGTAGTATGATTAGGAAGCATTTTTATACAGTTGTTATCGCTTTATTAGCCACAGGTTATATGGGCGCGCAAGCCAATTTGTTAAATGCTACTAAAGTAGATCAAATTGGAAAGAAAACTGCCGAGAAAATAGCGGCAGATAACGATGCACCGTTATCTTATGGGTATATCGATGAAAGAGACATCTTATGGTCTAAAGTAGTGTGGGAGTTTGTAGATTTGAATCAAAAGATCAATCTTCCTTATTATTTCCCTATTGATACTGCTAATATTTCTAATGATAGAAGATCTCTTTTTGATACGCTTTTAAAAGCGATAAGAAAAGGAGATATAGAAAATGTATACTCTGATTCTTTCTTTACATCTAAAGTAGCTAGCACAGAGATTGATGAGAAATTAGTAAACATTCGTGTTACTAATAATTTCCCAGATACGTTTAGAATTCAAACGCAAGACATAGAAGGATACATGATGAAAGGGATGTGGTATTTTGACAAACGTCAAGGTGAGTTAAAATACAGACTCTTAGCTATTGCTCCTATGGGGAAAGATGTTTTAACTCTTGGTTTACCAGATATAGAAGATGATGAATTGTATGAGCTTTTTTGGATTTTCTATCCTGAAGCAAGACAAGTGTTACATGATGCTAAGGTTTTTAACCCTAAAAACGCTTCTCAACCTATTTCATTTGACCATTTATTAAATGCACGGAGATTCAGTTCTGTAATAGTCCGGGAGGAAAACATCTACGGAAATAGAAAGATTGCAGATTATATTAGAGGAAATGCATTGTTCCAGTTACTGGAAGCAGATAGAATCAAAGAAAATATTAGAAACAGAGAAATTGATATGTGGAACTATTAGTTTTATATACAATATAATTTAAAGCGCTTCGATTATCGAAGCGCTTTTTTTATTGAAAACAGTATTTTTGAATTGTGGAAGTAGATTATATTATCGTAGGTTTAGGATTGGCAGGATTAGCCTTTGCAGAAGAATTGAGTCAAAACAACAAAAGCTTTGTGGTTTTTGAAGACCATTCTCAAACATCATCTTTAGTGGCTGGAGGAGTTTACAATCCTGTAATTTTAAAACGATTTACTCCTGTATGGAATGCAAAAGAGCAGTTAGAAATAGCACTGCCTTTTTATCATTCCCTTGAAAAGAAATTGGGATCTAATCTAGATTACAAGTTTTCTACTAGAAAAGTTTTTAAAAGCATAGAGGACCAGAACAACTGGTATATAGCATCAGACAAGCCAATTCTTTCAGAATTTATGAATCCAAAGATTTTGAAGGAAAAGGTAAACGGAATTATTGGAGATTATGGCTTTGGAGAAGTCTACAAAACCGGAAGAATAGATACTCATAAACTTATTGAGTTCTATAGGAAAAGATTAGAAGAAAAAGATCAAATCAAATATGAAAAGTTTAATCATTCTGAGATTGCTTTTACTGATTCATCATCTACGTATAAAGGAATTGTAGCAAAACAAATTGTTTTTTGTGAAGGATTTGGGTTAAAACAAAATCCATTCTTTAACTACTTACCGTTAAATGAAGCGAAAGGAGAGTTAATTACCATTCATGCCCCAAACCTAAACATACAGTTTTTAGTGAAATCTACCCTGTTTATTTTGCCTATAGGCGACGATTTGTATAAGGTGGGCGCTACATTTAATTGGAAAGACAAAACATCTACTCCTACAGATGAAGGAAAACAAGAACTTATAGATAAACTCAAAAAAGTAATTGATGTTCCTTATCAAATAGTGGATCATTCAGCAGGAATAAGACCAACAGTAAAAGACCGAAGACCTTTAGTAGGTGTACATCCAAAATACAAACAATTGGTTGTATTTAATGGTTTGGGAACTAGAGGTGTTATGATAGCTCCTTCTCTAGCCAAAGAGTTGTATAAACATTTAGAAAATGGAGAAGAAATTAGTAAAGAAATTTCTATATCCAGATATAAAAAAACCTTACTTCAATAGAAATAAGGCTTTTAGTAGCTTAAAATGTGTATTTAAGGTCATATCAATCTACCCCCTAATGAAGATTAATGTGTTTGCTACTATGTCTTTGAGATCTAGTTTTATGTAAATAGTATCGCATTCTACTGCTACTATTAGCTTGCCTCATTTCCCTATTTCTTCTTATTTTTTCTTTTATTTTATTGATGATTGTGATCATAAAAGTGAAAGATTAATAAATAGGGGATCATGTAATTAGTTATGTTGCGAGCAACACTCAAATTGACGAAAAAAAAATCAAAAAACAGTAAGTATTAATACCCAAAATCAAGTAATTAACGAAAAAGATGCTTGTTTTTTTGAACCCAAATACTAAGTGAACCGGTTTTTCGCTCTAAATTTAATTTATTGATAATATTGCTTCTGTGTTTTTCAACTGTACGAGGAGAAATAAATAATAAATGCCCTATTTCTTTATTGCTTTTATGTTGAGAGATGAGTTTAGCAATTCTTCTTTCAGTCATTGTTAACTCCTTAAGAATGTTTTTAGACTCTTGAGTATAACCCAACATATTCTTTATTTTTTCACTGAAGTAGGGTTTATTTTCTGAGACAGATTGAATGCACTTTTCAATTTCTTCCAAAGCAAATTCTTTTAATAGATAGCCATAAATATTTATTTTCTTAGCTTGCAAATAAAGCTCTACCTCTTTGTGAAGTGTTATTAATATAGCCTTAGTCTTACAATTGTTCTTTTGTATGGCTTTAGCAATTTCAATTCCAGTTAGAAAAGGCATTTCTACATCTAAAATTGCTATGTCAGGGTTGTTTTTTAAAATAAAATTCATTGCAGCCTGACCATTTGTAGCCGTTCCTACTACTTCATGACCTTTTTCTACTAAGAGATCTTTTAATCCTTTAATAAGGATAGGATGATCATCAGCAATAAATATTGAGGGTCGTATCATCTTTACGTAGTTTGTATAATTATTTTAAAAACAGAACCACTGCCAGGAGAAGATTCAACTTTTAAAACACCATTTAAATACCTAACGCGTTCTTTAATTGTTTTTAAACCTAAACTTTTTAGATTTTTAAATTTAGTTAAAAAGTCGAAGCCTACACCATTATCTTGTAAAGTCATCACGATTTGATTCTCGTCTTTTTCTACCTGAAGCTTAGCCGATTTAGCTTTTGCGTGTTTGATGATATTTGAAAGACATTCTTGAATAACTCTGAAGAGGTTTAGTTCTTGCTCATTAGAGAGTATACCATCAATATTGTCTACATCTCCAAAGATGTATGTATCTGGGTAATTCTCATCTAATTGCTCTAAGAGATTATGAATAGCAGACGTAATTCCCAGTTCTTTTAATTGCAAGGGGTATAGCACTCTTGAAATACTTCTCATTTCTTCTATTGCATTGTTTAGTAATTCTTTCGCATCATTGTTTTCCTGTGGAATTTTGTTTTTTACAATCAACAAACTTTGTCCTAAACTATCATGTAGATCTTTAGATATACGTTTCCTTTCTAAATCTTGAGACATTAAAAGGTTTTGAGAAAAATGTGTTTGAAGCTGATTCTTTTTTTGAAGATGCTTTCTGTTTCTGTATAATAAAATGATAAGAAAAGTTAAGAACAAACCAATCCCTCCAAAAATGATTAAACGCCTCTTATTTTCGTTTTGTGCTGCTAGAAAATCGATGTCATTTTTTTGCTTTTGAATTTCAGCTTCCTTTTTTTCAGTTTCATACAAGGTTTGATAATAAGCTAAAGCGTTGGTTTTTGTTCTATTAAAAATAGAATCTTTGATGTTCGTATAAGTTGTATGGTGTTCAAGGGCTTTTTTATGATCTCCTTTTTCAAGATAAATTTCCGAAAGACTACGGTTAATATCAAGAATAGAAGAAGAGTTTTTGAATTTTTCTTGATCTCGTAAACTAGCAGTATAAATAGATATGGCTTTGTTTTTTTGTCCTGTTTTTGATAGATAATAAGCTTTAGCTAACTGATACCTTTTATAACTTATCGTGTTTTTGTCTTCTTGCAAGACAAGTTGTTCTGCATCATCTAAATATTGTTTCGACTTATTTAAATCAATACTAGAATAAAATTTAGATAGAGCAGCATAAATTGAGACTCTATTTTTTTGAACGTTTTTATTCTTAAGAGAGTACTCCAATGCTTTTAATAGGTTTTCTTTTTGTTTTTCTTTGTTGTTTGTTTTTTTATAGGAAGCATAATGGTTGTAGTAATCTACTGATAGCCCATGCAAAAAATTAAGATCTAATTTCTTTTGAATAAGTTTTTCTCTTTCTATAATAGCTTTTTCTGTAAATCCATTAGCTCCATAAATGCTAATAATACTTGCGAGAGTATAAAAAGTATACTCTTTGTCGCCAAGAGTTTCATAATATTTTGAAGCTAATTTGTAATCATTTACAGATTTCAAAAAATCACCAATTTCAAAATGAGCCTGACCTCTAAAAAAAATAGCATCAGCTTTGTGTATTGAGTCTTTGTCAGAATAAAGATTAATAGCTAAAGAATAATAATCAATCGCTTTTTCAAAATCTTTTCCATTAAAATAACCGCCTCCTTTTTTTAAATACAATCCACCTTTTAAATAGGAATCATTAGTTTTATCAATAAACTTTTCAAGTTTTCTTATAATTGTCAATGCTCTTTCTCGCTGACCTAGCCTGGTGTTGATTGTGTAAAAAACATGAATACCTGCTTCTATAGCACTCTCATATTTTTCTAGCTTTAAGGCTAGAGTGATATATTTTTCTGCATATTCTGCATGTAAAAGATCATTATGGTCTTTTTTATATATCTGAATTAAACTATCAATACTTGATAGTTTTAAGGTCTTATTGGATGTAGTATCTATTATCTTTTGAAAGTAAACAGTCTTAGCTTGCCCAAAAGAAAAAACAGACCATAGCAAAGCAATAACAGTAACTATGTGCTTAATTTTCATGAAGTTATGGTATTGGTAATCAAATATTAATAAAAATAAGTATTAATACGTACGTGTCAACACCTATTTTTAAAATAACAGATTTATAAGTAAATAATCTATTTTTTCAAAGGTGATTTGTATTTAACAAACATATTTATCCAAAGAATTCTGGATAGCCTCAAGTTTATAGGAGCTGATAAAATCAAAACGATAATAATAGCCGCAAAAGATTGAAGCATGGAAAGATCTAAAGCAAGTTTTGTGATTAAAAAAGTTAGAATTGAAATCGCTACGGTAATAGCATAGTTTACATACATAGCACCATAAAAGAAAGAAGGTTCTATCATGTATTTCAATCCGCAAACAGAACAGGATTGATGAAGCTTAGTTATCTTTTTAGGATTGAATGTAAAAGGAAATTCAAAAAAATTACCTTCATGGCATTGCGGACATTTCCCTTTGATGATGCTATAAGATTTTTCCCCTTTTTTAAACATGATGGTAATTAAGTTAGAATTTATTATACCTTTACGTTAAGCAAGATATTTACTGCAAAAATACTGAAAAATGAAAAGAAAATATTACTTACTACCCTTGTTTTTACTGACTTTTTTGTCAGTTAATGCTCAGTTCGCATGGGAGGCAATTACATCAATAACCAATGACCCTGCTAATGGGCAACGTTATGATGATGTCTTTTTTTTAGATCAAAATACCGGTTGGGCAGCTAATGGTTTTTATGCTGCCATCTATAAAACAACTGATGGTGGAGCAAACTGGACATTGCAAACAGATGGAAACACATTAGAACCAGGTGGAGGTTTGTATTTTAGAAATGTTGAATTTTTAAATGCAAGCATTGGATTCATAGGAACTTTTCAAGGAAAATTTTATAGAACAACAGATGGAGGGGCCAATTGGGCTGAAGTAACTGGTATTAGTCCTAACCCTTCGGGAATTTGTGGAATTGAAGCTGTAGGAACTTCTACAGTTTATGGAGTAGGTGAATTTAGAGAGCCAGCAGTGATGATAAAATCTACCGACAGTGGAGTTACGTGGACTCATACTGACATGTCTGCTCATGCAACAGCTTTAGTGGAAGTAGAGTTTGTAGATGAAAATTTAGGATATGCAGCAGGCAAAAGCGCTACAGGAGGAATTGTTATTAAAACTACCGACGGAGGAGCCAATTGGACAGAAGTATACAATTCAGGAGTAGCCGGAGAGTTTGTGTGGAAGTTACAAATATTAGAAGGGTCTAGTGGAAATACAATTTTTGGCGCAGTACAACAAGCTGCTACAAGTTCAGGAAGATTAATAAAAACAATAGATGCAGGTGTTAATTGGACTGAGAAAAATGTTCCTGGAGCCGATATTCAAGCTGTAGGATTCATTTCAGAAACTCATGGATGGATGGGAGGTTCAGATGTGGGAATCATGGAAACAACTGATGGCGGAGATAATTGGACAAATATTGGTGTTGGAGGAAACTTAAATCGAATTTTTGTTGTTAATAATACTTATGCTTTTGGGGCAGGAACAACAGTTTACAGATATTCTGATGCAACATTATCTACTGATGATGTGCTAGGAGAAAGATTGCCACTGAAAGTAGAGCTTTCTGAAAATCCAGTTGAAGATTTATTAAAGTTTACTATCACTTACAGATTTAATGACAATATGGTAATTGAATTGTATGACATTCAAGGAAAGTTAATCAGGCAATTAGCAAGAGATAGAATTTCAGATGTTTCTGGAGGTACAAAAAACTATGAGTTTAACGTAAGTGATCTTTCTGCTGGAATGTATATTTTGAATTTTCATAACAATACAGGAAGACAGTCTACAAAATTTATAAAAAAATAACCCACAATAGAATTGCGGGCTACATGGAAAACTAATTAAGGGACTAAATTTCTCACAGAATTAAGGAGTTTCTTTTTTATTTAAATCAAATGAATCTATAGCGAACTCTAGAAAGTCTTTTAATTCTTCTCCAGTTGTCTTTAAAGAATCTGAGGGCTTAATACCTCTTTTATTTCCAGTGAATTTGTAGTAAATATGATTGAAATCTTGATGTGTCATTTTTTGAAACTTCAATAAATTATTTGCAGCGCTAATAGTTATGTAAAACTATTTTTTTTACTATTTCCTTTTTAAGGAAATACACCCTTTATTTAGATAGAAAATAACTACTGATTAATTACTTTTACCTAGTTTTGTGTGATTAAAATTTTTCATGATACATGGTTAATGTTCACAATCTTACCGTTACATTTTCGGGTACAGATTTATTTTCAGGAATTACTTTTAAACTCAACCGAGGAGATCGTGTTGGATTGATTGGTAAAAATGGTGCAGGAAAATCTACATTACTTAAAGTTCTTTCTAAAGATATAGATAGTAGTGGAGGAACTATGGCTTTTGATAAAGACATCCGCATTGGATTTCTTCGTCAAGACATCGATTTTGTTCATGGAAGAACTATACTAGAAGAAGCCTATCAAGCTTTTGAAGAGATTCAACAGATTGAGAAAAAGTTAGAAGAAATTAACGAACAATTAGCCACTAGAACAGATTATGAAAGTGAAGGGTATAATCAACTTATCATTGATTTAAATGAATTCACTGAGAGATACGAATTACTAGGAGGATATAATTACCAAGGTGATACTGAAAAAATTCTTCAAGGACTAGGGTTTCAACGAGAAGACTTTGATAAACTTACAGATACCTTTTCTGGTGGTTGGCGTATGCGAATTGAACTGGCAAAATTGCTACTTCAGAATAATGATATCTTACTTTTAGATGAGCCAACTAACCACTTGGACATCGAATCGATTATTTGGTTAGAGCACTTCTTAAAATCATATGCTGGAGCAATAGTATTGGTCTCTCACGATAAAATGTTTTTAGACAACGTTACGAACAGAACTATAGAGATATCTTTAGGTAAAATATACGATTATAAGAAGCCTTATACTCAGTTTTTAGAATTGAGAAAAGATATCAAAGAAAAGCAATTGCAAGCCTTCAAAAATCAAGAAAAAGAGATCAAACAAACACAGCAATTGATTGATAAGTTTAGAGCAAAGGCTAGTAAAGCTTCTATGGCGCAATCGCTTATTAAAAAATTAGATAAGGTAGAACGTATAGAGGTAGATCAAGATGAGAGTGCAACCATGAATGTGAGGTTCAACGTTTCTAAAGATCCAGGAAAAATCATTTTTGAAGCAGAAAATTTAGCAAAAAATTACGGCGATAAGCAAGTGCTTCAAAATGTAGATTTATTAATTGAGAGAAACAGTAGAATTGCTTTTGTAGGTCAGAATGGTCAAGGAAAATCTACCTTGGCAAAAATGATGGTTGGAGAAATTCCTTTCGATGGAAATTTAAAACTAGGACATAATGTAGAGATTGGATATTTTGCACAAAATCAATCTGAATATTTGCCGCCCGAAAAGACGGTAGTAGAAATCATGGAAGATGCTGCAGATGATAATAATAGAGCTCGAGTTCGTGATATGCTAGGAGCATTTTTGTTTAGTGGCGAATCTGTAGATAAGAAAGCAAAAGTGCTTTCGGGAGGAGAAAGAAATAGATTGGCTTTATGTAAATTGTTATTATCGCCATTCAATGTATTGATCATGGATGAGCCGACTAACCATTTAGATATTGCTTCTAAAACGGTATTAAAGAAAGCACTACAAAACTTTAAAGGAACCTTAATCTTAGTGTCTCACGATAGAGAGTTTTTACAAGGTTTAACAGATAAAGTTTATGGATTTAAAGACAAAGTCATCAAAGAATATTTAGGAGATATTGATTACTTTTTGGAGGTTCATAAAATGGAAAGTTTACGAGAAGCTGAAAAAAGAACGGTAATAAAGGAAACTAAGAAAAGTTCTCAAAAAGAAAAATATCAGTTATCACGTGAGCAAGAAAAAGAGTTGAAAAAACTTAAAAATAAATTATCTAAGATAGAAACCCAAATTAGTGATCTTGAGAATGAAATTCAGCAAATAGATATTGCCTTAGCAGAGAACTACGATGAAGTCTCTAGCCAACCAAACTTTTTTGAAGATTATAAATCCAAAAAGAAAAAGTATGATGAATTGATGGAAGAATGGGAATTAGCTGAAGAAGAAGTAACTAATTTTTCTTAGAATGTTTACACATCCAATTAGAACAGAAAACCAACAAATTTTCTTGCCTGAATTGGAAGAAAGAAACATTCAGTTGTTCATCAAAAGAGAAGATCAAATTCATCAAGATGTCTCTGGAAATAAATTTCGAAAACTCAAATACAATATTCAAGAAGCTAAAAAGCAAGCCCAAACTACCTTATTAACTTTTGGAGGAGCATTTTCTAACCATATTCTTGCTGCAGCGATAGCAGGAAAGGTATCTGGTTTCAAAACTATTGGAATTATTAGAGGTGAAGAATTAGGAGAGAGTTTAGAAAAAACCTTCCTCTCTAATGCTACGCTTAAAAAAGCTTATGAAAATGGAATGCAGCTTGAGTTTATCTCTCGTGATAAGTATAGGCAAAAAACAACCCCAGAATTTTTGAATGAACTACAGTCTACATATGGAAGGTTTTACCTGATCCCAGAAGGAGGAACCAATGAATTAGCAATACAAGGCTGTGAAGAAATTTTAACAAATGAAGACGCTCAGTTTGATTATATTTGTTGTTGCGTGGGTACTGGAGGAACGATTTCTGGATTGATTCGTTCAACTGGAAAGCATCAAAAAGTAATTGGATTTCCCGCATTGAAAGGAAATTTTTTAAATGATGAAGTGAAGCGTTTTGTTGCTGATAGAGATAATTGGAACTTAGTTGATCAATATCACTTTGGTGGTTATGGAAAATTTTCCGAATCATTAATTTCATTTATCAATACATTCAAACAACAAACAAAAATTCCCTTAGATCCAATTTACACAGGAAAGATGATGTTTGGGATTTTAGAGATGATTAGAAAAGAAGAAATACCAAACAATTCAAAAATACTTATGATCCATACAGGAGGATTGCAAGGAATAAAAGGGTTTAACCAACAACTGGAAAAAAAGGGAAAAGATCTAAAAATAGATTTATGAGAATACGGTCACTTTTTATTTTGCTAGCGGCATTGTTTTTAGCAAGTTGTAGTTCGAGTAGAAGAGTTACAACAAAAAAGAAAAAACAAAAGGTTACCGTAACAGAATCGAAAACTAAAAATTTACCTTCGGTTAAGCAAATTCAACATGTTAGAAAGTTAGAAAGAGGAAATAAATCTTTAAACAAACACTCACTCAATTACATCAGAAAATATGCACCGTTGGCAGTAATGGAAATGCATGAATACAAAATTCCAGCTAGCATAACATTGGCACAAGGAATTTTAGAATCTGGAAACGGAAGAAGTCAATTAGCTTCAAAATCCAACAATCATTTTGGTATCAAATGCCATACTGGCTGGAAAGGTGGGCGAGTTTACCACGACGATGATGAAAAAGGAGAATGCTTTAGAAAATATAAATATGTAGAAAGTTCCTACAAAGATCACTCAAAGTTTTTAAGCTCAAGAAAAAGGTATGCTGGGCTATTTAAATTAAGAAGAACAGATTATAAAGGCTGGGCCAGAGGTTTAAAAAAAGCAGGATATGCTACAGATAGAAAGTATCCAAAGAAATTGATTAAAATTATTGAAGATTACAAACTATATGAGTTTGATAAATTTTCTAAAAAAGACTTAAGAAGAGGAAAACGAGTTGTCAAAGAAGACAAGAAACCTGAAAAAAAGAAAAAGGTTAAGAATTCAGTCAAGTATTACGAAGTGAAAAAAGGAGATACGTTGTACTCTATTTCTAAAAAATTTGGAACCACTGTTGAAGTTTTAAAAAAGCTAAATAAATTAAAAAGCAACAATTTGTCAATTGGACAACAACTTGTTGTTAAATAAGAAATTCGCGAAGACTAAGAGGGCCTCCGCGAATCCTAACCAAACAACTAACATATTCAATTCTACCATGAATAGTTTTTTCTCATAGCCTGTTTTTTTATGGCCTTAATCATAACACTTTCTAATTCGTTCTTTTTAGAAGATTCTTTTTGTTTTTGAGCGATAAAAGCTCTTCTTTTTTTATTCAATTCATTGATTTTTGTTTTAATCTCTGAACGAATCTTTTTTTGTTTTTCAACATATTTTTTTAACTCAGCATCAGACATTTTTTGCAATTCTTTAGGAAGTTGATTTCTTTTTACTTTAGAATAATCTACTTCCTCTTTTTCAGATCTATCAACCAAATCCCAAGCAGAATTGTTATACAATCTGTTGCTTTTACTCACGGCTCTTTTTACACTTACTGGAGCTGCTAATTTTTCGGCATTGGTATCTTGAATTGCCTGATTTGCATATTTGCTTCTGCCTTTAGAACCAAAGTAGATGTATGTTTTGTTCAACTTTTTGTTCAGAATGATGATTTGATCATCATACGGTGTTACGATATGAACTATCTTTTTGTTATGATTAATAGTCATATAATCTCCACCGCCTAACTCAGCCCCATCTTGCCACATTCCAGAAATTCCAGTGTTGTAATCTCCACAGTAAATCGTATTGATGATTACATCTTTCTCTTTTGCGTCAGCAATAGCTTCTTTGTAGTTGATTTTTCCTTGCGTAAAAGGTTCGTTTCCCGCAATGAAAATCAATCGTAAATCGTTTTTATTCTTACCCCATTTTAATCCTTTTAAAGAAGAATCAATTACTTGTCCACAATACTCTTGTCCGCCATTAGTAGTTAGAGAGAATAGTTTTTCGGAAATCTCATCCAGATCGCTACTAAATGTTAAAACCTGTCTAATATACCCGTCAGACGATTCCAATCGGTCATTTCCGTATTCATACAAAGCAATTTCTAAATCAGGTTTTTTTATACCATATTTAGCATAAGAAAGTTCGTTTACAATTTCCCATAATTGAGCTTTGGCTTGATTAATTAATCCGTCCATGCTATTACTCGTGTCTAGCAACAAAGCAACTTTAATTGTTTGCTTTTTCTTTTTGTCGTTCTTCGGATCGTTCGTTGCATAAGAAGCAACAGAGATTCCTAAAAGAAAAACAGTAATCACTTTTAACATTCTAGTTCTCATAATTTTTTTGTTTTTTGATGAATGATGAAAAGTTTGGTTTGTTAGCATTGACACTTCAATATTAGGGCCAACTTTTTGTAAAAAAAACTCAGAATGAGTGAACGAGTCTTTTCAATGAGTAAAATCTATTTTTAGTTTAGCCAAGGGCATAAAATAGCTTGAAAACAGCCCTTTTTGCAAGAAAACCGATTTTTTTGGACAATTATTTGTGTGTATGTTTATCACAGAAAAAGCATATCACTATGAAATTTGAAATTAAAATACCAAAACCCTGTCATGAAGATTGGAACAAGATGAGTCCTACTGAAAAAGGAAAGTTTTGTGCTAGTTGTAAAAAAGTAGTTGTTGATTTCACTCAAATGACAGACCAACAATTGGTGAATAAGATTCAAAATAATAGTAATCTGTGTGGTAGATTTAAAAAAGAACAATTAGATAAAGAACTAGCGGTAAACAGCGCATCAAATTTTTCAAAAGTGGCTGCTTCAGTTGCTTTAGTTGCAATGTTGGGAAATTCAGAACTAGCTTACTCTCAAGGTGCTCCAGTAAAAGTTGAAAAAGTTCAATTAAAACCCAATGCAAATACGAGTAAGAGTTTGATCAAAAAAGATTCTCTAGTAATTGAAGGAAATGTAGCTGATATTTCTGGAGGATTACCAGGAGTAGCAATCATTTTAAAAGGGACAACAATTGGTGTAGAAACTGATTTAGACGGTAATTTTATTTTTAAAATCAACAAGAAGATTCATAAAAATGATACTTTGGTATTTTCTTATCTTGGCTTCAAGACTGAAGAGGTAAGATTGGACTCCATCAAAAGAGGAAAGAAATTTAATTTGATAATGAAGGAGGATGAAACAGTTTTAGGAGGAGTTGTTGGATTTGTTGTTGTAGAAAAGAAACCCAATATTTTTAAGAGAATTGGAAATTTATTTAAAAGAAAAAATAAGAATAGAGTAAAGAAGAATGATTAAACGATTTAACATAGTACTTTTTTTCTTTTGTGTTTCTCAAGTGCTTATCGCTCAGAATAATGTAATTTCTAGCAAAGCTGTTTTTGAAGTACCTGTTCGTGTGGTTGACCAAACAACAGAACAACCCATAAGAACAGCTTATGTGTATGTAAATGGAGAAACTTTCCCTTTTAGTTATATCAAAAATTACTATCCAGTAAAAGCAAGAGTAAACGATGAATTAGTTGTTTGGCACCCAGGTTTTGAAACTATATTCTACCGAATAAAATCTAATGAAGACATTAAGGTGCAAGTAGTTGAAAACAAAGACAGTAAATTATACAGAGATGGTGTAAATTATAAAAGGAAAGTTAAATACAATTCGGAAGCAGATCAATATTTTGTCAACTTAGACTCTGCTAATTACTACAAGAAAAAGAACATCGAAAAAAGCCTTTCTTTTATTGAAAATATACTCAAAGAAGATTATGGTGATGGAAGAAATGCTGCCACTTATAGGTTGCTAGGAGATATTTATTTTGAATGGATGCAGTATGATTTAGCCATTTCTGATTACAAAAACTCATTAAAATATAGAGATGACGAAAGAACCAAACTACAGCTTATAAAAGCAGCCATTGCGTTTAAAGACTTTAACGAAGCTGAAACTTATTTATTAGCAATAAAGACCGATGATTTAGGACTGTTTGAAAAGATATTGGTGTATGAAACTTTAGGGGATATTTACTTACAGAAAAAAGAATTTGCTCTATCTATTCGTAATTATAACAAAGCATTACAGATTGCTGAAGAAAATAAAATTACTTCAAAAATTACGGATATAAACTCAAAATTAGGAGACGTTTCTGTAGCCCAAGGAAATATCCCGAAAGCCAACTTGCAGTTTAAAAATTCATTGAGTTTGGCATCAAAAGAAAATACCGTTAGATCCTTAGAAGAGAAAGATAAAGTAGCCGACTACTTTAATCAAACACAACAGTTTGATAAAGAGATCGATTTAAGAAAGGAGGCACTTTTGCAAACAAAACTCTTAAATGATTCTACACTAGTTATTGCTGATGGAGTTAAAATAGAATCAAACAATGATACATTAAGTATATCTAATGGTGCTTTTAACACTGAAAAATTTGTCGATAATCAATTAAATACGATAATCAATCCTCAGTCAATCAACTATAAAATTGGGCGAGCTTTGGTAGAAAAAGAAGATTATAAAGAAGCCATTCCTTTTTTAAAGAAAAGTATAGAGGATGCCGATAAGAACGAAGATTTGGTTGTAAAAAAAGATGCAACAAGAAAACTATCTGAAGTTTATGATAATGTAGGGGAGTATGACAAAGCCTACAAAACATATCGAGAGTATGTAGATCTTGTAGATACTTTATATGTTAGAAAAGAACAGGAAATAGAACAGTCCAAGCGTTTGGCGAAAAGAATTTCAGAAAAAAACAATAGGATTGTCAGTTTAGAAAAAGATAAGGCTTTAAATGACAATAAAATCTCCTTGGCAGAATTGAGTATAGAAAAAACCAAACTGCAAGAATATATCATCTATTCTTTATTGGTAGGAATTTTAGCTATGGTAATATTTGCTTATTTACTTTCTAGAAGTAATAAACGACAAAAATTAACCAATAATCTGCTAGCTCTAAAATCGATGCGATCCCAAATGAATCCACATTTTATTTTTAATGCCTTAAACTCAGTTAATAGTTTTATAGCGGTAAATGATGAACGGAATGCCAATCGCTATTTGTCAGAATTTTCAGTATTAATGAGGTCAGTTTTAGAAAATTCAGATGAAGATTTTATTCCGTTTTCTAAAGAAGTAGAGCTATTAGAGTTGTATGTAAAATTAGAACACAATCGATTTAAAGAGAAATTTGATTATAACATCACGGTAAACAAAACCATCGATTTAGATGAATACTCAATTCCTCCAATGTTGTTACAACCGTATATAGAAAACGCCATATGGCATGGCTTACGTTATAGAGAAGAAAAAGGGAATTTAGAAATCAATATCCAAGAGAATAATAATGATTCTATTGTCATTGTAATTCAAGACGATGGAGTTGGAAGAAAAAAATCACAAGAGTTAAAAACAAAAAATCAGTTGAAGCAAAAATCAAAAGGAATGAGTACCATTAAAAAACGTATTTCTATCCTTAATGATATGTATCAAGATAAAATAGACATTTCAGTTTCAGATTTGTATGAAGACGGAACAGGAACCAAAGTAGAAGTTGTGTTGAAAAGAAACTATTAAAAAGAAGAAATATGAAGTTAAGAGCTATAATTGTAGAAGACGAAGCAGTAAGTAGAGAGATTTTAAGCAACTATATTGGTAAATATTGTCCAAATGTAGAACTATTAGGAGAAGCTAGTAATATTAATGAAGCCTACGATCTTATTCAAAAGAACGAATTAGACTTAGTGTTTTTAGATGTAGAAATGCCCTTTGGAAATGCTTTTGATTTGCTTGAAAAAATCAATGACAGGAGATTTGAAATTGTGTTTGTAACTGCTTATGACCATTATGCGATAGAAGCTTTAAACAATCATGCATCCTATTATTTGTTAAAACCCATTTCTATAGATGAGTTAATAAAAGCAGTGAATCATGTTGCCGAAATCAAAGAGCGAGAAAACGATCTTCAGAATAAAATACTTTCACCCAAAGTTTCAAAAGCATCAGGAAAAATTACCATTCCACTACAAGACGGATTTGAAGTCTTGGATGTTAACGATATTGTTTTTTGCAAGGCCGATGATAATTACACAGAAATTCATTTATTAGATTCAAAAAAACTGGTAAGTAAAACCTTAAAATATTTTGAATTAGCACTTTCCGAATATGATTTTGCAAGAATTCATAAATCGTATTTAGTGAATATCAATTCAATCATCAAGTACAAAAAAGGAAAAGGAGGAAGTGTAATTGTTTCTAATGGAAAAGAAATTTTGGTTTCTTCTTCAAAAAAAGGAGCTTTGTTGTCTTATTTTAAATGATATGAGGAAATTATTATTAGTTTTATTTTTATTCATACATAACTTTTTCTTTTCTCAAGAAAAAGCATTCTACGAGCAACTGGCATTTGATTTTTACGCTACTGAAGTATTGCAGAAATTTCCCGTAAAAAAGAAAATTAAAATATATAAATGGTTTGATGATTACCATCCAAACAATTTTTCATTTGCTGTGCCAGATTGTCTAAAGAACATTGTTTGGAAAAATAATAATGAATTTAAAGTTATTAGCGGTTACCTAAAAAAACAATACAATTTAAACTCGCCTAACCTCGAACTTGATTTTTCAAAAATCGATACTAAGCAGTTTAAGATAAAGAAGAGAAAAAAGGGAAATTTCCCGAAACTCTTTATAAGCTATCCCCATATCGAAGGAAATAATCAAGATAGAGTTTTTGTAAATTTATATCAGTTAAATAGTAAGGTTGAAGTTATAACTTATCACATAGAGTTTAATTCAAAAGACAAGGTTATAGATTGGTGTAGGAAAAAAACTGAAACTATAATTTTACATTAAATAGAAATAGAATTATGAAAATCATCAAACCTGTTAATGGGAAGCATCCACAAATTCCAGAAGATTGTTTTATTGCAGAAAACGCTGTGATTGTTGGAGAAGTAACCATGGGAAATGAATGTAGTATCTGGTACAATGCGGTAATTCGCGGAGATGTACATTATATAAAAATGGGCAACAAAGTGAACGTGCAAGACGGAGCAGTGATTCATGCTACCTATCAAAAATCACCTACCAATATTGGAAACAATGTGTCTATAGGACATAATGCAATTGTACACGGTTGTACGATAGAAGATGATGTTTTAGTGGGTATGGGAAGCATTATTATGGATGATTGTGTCGTAGAAAGTAATTCTATTATTGCAGCTGGAGCGGTTGTTACCAAAAACACGCGAGTAGAATCTGGAAGTATTTATGCTGGAGTACCCGCCAAAAAAGTAAAAGATATTTCAGAAGAATTAATTTCTGGAGAGATCAATAGAATTGCTAACAACTACGTGAAGTATTCTAGTTGGTTTAAAGAATAAAAAAAAGCTCGGCCAACCAAAACCGAGCTTTTACAAACTATAATCAACTCAAAACTAATTATCTTTTTCTTCTTTCTCTTTCTTTTCTTTTTTCTTCTTTTTTAAATAAGCCATTTTTTTACGCTTTATCATACGTTGTTTCATTCCTCTTTCTCTGACTTTGCTCATTTTTTGAAACTTCTCGTATTGTTCAGCATTTAAGATAGACTTCATTTCTTTTTTGAAAGCTAACTTTTTGTCAAGCATCTCATTTGCTTTTTCATAACGTTGCTTTGCCTCCATTTTTTTCTTTTCTTGCTTCAGTTTTTTCATTTTTTCAAACTGTGCTCTACGTTCAGAGATTTGCTTTGTAAGAAGAGGTTTTAATTTTCTTTGCTGAGCATCTGTAAGATCTAATTGTAAAGCCATTTTCTTAACCGCTAAAGTAGCTTGTTGCTCTACAGTCATTTTCTCTTTTTGCATTCTCTTACGTTTTTTTTGCGCTTGTGTAGTTAAAGTAAATGCAAAAACTAAAACCAATACGCTTGCTAATTTTTTCATAATCTAAGTTACCTTGTTTATTTATTATGCTTTTTTGACCACTAAAAACAGAAAAGGTTTAAATTTGGGGTCTTAATTAACAGATGATTAACAGTTGAAAAAATGAAGAAGTTCCTGTTTTTATGGTTGCTAATCCCTTTCTTTTCTTTTGCTCAAGGAAATGTTCAGGTAGATTTGTCTAACCCCAAAGCTACGGTTTATACACATATTTATTTTCTACAGAATAACTCAAATGAACCTAAAAAATCTGCAAAGACTATCTATGGTAAAGATGAAGAGGAAGCTATAGATATTGCCATCAAGATAAAAAGAGTTTTAGATGGAAAAGGATTACAAGTTGATTTTAATAAGATTCCAATAGATTCAGCTTTTAGTGATACAGTTGGCTACGCAGTTCAGCATAAGTTTGTTCTTTTTCCTGAAAGGATGCCCTTAATATCTGTAGAAAGAATTGGAAATTCTTGGTACTATTCGCAAGAAACAGTCAATAACATAGACCTATTATACGAAGAGGTATTTCCATGGTATATAGATAAGATTCAAGAAATAGTTCCTGGGGCAGGACATAAAAAGTTGTTCTCTATTGAAATTTGGCAGTACATTGCCTTTGTTCTTTTAATACTAGTCTCATTTATTGTCTTCTTTGTAGCGAAGAGATTGGCATTTTTTGTGTTAAAAAGGATTTTGTTTCGATATACAAGAAACAGAAGTAGCGACATCAATGTTGCTTTAAAAAAACTGGCGCATCCTATTAGTTTATTAATATCTCTGTGGTTAATAGATCGTATTTTTCCTTCGTTGCAGTTTGGACTAGAAACAAATAAGTGGATCTTTTTAGCAATTAATATTGCCTCCACCATTTTCTGGATTTATGTATTCTTAAAACTCGCACAAGTATTAATTAGCTTGTATAGAGAATATGCCGAAAAAACAGAAGGAAAATTAGATGATCAGTTAATTCCAATTCTGAAAAATTTCTCCACAGTTATTATTGTTATCATTGGAGCGTTTAGACTCTTAGTTCTTTTTGGAGCAGATCCTACAACAATTTTAGCAGGTGCTTCTATTGGAGGTTTAGCTATAGCTTTTGCTTCACAAGATACTGTTAAAAATTTGATAGGAACAGTGATGATCTTTGTAGACAAGCCTTTTCATATTGGCGATTGGATTGAGGCTGGTGGTGTTGTAGGAACAGTAGAAGAAGTTGGTTTTAGATCTACTCGTGTTCGAGCAGCAGATACATCTGTATTTCAAATTCCAAACAGCAAGCTTTCAGAAATTGTAATCAACAATAGTGGTTTACGTTTATACAGAAGATACAATACACAGTTAGGGCTAAGATACGATACGCCGCCAGAACTTATTGAAGCTTTTGTAAACGGTGTGAGAGAAATAATTAAAGCTCATCCTGATACAAAATCTGATAACTATACTGTAGAGTTCAATGGTTTTGGAGACTCTGCTTTGTTAATATTGATGAACATGTATTTAAAAGATTTAGCATGGACAGCAGAGCAAAAATCAAGACATCAAATTCATATTGCTATAGTAAAGTTAGCAAAAGACTTAGGTGTTGATTTTGCATTTCCATCTACAACAGTAATGATTGAGCAATTTCCAGAGAAAAAATCATTAGAAATGTCGTATGATTCTGATGAAAAAAGAATCAATGATGTGATTGAAAAAACAGTTGCGGAGTTTAAAGACAAAATAAGTAAAGAAGAATAAACTAAAGAGTTTATTTCTTCTTTTCTGGCATTGGGCCTCTTAAATGGATAATCAATCCGTTTAAAAAATTACGTAGGATTTGATCTCCGCATTCCATATACTTTGGATGATTTTCTTTTCTAAAGAAAGCACCTAGTTCGCTTTTTGATACTTTGAAATCTACCAAAGCACATATCTTTACAATGTCATCATCTCGTAATTTATGAGCTACACGTAATTTTTTAAAAATATCGTTATTTGTTAATGCCATAGATTAAAGATAAGTGTTTTATTTTACCACGCTAAAGATGGCCCAAGCATATAAGGCAAAACGAAGAAAACGAAATAAACCAAAAAGTACAACTCCTTTTAAAGGATACTTAATCATACCAGCAGTCAAACAAGTAATAGAAAACGGAATAGGTAGTAAAGCTCCAATCAAGATTAAAAAACCACCCCATTTACTGGTGTTTTTTAAATGCTTAGCCATTTTAACCTCTAAGTAATTTTTTACCGCTTGAATTCTCAAAGTGGCTTTTCCTATAAAAAAAGTAATAATTCCTCCTATGTAGGATAGTGTTGCCAAAATAGAAAGATTTAAAATAGGATCAGCTGTCTTTTTAGACCAACCAATAAAAATCTCAGGCGGAATCAATCCTAGCAAAGTTTCAGAAATAAAAAAAGTAACTAAAACTCCAGTTGTAGAAAAAGACTCTGTGAGTAATTGCAAACCATCATCAATTGTAAAAACATACTTATTGATAATATATAATGCAGCAATTATAAGAATAATTGGTAGCGCAGCTTTTTTTAAGCTTCTTCCAATGAAAGAGTAAAAACCAGTATACGAATAATACTGATGTAATAACCTAGTTCTCGATTTTTTCTTCTTTTTTGTTTTCATCGCTTCTTTTCGAACGGAAACGCAAAAATAAGAAGGAAAATTATCTTATGTGTAAGAAAAATTAATTATTAACTTTTCTTTTTAATTTAGCTTACAAATTTTACCCAATGAATATTACCAAGGCAATTGAAAATATTTTTAAAAAATATTTACCATCACCTTTTACGATTGCTATTTTATTGACACTTCTTACAATTCTTCTGGCATTGTTTTTTACAAGACCTTCAGATGTTGGAATCTTAGATTATACTGGGGATATTTTACAATTTTGGGAACAAGGAATTTGGACCAATGGATTATTAGTTTTTGCCTATCAAATGATGTTGATTTTGGTGCTAGGTCATGTGTTAGTTCTAAGCAAACCCATTAGCAATGCAATTTTAAAAGTAACTCAATTTTGCAAAGATACAGCAACAAGTGCTGCTATTGTTGCATGTACTACAATGTTGGTAGCTTTTTTTAATTGGGGATTGGGATTGATTTTTGGAGCATTACTCGCCAGAAAAGTAGCTGAACATGCACAAAGAAATAATATCAAATTAAACTACCCAATTGTAGGCGCAGCAGGATATATGGGGTTAATGGTATGGCATGGAGGAATTTCAGGGTCCGCACCAATTAAAATTAATGAAGATGGACATATCGCCAGTATCATGAAAGACATTTCATCACCTGAAATTTTGAGTCAGCTTCCAGAAACCATCAACTACAGTCAAACTATATTCAGCTTGTCTAACTTAATAATCTTTATAGTGGTAGTAACCACGATTTCAGGATTGTTCTTTTGGCTGGGAAAAAAAGCCAACCCAACTAAAATTGATTTACCAGAATATCAAATGAACACTGATGAAAAGGCAAATACGAAAGCAGAAAAATTGGATAGTTCTAAAATATTAGCTATAGCATTTGGTGTAATTATCATCATCGCTTTTTCCTATAGATATTTTGACGATATCAAAATGTTGAAAATAACACCAAACTTGATCAATTTTTTCATGCTCGGGTTAGGAATTATTTTACATGGAAGCTTTAAAAGATTTACTACAGCTGTTGGAGAATCTATTTCTGATGTTTCAGGAATTTTAATTCAATTCCCTTTATATTTTGGGATTATGGGAATCATGAGTAGCTCGGGAATGGTTACACAAATTTCCGATTTTTTTGTATCGATTTCCAATGCAACCACATTGCCAATTTTTACTTTCTTTAGTGCAGGATTGGTTAATATTTTTGTGCCAAGTGGAGGAGGTCAATGGGTTGTACAAGGACCAATTGTTGTTGAATCTGCGTTAAAATTAGGAGTTCCTTTAAATAAAGCAATTATGGCTTTGGCTTATGGAGACCAAATTACCAATATGTTACAACCTTTTTGGGCATTACCGTTATTAGGGATTACCAAATTAAAAGCTAAAGAGATTCTCCCATACACATTAATTGCTATGATTGTAGGAAGTGCTATTTATATTGTAGGACTATTACTGTTTTAATTGAAGAGTATTTCATGATTTGGTTAAGTAATAAGATCGAATTTCCCTCCTATGAATCTACTTCTGAAGAAGGTATCATTGCTGTTGGAGGTGATTTATCTCCAGAGCGTCTAATGCATGCATATAAGAGAGGAATTTTTCCTTGGTACTCTGAAGAATATCCTATTCTCTGGCATTGTCCGCCTGAACGAATGGTTTTGTTTCCTGAAGAATTGAAAATTTCCAAATCTATGAAGCAAATTCTAAGAAAAGAAGAGTTTACAATTTCAGTAAATCAAGCTTTTGAAGAAGTTATAAGAAATTGTAAAAGCATAAAAAGAAATGATGGTTTAGGTACTTGGATTACTGATGATATGGAAAAAGCATATATACAATTATATGAATTGGGTCATGCTAAGTCCTTTGAAGTTTGGAAAGGAGATGAGCTAGTAGGAGGTTTATATGGTGTTGATTTGGGGAATGTGTTTTGTGGAGAAAGTATGTTTTCAAAGGTGTCTAATGCTTCCAAAATAGCTTTCATACACCTTATTAAATCTCACAATTACAAATTAATCGATTGTCAGGTATACAATGACCATTTAGCTAGTTTAGGAGCTAGAGAGATTCCAAGAGATGAGTTTCTACGTTACTTAGAGATTAGCAAGTAAAATATTTTATCGCTAAGAATAGAAATCATTTGAAATATGTATTTTGCACTACCCTTTTAGCTGATGAATATTATGAAGAAATTCCTTATAATCACCGTATGTCTTTTTGTTTTTTACAGTTCATTTTCACAAGATAATACCTCAGATTTTAAATTAAATAAAGATAGAAACCTATGGCAAAAATTTACTTATGACATAGAAAATATTTTTGGTGGTATGGGGCATGCTTATACGAGACCTTTACATTGGGAGAAAAAACAATGGAATAATTTTTTATATGTAGCTGGAGGAACTACTGCATTATATTTTGTTGATAGTAAAGTAGATCGTTGGGCTAATGGATGGAGGGGAGATGTTCCAAGATGGTTAGCAGATTATGGAAATGAATACGGAAGCCCAAATAGAAATTATTTAGTTACAGGAGCTGTGTATTTAACAGGATTGTTTACTAAAGATGAAAAACTGAGAAGAACAGGAGTTTTATTAGTTTCTTCAGCATCTGCTGCTGGGTTATTTCAACAAGTAACAAAAAGAATTGTAGGTAGAGCAAGACCAAGAGCTAATGTAGGTTCCGATGTTTTTGACCCCTTTCATATAGATAGAGTCAAAGACTATGATTCTTTTCCTTCAGGACATACAATACTAGGGTTTACAAATGCTTATGCCATAGCTAAGCAATTTAAAAATCCTTGGGTAAAAGCAGGTATTTATACTGTTGGAGCCATACCTGGTTTTATTAGAATTGTAGACCGTTTCCATTGGATTTCCGATGTTGCATTTAGTATTGCAACTAGTATTTTTATTGTAGAAGCTATTGATAAGTATTTAGACAAAAAGTATGATCAGAAATACAATGAAATAACTCAAAAATCTAATTTCGAGTGGGACTTACAACTAGGTTTAGGAAGAGTAGGAGTTGTAGTGCGATTTTAGAGGTAATGTTTAAGCACTTAATATTTCCTTTACATACTGGTCAACCATCCTAATATTTGAGATAGCCGTATCAAAATCTTCATCTGTCCATTCTTTAACATTTGTCCATGCTTGTCCTTTTGCATATAAAGTAAGTGCCAATTGTTTGTCTTCTTTTTTAAGTAAAGCAGATGCTTCTACCCATTTTGAAGCTATTGTATTTTCTAAATCTGGAACTGTATTCTCTCCATTTTTAAGCTTGTTAATAGCAACTTCAGTTTCTCTAGCTGCCATTCCTAAAGTTCGAATCAATTTCTCTTGGTTTTCGTCAATCTTATCTTTGATACCAACGAGTCCTTTCAACACGCTTAAAAAAACATTTAAACCTTTTAGAGATTCAATCATTGTAATAAATACTTAAGTTAAAATTTGTGATAGATAACGAATGTAAAATAATTTTGTCAAGAAGTCAATATAAAAAGAAACCACATCAAAAGTTCTTACCTTTGCTGTGGTTAAATAATAAGATATATATGAACATACAAAACGCACAGCAACAGGTTGATGACTGGATTAAAAACCATGGAGTTCGTTATTTTAATGAACTCACTAATATGGCACAATTAACAGAAGAAGTAGGAGAGGTTGCTCGTATTATTGCAAGACGATACGGAGAACAGAGTGAAAAAGAATCTGATAAAGGCAAAGATTTAGGAGAAGAATTGGCGGATGTTTTATTTGTAGTATTGTGTTTGGCCAATCAAACAGGAGTGAATTTACAAGAGTCGTTTGAAAAGAAATTGGACATCAAAACAAAACGTGATCATAATCGTCACCATAACAATGAAAAACTAAAGTAAAATGAGTTTATTAAGAAAAATAAAACAGCCTGGTTTTTGGAGCAATTTTGCAAAGATTGCTATTCCTTTTTTTATACTACTTACTGTAGCTATGTTATTAATGAATAGTTGGAGAGATATTTTTGCTGGGGATTTTGCCAAAGTAAACGAAGTTAATTTTGCAAACGGTGGTTGGATTCGATTTTTCGGATTTAAAGTAATTATTAGTGTTGTTTATGGTCTTTGGATGACAACAAGAAATACAAAATAAAAAAGCGCCTCTAAGGCGCTTTTTTATTTAATCTAATTGAATAAAATCAATCTGACTATCTTTTACTTTTTTATTGAGTTCTTTTACGCGTGTATTAAACATTGCATATAACTTGGCAAGCTCTTTATCGATTTCTTTACTAATTTCATTTTTAAAATCAATCGCTTGTTGTGTTGGTCCATAACTTCCAATTCTAGTAAGTGAGTTCAAATGAGCTAGCTTATTATTTAAGCGAATTGGAAAATTTAAAGGATCCTGATTACTTCTACTTTTCGTCTGATACAAAGTTTCTTCAACTTTGGTCATATCTTTCACCAATGCATCAGCAAAATCTATAAGTTCTTTGTGTTTCTTCTTATCCTTAATTGATTTTTTAAGTGTTTTTACTTGAGCTCTTACTTTTTTTACATTCTTTAAAGCTTTGTGAATTTCAGTAACCTTTGTGTTGATGTCATTGATAAAATCAAACTGAGCTTTCATATCTGTTAGATTTACTTCAGACATAGGGTTTCTTAAAATTGTAAAATTTTGCGTTGTTGATTTTTCTCCCACTTTCAATGTAACCTTGTAATCTCCAGGTAAAGCCATAGGTCCGCTTAAAGAGGCCCACCATAAAATCATTCCTTGAACACGTTCTGCGCCAGGGTACATCATATTCCAATAAAAAATGTTGTTGCCATCCTTTACAGTTAATTTTGCTTCTTTTTTCTCTTTGTTAGGTTTTGTACTATATACTTTAATCACCTTTCCATTGCTTTCTGAAATAGTTAGAGAAACCACATCTTTTTTATTCTGTTCTTTGATGTAATAGTTTATGGCAACGCCACCAGGATGATTGGTTCCTTGTGTTCTTGAAGTTGCTCCTCTACCACCACTCATTCTATAGCTGTCTTGCGGTTTAAATAAGACAACGTCTTTTTTAAGAACATCTTTGGTTAATTGATGTAAAGGTGTCAAATCATCAATCATCCAAAAAGAACGACCTTGAGTAGCAGCAATTAAATTATCGTTTTTAATTGCCAAATCTGTAATTGGAACAATTGGAAGATTTAGTTGGAAGTTTTGCCAATTTTTCCCATCATCAAAAGATATATACATACCTCTTTCTGTTCCGGCATATAATAACCCTTTTCGCTTAGGGTCGGCTCGTAGAGCTCTTGTAAAATCTTCGTTTCCAATTCCATTGGTAATTAACTTCCAAGATTTCCCGTAGTTTTCAGTTTTGTAGATGTAGGGTTGATAGTCTCCTGTTTTGTATTTTGTTCCTACGATATATGCACCACCCTTTGTGAAAGGATCTACTTCAATACAGTTAATCATCATCCATTCGGGCATTTTCTTGGGTGTAACATTGGTCCAATTCTTTCCACCATCTTTGGTTACATGAACCAATCCGTCATCTGAGCCAGCCCAAATAAGATCTTTCTCATATTTAGATTCGTTTACCGCGAAAATGGTTCCATAATATTCAACTCCTGTGTTGTCTTTGGTAATTGGCCCACCTGAAGGCCCAAGGGTTTTAGGGTCGTTTCTAGTTAAATCAGGACTGATAATTTCCCATGATTGCCCTTCGTTGTATGTTACATGCAAATGATTAGAAGCAGCATATAATTTGTTTTTTTGATGAGGTGAAAATAGAATGGGAAAATTCCACTGAAAACGATATTTAAAATCTTCAGCTCCATGTCCCATAGGGTCATCAGGCCATACATTAACCGCTCTTGTTTCTCCTGTTTTGTGATTTCTACGAGTTAGTAAACCTCCGTAACTTCCTCCGTATACAATGTCATTATTGGTGGGGTCAATAGCTAGATGAGCACTCTCACCACCGGCTGTTGATTCCCAATCAGATTCTCCAATAAAACGCCCTTGGGTTCTGTGAGGTATACGCACAGTTGAATTGTCTTGTTGAGCACCATAAATTCTATATGGAAAATGATTGTCGGTAGTCACTCGATAAAACTGAGAAGTAGGCTGATTAAAATAAGTACTCCAATTTTCTCCAGCATCAAAAGATACTTGTGCACCACCATCATCACCAATAATCATACGTTGATTGTCTTCAGGAGCAATCCATAAATCATGATGGTCTCCATGAGGTGCATTGTAAGTTTTGTAAGTTTTTCCACCATCTGTAGAACGATGATAGCGAACATTTAATACGTATAAAATATTCTCATCTTGAGTATCTGCATACAGACGAGTATAATACCAAGCACGTTGACGTAACTTCCTTTCGTTATTAATCAGACTCCAAGTCTTACCGGCATCAGTAGATTTATAGACACCACCTTTTTTATTCTCAATTAACGCCCAAACAATATCTGAGTTTACTGGAGAAACAGTAACTCCGCTAATTCCCCATATCCCGCTTGGTAATCCTTTGTTTTTAGAAATGTTGGTCCAAGTTTCACCCTCATCAGTGCTTTTCCATAGTGCAGAACCATCACCTCCACTTGACAAACTATAGGGAGTTCTTCGAACATTCCATGTAGTTGCATATAAAATTCTTGGATTGTTAGGGTCAATGATTAAATCGATGACACCTGCATCTTTATTAGCAAACAATTTTTTGTTCCAAGTTTTTCCACCGTCAGTAGATTTGTATACACCTCTTTCTTGAGAAGATTTATACAAGTCACCTAGAACTCCAGCATAAACAATATCTGGATTTTTTGGATGTATTCTTATTCTAGGAATATGTCGAGCATTCTTAAGGCCTACATGTTCCCATGTTTTTCCTGCGTTTACAGATTTCCAAACTCCATCACCAGAAGAAACGTTTCCACGAACGGTTTTTTCGCCATTTCCAACATACATTACATTATGATCCCATTCACTTACAGCAACAGAACCTACAGATCCTCCAAAAAATCCGTCAGAAATGTTCTCCCAAGTATTCCCAGCATCATTAGTTCTCCATACACCACCTCCGGTAGAGCCCATATAGAAAAGATTGGCTTTTCCTGGAACACCTGTTACGGCTGCGCTTCTTCCTCCTCTAAAGGGGCCAATATTTCTCCATTTGGTGGCGCTAAAATATTCTAAAGAATTTTTGGTCGGTTTTTTTTGAGCGTTAACTTTGTAGCTCTCAAAAACAAAAAGGCATACAAAGACAAAAAGTATTTTTTTGAACATGGTTAGTTTGTTTTAAGGAGACTAAATTTAAGGAATTAAAATCAGAGTTAAATTTTTATGGATATTAATATAGAAGGTGTAGAAAGTGAATTAATAAAAGATTCCGTTTTTATCTCTGGTTCGAAAAGCGAATCTAACCGATTGTTAATCATACAAAAGTTGTTCTCAGGAATCTCTATTGAGAATTTATCAGATTCAGATGATACACATCATCTTCAACATGCTTTAACAACATCGGATACAGAAATTAATATTGGACACGCGGGAACCGCTATGCGGTTTTTAACCGCATTTTTTGCGACGCAAAACAACAGAACAGTAGTTCTGTCTGGTTCCGATCGTATGCACAATAGACCCATACAGATTTTAGTAGACGCTTTACGAAGCTTAGGAGCTGATATTTCTTATGTGGAAAAAGAAGGGTATCCGCCTTTGAAAATTTCTGGAAGAAAACTTGTAAATGATATTGTTCAAATCAATGGGAACGTAAGTAGTCAATACATTTCTGCTTTATTATTAATTGCCCCAAGTTTGCCTAACGGACTGACAGTTGAATTGCTTGGCGATATTACTTCCATTCCATACATTCAGATGACCTTAAGTTTATTAAATCAAATAGGAATTGAAACTCAGTTTGAAGGACAAAAAATAGAAGTACAATCTTTAAAGAATGCTAAACTTAAAACTATCGTAGTAGAATCTGATTGGAGTTCGGCTTCATATTTTTATTCTATTATTGCTTTGAGTGCTATTGGTTCTGAAATTAAACTTACCGCATACAAAAAAGAGAGTTTACAAGGAGATTTTGTATTGAGCGAAATTTATAATCATTTTGGAGTAGAAACATCTTTTAATGAGAATACCATTCAACTGAAGAAAGTATCAAACTCAAAAGAAACTGCTTTAGAAGTTGATTTAATCAAAGCTCCAGACATTGCGCAAACAATTGCCGTGACCTGTTTTGGATTGGGAATAGCCTGTAACTTAACAGGGTTACATACGTTAAAGATTAAAGAGACAGATCGATTAGAAGCTTTACAAGCTGAGCTAACGAAATTAGGTGCAGAGATTAGTATAACAAATCACAGCTTACATTTAGAGACTTCTAATAAGTTTAATAAAGATGTAGCTATTGAAACGTATAATGATCATCGTATGGCAATGGCGTTTGCCCCTTTAGCAATGAGAGTTCCTTTGACAATTTTAGATGCCAATGTTGTGACCAAATCGTATCGAAATTTTTGGTCAGACTTACAACAAATAGGATTTCAATTCAAAGAAATATAAATTAATCAGTCAAACACTTGACAACCCCTATTTGCATATCGTATATTTGCCGCCGTTGTTAGAAAAACTTTCCAATGAAATAAGCTAGATTTTAGCAAAAATTGTTGACAGTTTTGATTAACAAATTCCATTAGAAAATAATAGAAAACTCATATGAAATTATCTAATTTTAATTTTGATCTGCCAGCAGATTTATTAGCTGAATATCCTTCTGAGCATAGAGATGAAGCTCGTTTGATGGTTCTAAACAGAGAAAAGCAAACAATAGAGCATAAATTGTTTAAAGACCTAATCAATTACTTTGACGAAGGTGATGTGATGATTTTAAACAACACCAAAGTTTTTCCGGCAAGAATGTTTGGAAACAAAGAAAAAACAGGAGCTAGAATTGAAGTTTTCTTATTAAGAGAATTGAATGCAGAAAACAGACTTTGGGATGTTTTGGTTGATCCTGCAAGAAAAATTAGAATTGGAAACAAGTTGTTTTTCGGTGAAGATGATAGTTTAGTTGCTGAAGTTATTGACAATACAACATCTAGAGGGCGTACTTTACGTTTCTTGTTTGATGGAAGTTACGAAGAGTTTAGAGCTAAGTTAATTGAACTTGGAGAAACTCCACTTCCTAAATATATTAAGAGAGATGTTGAGCCTGAAGATGAAGAAAGATATCAAACTATCTTTGCTAAACATGAAGGAGCTGTTGCTGCACCAACTGCAGGTTTACACTTTTCTAAACATTTGATGAAACGTTTAGAAATTAAAGGAGTTGATTTTGCTGAGCTGACATTACATGTTGGATTAGGAACTTTTAGTCCTGTGGAAGTTGAAGATTTGTCGAAACATAAAATGGATTCAGAACAAATTATTATTCCTCAAGCTAGTGCAAATACAATCAACAATGCTATTGAAACTAAAAAAAGGATTTGTGCTGTAGGAACTACTGTAATGCGTTCTATTGAGTCTTCTGTTTCTGCTAGTAATAGATTAAATTCATATGAAGGATGGACTAACAAGTTTATTTTCCCTCCGTATGATTTTAGTATTGCAAATAGTATGATTACAAATTTCCACACACCAAAATCAACATTATTAATGATGACTGCTGCTTTTGCAGGATATGATTTTGTAATGGAAGCTTACGAACAAGCAGTAAAAGAAAAATATAAGTTCTATTCTTACGGAGATGCAATGCTGATCCTGTAAATAGAATATAGTAAAGATAAATTTCAAAACCTCATAGTAGCTACTATGAGGTTTTGTATTTTTGCAACAAATGAAACCAAAGAAAAAAGATATACGAGCTTTAACCAAAGAACAATTAAGAGACTTCTTTGTGAAAAATGGTGATAAAGCCTTTCGAGGAAATCAAGTGTATGAATGGTTATGGAATAAATCATTGCATACGTTTGAAGATATGACCAATATTTCAAAAGCTACTCGTGAAATGTTGGAAGAGAATTTTGTTATCAATCATATAGAGGTAGATTCAATGCAACGAAGTTCAGACGGAACTATAAAAAACGGAATTCGGTTGCACGATGGTTTGATTGTTGAATCTGTTTTAATTCCAACAGATACTAGAACAACTGCTTGTGTATCTAGTCAGGTTGGCTGTAGTTTAGATTGTAAGTTTTGCGCCACTGCAAGGTTGAAAAGAATGCGAAACTTAAATCCAGATGAAATTTATGATCAGGTAGTAGCAATAGATCAACAAAGTAGACACTATCATAATCATAAGTTGTCTAATATCGTTTTTATGGGAATGGGAGAACCCTTAATGAATTACAATAATGTTCTAAAAGCGATAGATAAAATTACTTCACCAGAAGGACTTGGGATGTCAGCTAAAAGAATTACACTTTCTACCTCCGGAGTTCCTAAAATGATTAAAAAAATGGCTGATGATGAAGTAAAATTCAATTTAGCTGTTTCATTACATTCTGCTATAGATGAAGTAAGAACCTCCATTATGCCATTTAATGAAACCTTTCCTTTACAAGACTTGGCTGAGTCTTTAAAATACTGGTATGCAAAAACCAATCGGAAAGTAACCTACGAGTATGTAGTTTGGGATGGAATTAACGATCGAAAAGAAGATATCAAAGCTTTGGTTGATTTTTGCAAAATCATTCCTAGTAAAGTGAATTTGATTGAATACAATCCAATTGATGATGGTGAATTCCAACAAGCAAGTTCAAGAGCATTAGATAATTATATTTCAAATCTTGAAATGAATGATATTGTGGTAAATGTTAGACGATCTAGAGGAAAAGATATTGATGCTGCTTGTGGACAGTTAGCAAATAAGTCATAACTGTTGTTTTCTTTTCTATTTTTACAATTCAACTTTGTAACTTAGCAGCTCTTTTATGAAGATTGTAGAGGAAATAAAATATCCCATTCAAAAGGAAATGGAACTCTTTGAAGAAAAGTTCAAAGATTCTATGTTATCCAAGGTTCCTCTTTTAAATAGAATCACTTATTATATCGTACGTAGAAAAGGAAAGCAAATGCGTCCTATGTTTGTTTTCTTAGTTGCAAAAATGGTCTCTAACGGAGGTTTTGATCAACGTACCTACCGTGGAGCATCTATTGTAGAGTTAATTCATACAGCAACATTAGTTCATGATGATGTAGTAGATGATAGCAATCGAAGGAGGGGTTTTTTCTCAATCAATGCACTATGGAAGAATAAAATTGCAGTGTTGGTTGGAGATTTTTTATTGTCAAAAGGATTACTACTTTCTATAGATAATGAAGATTTTGATTTATTAAAACTCATCTCAATTGCTGTTCGCGAAATGAGTGAAGGAGAATTACTTCAGATCGAGAAAGCTAGGAAATTAGATATTACTGAAGAAGTATATTTTGAGATCATTCGTCAAAAAACAGCAACATTAATTGCTGCTTGTTGTGGAATTGGAGCGGCTTCAGTAGGAGCCAACCAAGAGACCATTCAGCAAATGCGAAAATTTGGACAATATATTGGGATGTCTTTCCAAATCAAAGATGATTTATTTGATTATTCAGAAGAAAAAATAGGAAAACCTACAGGGATAGATATCAAAGAGCAAAAGATGACTCTGCCATTAATTTATACTTTAAACCATTGTACTCCGAAAGAAAAAGCATGGCTTATCAATTCGGTAAAAAAACACAATAAGAATAAAAAAAGAGTGAAAGAAGTCATTGCTTTTGTAAAGAAAAGCGGAGGGATTGAATATACAACCGAGAAAATGCATGACTACAAAAACAAAGCCTTGGCAATATTAGACAATTACCAAGACTCTGAATATAAATCATCATTAATTAAGATGATTGATTATGTGGTGGAACGTAAGATTTAATCGATTATCAACCTTCTATTTTTAGGAAACCTCACCGAGTATTTCAGCTTTAATTTTTGAGTGTTTTTAGGAGTTAATACAAATTTCCATTCTACTTCTCCCGTTTTTTTATTCAGTTTACCGTCAAACTCTTTATCCAAATCAATTCTGATTTCTTCTCTTGTAGAAACAGGTATTTGATCTAAAACGGTCATTTGTATAGATTCCGTTTTATTGTTTTTAATGGTAAAATCCCAAACACTTGTTTCTTCTTGTTTGCTTCCAATAAATTGTCTTGTTGTAAAATCTTTAGCTTTCGTTCTCTGAACACTTACGTTTTTATCCATTCCAAGAGAAATGTCTAATTGATTTTCAGTAAATCGAGTGTCAATTAACGTAGTGCCAATAAAAGTATTTTCAAAGTACACATTAGCTTCGCCTTCAAGAAGATTGAATTTTTCCCAATCGCCTAAACTAGCCACTAAAAAGGCATTCTCTTCAATTCTAGGAACTGCATAGTAATTATATTTCGCTGCAGACTGATATGACTTCATGGAAATTACAAAATCTTTATTGCTAGATTTTATAGTATAAGGCTCTATAATTTCAAAACTTACAGATGTTTGATTGATGATTTTTTTAGTTGGAATTGAAGAAGAAAGGCCATATGCTTTTCCTTGGAGTTTTTGAGACAATTTTGCGTTTGGCTTTCTTCTTATATTCGAACTAGCATAAGCTGTAACTACAACTTCATCTAATACTTCGCTAGCTTCCATGGTCACGTTTATATTTCTATTGTAAGCTCTTCGTTCTACTGTTTTAAATCCTAAATGAGAAAACACTAATGTTGAATTGTTATCAGGAACTTTTATACTATATCTACCATCCCAATCCGTTTCCGTCCCAATTGTAGTTCCTTTTACAATAACAGAAGCACCAATTAAAGGTCCTTCGGAATCTCTTACGTAACCAAAGATTTCGTCCAACTCTCCTTTGTAATTAGGAGGGAAAGAGCCGTAATCTAAAAAATAGGGAGTGATTTTACCTGCTTTTGTTGATTGACTTGGATTTGCAGATGAAAAACTGAGTTTTACATTATTCCAATCTACTTGAGAGTTTTGTTTGAGATTAGCCTTATATGTGAGATATAAAGGAGAGTTAATATCTTTTACTCTAATATCATAAGAAGGATACCAGCCTACATTAGAAACATTGTAGGTTAATTGAAATTGAATTGTTTTTATAGAGTTTGATTTTACTTTGATATATATTTCTCCAGAAGCAAACTCTTTTTGTGGAGTCAGATCATTAATCTGTTTACGAATCTTTGTTTTTTCTTTTTGCAATTTTTTGATTCTGTTCTTCACAGTCAACTCCTTTGTTTTTAAATTTTTCATTTGACTACTGTAAAATGTAGAGGCTTCTTTTAAAGCATTTACAGTTAGTGTTTGATTTCCGCCTATACTTCTGTTACTTTTTAAAAACTGAATTTCATCTTGAATAGATGAGAGGTTTATATTCTCAAGATCGATTTTATCATCCAAAACAAGTAGCAAATCTTCTAAAGATAAACGAGTTTCATTTTTCTTTAAACCAGTTAAATAGTTCTTTTGAAAGTTAATGGACTGAATTTCTATATCTTTTGCTTTAACCTGAATACTTTTCTTGTCAATAAAAGGAGATAACTCTACAAATTTTAAAACTTGAATTCCATTTTTTAATTGAACGTTTTTTGTTCTTGTTACTTGAGCACTGTTTAAAAAAACAGTTGCAGAATTTACTTTAGATTTGATTTCTTTGTCTTGAGAGAAGACAGGGTTTACTGTTAAAAATAGTAAAAAAACGATGACCTTTTTCATAATTTTATATTTAATAGTTTCCTGTAAAACTAGAAAATATATGAGCTTAAGAATTTAAGAATGAGTTAAGTATTAAGTTGGATTAGTAAACAAGTAAAAATCTGAAGTGATTGATTTTTTGAGCTTATATCAGATCAGATTCAAACTCTATTTTTTTAGAACAAGAAGAAAATCATGAGAAGTAAGAAAGGTAAAATATTAAATAGAACGCCCATAAAACACCAAAACAAAAATGAAAACCAATTTAATTTTGAAGGCTTTTTCTTTTGAATGATTGTTTTTAATTCTGATACAGATAAGTTTATCAATTGCTCTTTTGGAATTTTTAAATCGATAACCCCTATACATTCTAACCCTTTTTTATAACCAAGATAAACTTCTTTTGGATGTAAGAACACCCCAACTCCCATACCACTTAGACTAAAGAGTCCTATAGGTAAATGTTTCCACATACCTGTAGCAATCTCCCAGCCAGAAATAAAAGATTCTCCCTTCCAAGTGGTATCACAATCATATAAAACATGCTGTACATCATGGATGTGAATTACTTTTCTTCTGAATTTAGGATTGGGAAGTTTAAGAGTGAAAAGTTTTAGATTTATGAAAAAGAAACGGTCATTTTCTCCGCCTTTTTCGGGAAGATTATTTTCCTTATAAAAGTACTCTAACTTGTTAGAAATGATCATAAAAACGAGTTATTTCTACAAAGTTATTTTACAAAAAAGACAATCTTCTTGACAATTGTCAAGAAATTACTTTCCTCGTATTCTGCTTAAAGTTTCTGGGGTAATATTTAAAAAAGTAGCAATGTGCTTTAAAGAAATACGTTGAAGATAATGTGGCTTTTTTTCTACCAATGTTTCATAGCGTTCTTGAGCTGTTTTTAATTGAAGATCATCAATTCTCTCAGCCAATTCTATATAGTTTTGTTGCATAAACAAACGACCAAATCGTTCATATTCGGGATGACTTTGAAATAAGTTTTCTAAATCTAAATGCGAAATTTTAAAAGCTTCAACTTCTTCCAAAGTTTCAATATAGTATTTGCTTTTCTTTCGTTGAATAAAACTATCAATAGCTGTAATGGTTTCCTTTTCTGCTGCAAAATAACAACTGGTATCTCTACCATCTTTGTAGTAGAAAACTCTTGCGATTCCAGAAATGATAATGTAAATATGATTGCATATAGAACCTTCTGAATGTATGATATGGTGCTTAGGGAATTTTTCAAAAGACATAATACTCTGAAAATCCTCTGCTAATTGAGGAGTTTTTTCAAGTAAAGAAGCATGCTGTTCAAAAAAAGAAATCATATCATAGAGCTAATAGTTCTTCAACAAAATCTCGTTTGTTAGACAATCTAGGAACTTTATGTTGGCCTCCTAATTTCCCTTTTTTCTTTAACCAAGAATAGAATAGCCCTTCTTTTGCTTGATGAACCATCGGCATATTCAACGTCATATTATTATAGCGCTTGGCTTCATAATCAGAGTTTAAAGATTTTAAAGCATTGTCTAATAACTCGGTGAAATATTCTAGGTTTTTAGGAGCATTTTTAAACTCAATAATCCATTCATGTCCACCTTTTTTATCTCCATTCATAAAAATGGGCCCCACTGTATAATCTGTAATTGTAGCTTTAGTTTTTGCACAAGCAAGTTTTAAAGCTTCTTCAGCATTTTCAATGATTAATTCTTCGCCAAAAACATTAATATGATGTTTGGTTCTACCAGTAATACGAATACGATACGGATCTAAGGATGTAAATTTAACCGTGTCTCCAATCAAATATCTCCACAATCCACCATTGGTAGAAATAACTACAGCATAATTAACATCCATTTTAACTTCTGATAGAGGAATCGCTGTTGAATTTTCTCCATCATATTCATCCATTGGAATGAATTCGTAGAAAATTCCATAATCTAACATTAGCAATAGATCATAAGAACCATTCTCATCCTGTAAAGCAAAGAAACCTTCTGAAGCATTGTAAGTTTCGTAGTATTTAAAATCCTTTTTAGGAATAAGTTTTTTGTATTGCTCACGATAAGGATTAAAGTTAACACCTCCGTGGAAATACACTTCTAAATTTGGCCAAACTTCTAAGATATTGTCTTTACCTGTCTTTTCTAAAACCTTGTTTAATAAGACTAACATCCATGAAGGAACCCCTACCAAACTAGTAATGTTTTCATTAATAGTTTCATTAATAATAGCCTCCATTTTGGTTTCCCATTCACTCATTAACGCAGTTTCTTGCTTAGGAGCTGAACTAAAATCGGCCCAAAAAGGCATATTCTCAATAATTATTGCAGATAAATCACCGAAGTACGAATTGTTGTCTTCATAAATAGCAGAACTTCCACCTAAACGAAGACCTTTTCCATTAAAAAGCTCAGCATTTTCATTATTATTAATGTACAAGCACAACATGTCTTTTCCTGCTTTTAAGTGACAATACTCTATTGCTTCATCACTAACAGGAATAAACTTACTTTTTGCATTGGTAGTTCCACTTGATTTTGCAAACCATTTTATTTTGGTTGGCCAGAATAAGTTTTGCTCACCTTTACGACAGCGTTCAATTAAAGGTTCGATGCTTTCGTATTGTTGAATAGGTACTTTTTTAGTAAACTCTTTGTAGGTGTTTATAGAAGAAAAACCATAAGTTTCTCCAAATTCAGTCCCCTTAGAAAATTGAATTAAACGCATTAATAACTCCTCCTGAACATCAATAGGATATTTGATGAATAACTCCATTTGATGCTTCCTTTTTTTAAGAAACCACGAAATGATAGAATTAACAAACGGAATTGCCATACAAATATTCTGAGTTTAGAAAGTTGATTTTTTGCCGTAAGTTTGTTTAGAACTTCATAGACGGAGTTAAAAATAGAAAAATATTTTAGATGCAATACCAAGGAGTTTTAAAAAAAATGCCAACTGAAATTAGTGATAAAATTCAGTATTATTTGGATATGATAACCGATTTTCTAAATGTAAATCAGCTGTTAAATAAGGAACTAGAGATATCTTTTGTGACTTATGAATGCTTGAATTGCCATTTAGAACGACCTATTTACCGACAGGGTTTTTGTAAATCGTGCTTTTTTGATACTCCAAGAGCAGGAGATTGGATCATGCGACCTGAATTAAGTACAGCACATTTAGGAAAAGAAGACAGAGATTTAGAATATGAGAAAGCTATGCAATTGCAGCCACATATCGTGTATTTAGCAAACTCTAGCAATGTAAAAGTAGGAGTTACAAGAAAGCAGCAAGTTCCAACTAGATGGATAGATCAAGGAGCGCATGAAGCGATAGAAATTGTAGAAGTTCCTAATAGGTATTTAGCAGGAATTACAGAGGTTGCCTTAAAAGAACATGTTGCAGATAAAACAAATTGGAGAAAGATGTTAAAGAATGAAGTCGAAGATGAAAATTTAGTAGAGTGGCAACAAAAATTACGACCTTACATACCAGAAGAGGTTCAAGAATATTTCATTGAAAACAATACAGAAACAGAATTGAATTTTCCTGTTAACCAATATCCAGAAAAACCAAAGAGTTTAAATTTGGTAAAAGAAGAGTCTTATACTGGAAAATTGGTAGGGATTAAAGGACAATATTTAATCTTTGAAGACCAAACAGTTTTTAATGTAAGAGCCAATGAAGGATTAGTAGTTAAAATAAACATTCTTTAAATGTCATCGAATTTATTAAAAGTAGCCCTAGCGCAAATAGCACCAGTTTGGTTAAACAAAGAGCTAACCATTCAAAAAATAGAACAAACAATCAATGATGCAGCGAAAGAAAATGCTGAATTAATTGTTTTTGGAGAAGCTTTACTACCTGGCTATCCTTTTTGGGTAGAGTTAGTTAACGGAGCTACATTTAACTCACCAATTACTAAAGAATTGCATGCACATTATGTGAGTAATTCGATTATGATTGAAAAAGGGGAGTTAAATTCTATTTGTGCACTAGCAAAACAACATCAGATGGCTATTTATTTAGGAGTCATGGAACGTGCTCAAAATAGAGGAGGTCATAGTATTTATGCTTCATTGGCATACATAGATCAGAATGGAGAGATAAAATCTGTACATAGAAAATTACAACCCACTTACGAAGAGCGCTTAACTTGGGCACCTGGCGATGGAAACGGATTACAAGTACACTCTTTGAAAGAGTTTACCGTTGGAGGTTTGAATTGCTGGGAAAATTGGATGCCATTGCCAAGGACAGCATTATATGGATTAGGAGAAAATTTACATATAGCTGTTTGGCCAGGAAGCGATTTTAATACCAAAGACATTACACGTTTTATTGCTAGAGAATCTCGCTCTTATGTGATTTCAGTTTCAAGTATGATGACTAAAAATGATTTTCCAAAAGACACACCTCATTTAGATAAAATTCTTACAGAAGCAAAAGATACCTTAGCCAATGGAGGTTCTTGTATTGCAGGTCCTGATGGAGAGTGGGTTGTAGAACCTGTTGTAGATAAGGAAGGATTAATCTACCAAACGCTAGATTTTTCTAGAATCTATCAAGAACGTCAAAACTTTGATCCAGTTGGACATTATTCTAGACCCGATGTTACGAAGTTACATGTAAACAGAGATCGTCAAAGTACGGTGGAATTTGATTAGAAATAAAACCTGATATGATTAAGAATTTTTTACTTATAAAATTTGATCAATTGAGAGGTGTAAAGTATGGGAAGAAAGCTGATATAGAAATTGATTTGAATGAGACTACAACAAAAAAAAAGATTCTTAGGATTGTTTCTAAAATGAATGAAAGGTATAGTTTACATTTCTATGATGCTTTTTATAATTTACTACCTGAACAAAAACCGTGGACACTTGGAGATACTGGAGCTTTTGCTGAGGTAAAAAAAGAAAAGAATATTTATAGAGTTAGGTTAGGTAATCATGGCGGATTTAAAAATAAAGGTCAATGGATTAAAATGTCTGAAAGTGAACTGATCAATTCTATATATGAAAGCAGGAATTACAATGGAGGTAAAATGAGAATAGTATCTCGATTAGCGAGGAAAATGTGGGTGAAAAAAGGAAGAGACAAATCATTATTTCATTTCTATCACGATATATCGGATATAAATAAAAAAATGAAATAAGAAGTTTAATTGATTGTTATGAAAAAATATCACATTTATTTTGCATTTCTTTTTTTTTTCTTTTCAAGCTATTATAATTTATTCTCAAACAACAGTTCAAAAAACTGAACAAGGGTGGAATTTATTTGTTGATGGAAAACCTTTTGAGATTAAGGGAGCTATTCTTAAAAAAAAAGTTACATATTATAACCCGTAGATAACAATTAATTTAATGTTTTTCCACGGGTTATTTTTTTCATAACATTTTTCCCTTTTCGACAAATATGCTACAAACAAACGTTAGAAATATTAAGGTTACAAACAAAGTAAGTCTGCATTCATAAATAACGACAGTTGATTTAAAAAATCGATAAATATTGAGGGTTAAAACGTATATATTTGAAGAAATTTACTGATTACTATGAAGAAACTTGGAAATTTCATTCAAGCTATATTGATTTTAACAATTATATCTAGTTATGGGCAAAATATTATCAATTTGCCTGTTGGTAAAGATTTTAATTCTTTATTTGATTTTTCTTTTAGAGATAGTGAAATAGATTTTTCCAAATATAATATTACTGGATATTACAGATTGAAAAAAAAAGCGAGAGATACATTATTTCCTGGAAACATTAGTAGATACATGGAAGGTTTAATGGAATTCGAAATGCAAAATTACAATGCGAGTATTGATAGTTTAAAAAGAATACTACCTGTTTTTGAAGAAGCTGATTTACTAATTTTAGAAGAAGTTAAATTATTGTCTATGATATACTTCTATATAGGGGAATCATACTCAAAACTAGAGAATGATATTAAGGCTACTAAATTTTTTAAAAAAGTGGATAGCCTTTATCAATCGTCTCATATTTTAACTTCAGTTTTAAGAAAAAATTATAGGAAGTTGATTACATATTACAAAGGTCAGAATAATCAATCTAAGCAAATAGAATATCTTGATAAGTTATTAAAAGTTGACAGTGTTTTAAATGCTAATTATAAACCTATCAAGCATAAATCATTTAATAATTATGACGAACTTATTTTAATTAAAGAAAAAAAAGAAATAATTACTGCTATTCAAAAAAAAGAAAAACGCACTCAAAAAATTATTTTTTTTGGAAGTGTTTTGTTATTACTTTTTATGGTTGGACTTTTCCTACAGTACCGAAAGAAAAAAATATATAAATTACGTTTTGAAGAGTTGATTAATGAGCAGAAAACTAATCTCATTCCTCATCAAAATAAAAGTGTGTTGATTGAAAAGAAAGTTAATATTCCTGAGGAGATTGTAGAAGAAATTTTGAAGAGTTTAAAAAAGTTTGAAAAAGAATATCAATTTATTAACAGAGAACTCACATTAAGTTCTTTAGCGAAAGAACTCAGTACTAATGCAAATTACCTCTCAAAAGTTATTAATCATTATAAGAAGCAATCATATACTAGATATATTTCGATTTTACGTGTTGAATATGCAATTAATCAATTAAAGATAAATCCTACATTTCGAAAGTACACTATAAAAGCAATTGCTGAAGAAGTTGGATTTAAAACTTCTGAATCTTTCGCAAAAGCTTTTTATAAATCAACAGGAATTCGACCTTCTTATTTTATAAAGGAATTAAATAAACAAAATTGACTTTCGACTCCTTAAACTAGTTGTTTCCCAAATCAATACTCCGTAAACAAAAACATATTCTAATCCTACAAACCATAAATTCTCTTTCCAAGGATCATTTGCATAAGCTTGATAACTCAAGATAATTACAACACTCCAAACAATAGGGAAACGATATTTGCTAAAAACACTTAATAAAACCAAAGTTGATAAATACCAAGGATGCATAGTGGTGGTGGTAAAATAATAGAAGGTCAAACCAATCAGCAGAGCGGTAATCAATTGTTGAGGTGATTTATTCTTTCTAAAAAAGGTGATAATTGCTAAAAAAACGACTGCTAACGCAGGTAGGATCTTTCCAATTATGGCAATTTCATTATAGCCTCTAAACAAGTACCCAATTTCTCTTGCGATATAGTAGATACTGGCATTGAATTCGAAATTCCGAAACCATAAACCTACAGAGTTTGTATAACTACTAATTAAATCAGAAGAAAGAAATGGTAGAAATAAAAGAACGTTCGTTAAAATAACGATTGCTCCAAAATAAAGAAGTTGTAAAAAACCTTTTGTTTTTTCTTTTCTGGTAAACCACTGAAAAAAGAGTGGTAGAAAGAGCAAAGGGATCAATTTAACAGAAACAGAAAGTCCTAAAACTACAGATGCCCAAATCCATTTTTTCAGTAGCAAAAGATGAATACTCCACACTAGAAAAAATAACATCACAGCTTCAAAATGCAAGTTTCCTGTTAACTCTATAATTATAAAAGGGTTTAGTGCATATAAAAAGATATGATGAATGGGTAAATTAAGTTTTTCTAAGATCTTTTTTCCAAAATAGATAATCCCAATATCTGCCAGAATAATCTGCAATCGTAATACAATAGCAGCTCCTAAAATACTCGAGTTAGAAAAAATTGCAGCTAGGAGAAAATTAAGTTGGTTAACTGGTGGGTAATTGGTAAAATGACTTCCGTTTAAATCTCCCATACCACCATATAAGTCTACAGCCTGATTTACAGGAAATATCCGTTGCTCTATAAATGTTTCTGGTAAAGAAATATAAGGGTTATAACCTTCTAGAATCATTCTACCGTCCCAAATAAATCGGTAAAAGTCTTGTGACAAATTTGGAATGGCAAACAAAAATACTAATCGGAACAAAATAGCAACTCCAACCAAAAAAGGGAAGTTTAATTTTTCTTTTCTCATAAAATAGAGAAATGGTAGAAAAAGAGCTAAGTATAATGAGCTAAGTTGGGCAAAATTGGTGCGGTCTAAATAATAAGCGAATAAAAAATACAAAACTATACTTACCAACATGGCTAGAATAGATTGATATTTTTTAGAAAAGGCCATTACTAAACTTTAGAAAAAATTGATTTGCAAAAAACATATCCAAAACCAATAAATAGCATCAAATGAAATGGGAACAATCCAAAATCGCCTCCTTGATCTCCTACTACAAAAGCGCTATACATCCCAAAACCGAAATACAATGTTAGTAATCCTTCAATAATAACATTTAGAGAAGGTTTTTTCCGAATGTATTTGTTGTTTTTCCAAGAATCTTTTAAGGATTTTATATTAAATTTTGGAGTTCTTACAAACTCACTTTTCTTTCCTATATGACCTTCTAAAACTGCAATAGTATTATGTAGAGAGAATCCCATGGCAATAGAGAAAAAAGTGAAAAAAGTTCCAATGTATTTGATAAAGTTCACAAAACCACCACCGTAGGTTCTTTTGAACATAAACCAATAACAGATAAAGAAGATGATTGTGCTAATCACAAAGAAACTCATCATGTAAAAATATGATTTCAAATGGGCATATTCGTTTTTGATATACAGCATAGGAATACTTAATATAGCAACCAAGAAAATCATGAGAAACATAGAGCTATTTAATAGATGTAGTAAGCTATGAATCTTAGTTTTTAATGAAATATGTTGATTGCTAAGAACTCTCTTTGCCATTTTCTGAAAGTTCTCTGCGCCACCTTTATTCCATCTGAATTGTTGAGATCTAGCAGCACTAATAATTACAGGTAATTCAGCTGGAGTTTTTACATCTTCTAAGTATTTAAACTTCCATTGTTTTAATTGTGCACGATAGCTTAAATCTAAATCTTCTGTTAGTGTATCTCCTTCCCAATTTCCCGCATCAATTATACATTGTTTACGCCAGATTCCAGCAGTTCCGTTAAAGTTGATAAAATGTCCTTTACTGTTGCGCCCAACTTGTTCTAAGGTGAAATGGGCGTCTAAAGCAAAGGCTTGTACTTTGGTAAGTGTAGAGTAATTTCTATTGATATGACCCCAACGAGTTTGTACAACACCAACATTTTGGTTTTTAAAGTAGGGTACAGTTTGTAACAACCAATCTTTTTCAGGCAAAAAATCTGCATCAAAAATGGCGATAAAATCGCCTTTGGCGATTTCTAAACCTTCTTTCAACGCACCTGCTTTAAAACCTTGTCGGTTGGTTCTTCGAATATGTTGAATATCGATTCCTTCTTGTTGTAGTTTTTCAATCTGAGTTGCTGTGCTGTCAACAGACTCATCTGTAGAATCGTCTAAAACTTGAATCTCTAATTTGTTTTTTGGATATTCTAATTTGACAATATTTTCGAGCAAACGTTCCATTACGTACAACTCATTATAAACGGGAAGTTGAATGGTTACAAAAGGAACCTCGTCAGGATTTGTCAAGTCGAATTTAGAACAAGAATCTTCTTTTTTTTGAGCGCTTACATAATTGAATAATAAATTCAGTTGTGCTAACGCATACATGAAAATCAAAATAAGCGCTACAGAGTAGATAGTGATAATTGTGTATTCCAAAATCATTACTTAAAACTGTATTTAAAAATCCAACTTAAAATTTTAAAACCTGCCATGATAGTTCCTTTTACTGTTCCAGAAACTTTAGAAACTCCAATTCGGTTTCTGTATTTTACGGGAATCTCTTTATATGTCAACTTTTGTTTAATGACTTTTAACTGCATTTCTACAGTCCAGCCATAAGTTTTATCCTCCATTTGTAAGGCTAGCAATTTATCGTATTTAATTGCTCTAAAAGGGCCTAAGTCGCTAAATTTAGCTCCAAAAAACAACTTCATTAGAAAAGTGGCAAGCCAGTTTCCAAATACTTGTTGAGGAGTCATAGAACCAGCTTCACGTAATTCTTGAACTCTAGCTCCTATTACAAAATCGATGTCATCATTTATAATAGGATCTACAATTTCTATTAATTGCTCAGGATAATCAGAATAATCACCATCTAAAAAAACAACAATATTGGGGTTATCTTTTTGTGTAGCAATGTATTCCATTCCTTTCAAACAAGCATAGCCATAACCGCGTTGATTTTCTTGCAAAACAGTAGCTCCTGCTTTAGCAGCATTTTCTTCAGTTTTGTCTGTAGAATTGTTGCTAACAACAATAATTTCTGTTACGATATCAGGAATATCGTTTACAACGTTGGCTATGGAACCTTCCTCATTATAAGCAGGAATGATTACCTTAATATTTTTCTTCATCTTCTTATCAGTGATTAATTCTCAGAGGTCAATTAAAAATGTTGACTTACTGATAACTAATCATTGTTCAATGTCTATTGTCTTAAATCTGACAGATTATTCTCTTTCCTAAAAGACTTAAAATCTGTCCATTCTTTTATCTTCTTTCCTTTGTGATATTTCTCTGCTCGAACTAGTTTTTTCATTTTGTACATCAAGCAATATCCGTTTTTTTGATTGTTTTTTAATTGACATTTATGGTTAATATTACCAGAATCGTCATAAAACAACCACCACTTATGTTGCATTCCTTTTTCATAATGGCCTTCCTTTTTTTTGGAAGCATCACGGCGGTAAAAATACCAATATTTTGTCTCTAAATTATTTTTAAAATGCCCTTCTTTTTTAAGTGTTCCATTGTTGTAATAGAACTTCCAATACCCATTTTTTTGATCTTTTTTAAACCAACCTTCTTCTTTTAAATTTCCGTTTTTGAAATAAGCCTTATGATATTTCTTTTTTTGAGCAGAGGCCAAAATTGAAAAACAACAAAAAACCAAAAAAAGCTGCTTTTTAAAGTTCATTATTTTTCATTTATCAAGTTCATTAAATCTACATCGTTTCCTAAGAGAACTTGTGTTGGATTAATTCGGCCAGCTTCAGGGCCATTTTCTAATTTTAATACTCCTCTAGGGCAAACAGCAGAGCAAATCCCGCAACCAACACAACTAGAGCGTACAATACTTTCTCCTTTTTGAGCATAAGCTCTAACATCAATACCTTGTTCGCAATAAGTTGAACAATTTCCACAGGAAATACATTGTCCTCCATTAGTTGTAATTCTAAATCGTGATTTAAATCTTTGTACTAGCCCTAAGTAAGCGGCTAAAGGACATCCAAAACGACACCAAACTCTATTTCCAAAAATTGGATAAAAACCAGTACCGATGACACCAGCAAACCAAGCTCCAATTAAAAAGCTATAAGTGTCTTTAATCCATTGAGAATTGATTCCAAATAAAGATTGAGTTCCGCTTAGGTATGCATAGATAGTAACAATTGTCATCACCAGAGAAAATACAAGTACGGAGTGAATAACCCATCGTTCTAGTTTCCATGCTTTTAAAGTTTTGTCTGAATGTTGTCTGTAAGGATCACCTAAAGTTTCTGCCAATCCACCACAACCACAAACCCAAGAACAATACCATCTTTTCCCAAAGAAATAGACCATTATAGGAACAATAATCACTGTAAGAATAATACCCCAGACAAGAATAAATAAGCCAATAGCTCCGCTATTCTGTAAACTTTCTAGGTTCCACTCAAAGAAAAAGTCATAATCTAAAGGGAAAGCATTTTTAAAATCATAACCAGGCATGTTTAAGCTTGTCATGATTTCAGGAATTAAGAAAGCAAAAACGATTTGAAAGAATAGAACTGAAGTTGTACGAATTACTTGATATTTGTTATGTCTGTATTTGATGTACATACGCGCAGCCATCACTATCATAATAACACAATACAAAAAGCCATATACAAACCACTGACTGGCTTCACCACCATTTAAAGTTTTACTTATAGGATCTAAGATGTAAGTCCAATTCACAACATAGTCTGCCATGAAGTATAGCAATAAATAAAAAGCAACTAAATAGATAAGAACTAGCCATGCTATCCAACCTCGATTGGTTGCAGATTCTAAATAAATTCCATTGTTTTTGATTCCTGCTGGGCCTAACAGTACATAATTTGGAAGGATAAAAAGAAGCGCTCCTAAGATTCCTAATCCAAAGGTAAGCCACCATAAAAGGCCCGAATTTTCTTTAATAAATCCTTTACCTGCTTTTTTTGCTAATTCATAACTTAATGTATGTGGCTTCCCATAAATTTTATATTGATATTGTTCGCCTTTTTTATCCCAATTTTTTTCTGCGTCATATTTGGCAATCAATGCGTCGTAGTGATTATTTGACGCTTTGTAAGCATTTCTAACACGACTAGAAAATTCAAAAATACTCAAGTCTTCATCTGTTACCACAGCTTTTTGAAGTTCTTCTTTAATCACCTCACTTTTGTAACCTTTACTTTGGATAAAAGCATCAACTTCTGATGTTGTAAGGTTAAAAGATCCTGTAAAAATAGATCCCGTAAAAATGGACAACCCTATGAGGAAAATGACTAATCCTAATTGTTTTATTGCTTTCATACTTTTAAACTCTTGAAAAGATTCTTTTCCAACTTTTCTTTTTAGGTTGAATATTCGTATTGTTCTCTTTGTTGAATTTAGCGATAATCTCTTTTTCATAAGCTCTATAAAACTCTGGATCAAAATTGGCATCGGCTAAATATTCCAATATATGGTATACATCCCTTTGTTCAGTGAGCCATTGATCAAATAGTTCATGTCGCATTCTTATTCCAAAGGTGTTAATTCCTAAGAATTTATTCGATTCTTTATCATAAGCTATGGTAATACATTTTGTATCATCTTTATGCTTCCAATGAAAATGTAATTCGTTGTCTTTCTTATGTCGTTCACTAAACACCCAGCCGTAAGTTTGATATTCGATATCAAAAAATTTCGCTGAATTAAACCAGTGTCCAGGTTTGTATTCTATTCGATTTCCGCAGATGGTTTGAGCTAAGGTTTCACCCATCATTCTTCCAGTATACCAAACAGCTTCAATTGGTCTGCGATTTCCTATAGCTTCACGTTGTTCAGCACAATCACCAATGGCATAAACATCTTTTATATTGGTTTCTAGGAATCTATTCACCAAAACACCTCTGTTGGTTTCAATTTCTGAGTCTTTGATAAAATTGATGTTAGGAGATACTCCTGCCGTTAATCCCACTACATCACATTCTATTTCTTCACCCGTTTCAGCAATAACTACAGAATAACAGTGGCCGTTTTCATCCGATTTAATTTCCTTTAGATTGACTCCTAATCTTAGGTCTATATGATTGTTTTTAATATGTCTGTTAATCATTTCACTTTCACGAGAAGGCAAAACACCATTCCAAAAACTTGTTTCTCTTACCAAAAAAGTAACTGGTATATTTCTTGAGTGAAGCATTTCTGCCAATTCAATTCCAATCAAACCACCTCCAACAATGACAGCTCTTTTGCATACTTTATTATTAGGAGCATGAGTTTCTAAATTCTCAAGATCTTGTTTATGATACATACCCATCACACCTTTTAGATCTTGACCAGGCCATCCAAATTTGTTTGGTTTTGAACCTGTAGCTAAAACCAATTTATCATAAGAAAGTTTTTCTCCATTAGAAAATACCAGCTGTTTATTTGAGGTATCAACTTTTTCAACATATCCTTTCTTTAAGTTGATTCTATTCTTTTTCCAGAACCAAGATTCATACGGTTGAGTATGCTCAAATTTCATATGCCCCATGTAGATATACATGAGTGCGGTTCTTGAAAAGAAGTAGTCTGTTTCAGCAGAAACAATGGTAATTTCTTTATCTGAGTTTTTACGAATATGTCTCGCTAGGGTAACTCCAGAAATACCATTTCCAATAATAACAATATGCTCCATAGTTTTCAGTTGCTGTGGTATCTGTCGAAGTTAATTCAATTTTCTTAAATCAATTTATAATTTAGAATGAATATAAATAAAAATACTTTGAAAGTAAATAGAAAAGACATCGACGGATATGACAATTAATATTAGAAAACTTAATCTAAAAAAACATTATGAAACGATTACTGTTAATTGCTATACTAATAATTAGTTATCAAGGATTCTCTCAAGAAGATGATTCAACTTCAAAAAGCAATATTCAAACCTACACACCTTCAAAACTCTTAAACAAAGGGCAATGGGATATCAAATGGTTTAACAATTTATATACGCAAACAGAAAGTACTTTTACTAATGGAACAGAGCCAAGACAGACATTTTTTACTTCTTCTATAGATATTTTTACTGGAATTTCAGAAAACAATAGAGTAAATATTGGATTGCTTTTAGAGTTTCGTTCTAATGTAATTGGCGGTAGAAAAGCGTTAGCAGCTTTGAGTTTTGGTAATGATGGGATTACAGAAAGATCTGGATTTACCTCTTTTGCGCCAGCTATTAAATTCAACCCCATTAAAAGTGTTGGAAATTTTACGATTCAGAGTGCTTTTCACATTCCTCTTGTTGATGAAGAAAGCAACAGTAATAATGTCTTTTTAGATCAAAAAGGATTTATTTGGCAAAATAGATTTTTTTATGACTATACTTTTCCAAGCGGAGATTGGCAAATTTTTACTGAATTAACTACTGAATATAACTTTGGTGATGATAATGATAGTTTTGCAAATGATAGTTTTAATCTAGTTCCAGGTATTTTTTTAAGTTATTTTCCATCAGATAAGTTCACCATTTTAGCTTTAGCACAACACAATCAACGTTTAGATTTAGGAAACAACTTTTCTCAAAACTTTACAGCTTTAGGAGGAGGCGCAAAGTATCAACTGTCTAAAGTGTTTAATGTAGAATTTCTGTACACCGATTTTGTGAGAGGAAATAACACCGGTCTTGGAAAAACTTTTAACATTGGATTAAGAGCTTTATTCTAAAGAATTGAATTATTTTAGGGTTTCAAAATGAAACCAATAAAACAGCTATTATTCATTTTACTGTTAAGTTCTGTATCTCTTTACGGACAGAAAATCAATGGAATTAGTTTCGTTGCTTCAGGGGATAGTATTTCTTACGTACATACAAATCCGGTAAGAAATGTAAATGCTAGTCATGTAGCATTAATGCCTTTCGGATTTATCAAAAATCTTTCTTCTCCAGAAATTCGATTCAATGAAAAGCGTCAGTGGTTTGGTGAAAGAGAGATAGGAATACAACAGTATGCTAAAGAATTCCGAAAAAAAGGTATAAAAGTGATGCTAAAACCTCAGATTTGGGTTTGGCGAGGTGAATATACAGGACATATTGAAATGGATTCTGAAGAAAAATGGAAGATTTTAGAAGAATCTTATGAAAGCTTTATTCTTACGTACGCCAATACCGCAAAGAAAATAAAAGCAGAGATTTTTTGTATTGGAACAGAGCTAGAAAAATTTGTAGCTCAACGACCCGAATATTGGAAATCTTTGATTAAAAAAATACGAAAAATTTATAAAGGAAAATTAACCTATGCTGCCAATTGGGACGAATTTAAACGAGTGAAATTTTGGAGTTTATTGGATTATATTGGTGTTGATGCTTACTTTCCGATTACAGATATACAAACACCAAGTATACAGGATTTTGAAAAAGGATGGAAACAACCCAAAGAAGAGATTCGTAAAATTCAATCAACTTTTCAAAAACCAATCTTATTTACTGAATTTGGTTACAGAAGTATACATTATACTGGCAAAGAACCTTGGGATTCTAAAAGAGTTTCTGGAGAAGTAAATTTAGAAGCTCAGTCGAACGGATTACAAGCACTTCACAATCAGTTTTGGAAAGAAAGTTGGTTTGCTGGAGGCTTTATTTGGAAATGGTTTCATCGTCATGATAGAGTAGGAGGAAAAGACAATAATAGGTTTACACCACAAAACAAACCTGCCGAAGATTTAATTAAAAAATTGTACAAAACCAAGTAGAAGATAAGCAATAATTAGTTTTGAAAACATGATAAATGTTATGAAATAAAAGCGATTTTGATTCTAACTTTGAGTTAGATTTAATGTAAAGCTTATGAAAACTATTATTGTACCCATCGATTTTTCAAAACATTCTGAATATGCGCTAAAAGCAGCTGCATTATTAGCTAAAAAGAATAATGATGCAATTATTGCATTGCATATGTTAGACCTTCAAATGTCATCCTTAAATGAGAGTGTTAGCTATCATCAAGAAAAAACAGCATTCTTATTGCAATTGGCAAAAAAGAGGCTTCAAAAATTTTTAAAAAAGGAATACCTTGAGGATGTAAAAGTTACTTCTATCATAAAACACTATAAAGTTTTTAGTGAAATAAGTGAGGTGGCTAAACAAGAAAATGCAGATTTGATTATTATGGGGTCTCACGGAGCAACAGGGTTTAAAGAATTTTTTGTAGGATCGAATACAGAAAAGGTAATTCGATTTTCAGAAATTCCAGTAATGATTGTTAAAAACGACCTTACAGATTTCGACTTTGAAGAAGTGGTGTATGCTACAGACTTTTCAAAAGAATCTGTTGGAGCCTATATTAGAATGAAAAGTCTTATTGAAGATTTTGGAGGGAAAATGAACCTTTTGTATGTGAATACGCCTTTCGATAATTTTAAAACCACAGCAGAAATGGAGAAAATGGCTGCCGACTTTTTTATGGTAGCAGATGGAAATACAAAAAAAATGAAAGAAGTCTCTTTCGTTTGCGACAAATCGGTTGAAAAAGGAATATTCAATTTTTCAAATTCTGTTGGAGCAGATATGATTGCAATGAGCACACATGGTAGAAAAGGACTTTCTCATATTTTTAAAGGAAGTTTATCTGAAGATGTAGCCAATCATGCAGCGCTCCCAATTTTGACTGTAAAAATATAAATCGTTGTAGATTCTGTAGAAAGAGTTGAAAATGCTTTATATCTTAGCTGTAAGATATATTCCTGTCAAAAATTATAGTGAGATATTTAAAAGCACTTTTGGTATTTGTTTTCCTTGTAGGAACATTCATTTCTTATGGTCAGGAAAAGATAATATATGATATCAAAATAAGAGGAGCAAAGAAGACAAAGGCCTCTTTTATAAAGAGTATGTTAGAATCTAAATCGGGAGAGGTCTTAGATTCTGCAAAACTGAAAAAGGATATTGCTCAATTAAAGAGATTGCCTGCAATTTCACATGCGTATTTCCAGATCTTCTTTTCTCATGACAATCTCTACAATGTATTTGTAAATATTGAAGAAAATTTCACCATTATTCCCTATGGAAATGTGTACACAACAAATAATGATGAGTTTGCTTATCGAGTTGGGATAAATGAATTTAATTTTTTAGGAAGAAATATTACGATAGGAGGTTTTTTTCAACGAGACATCTATAATTCACATGCATTTAACTTTAGAGCTCCTTTCTTATTTGGGCGAAAATTTGGGCTGTCCTTTACCTACCAAAACCTCACTACCCAAGAACCTGTGTTTTTTAATAATACTACCGCAGACTATAAGTACAATAATACTTCATATGAACTATTAGGACTGGTTCAGTTTAATTTTAGAAATAGAATAGAAGCTGGGTTGAATATCTTTACGGAAGATTATCAATATAAATTTGGAGCTACTAGTCCTAGTGTTCCTCAAAGTTTAGTGGTTGATAAATCGTTGCTCAAATTTATTTATGAATACAATGCCTTGGACTATTTTTATGAAAGTGTATCTGGATTTAGAAGCTTATTTAATTTTCAATATGTGAAGGCAAACGGAACACAGTTGCCCGATTTTTCTATCTGGTGGAATGATTTCTTTTATTACAAACGGTTTGGAGAAAATGGTAATTGGGCAAACCGAGTTCGTATTGGTTTTGCTAGTAATGAAGATACTCCTTTTGCACCATTTTCTGTAGATAATAATATTAATGTTCGCGGAGTAGGAAATATTATCGATCGTGGAACTGGAGTTATTGTGATCAATACAGAATACAGACACGTTTTGTATAGAAAAAAGAATTTAATGATTCAAGGAAATGCATTTATTGATGCAGGTTCTTGGAGAAACCCTGGAGGCGATTTAGGAGATTTTAGCGATAGTGATAACTTACGAATTTATCCAGGCTTAGGTATTCGTTTTATACATAAAAAGGTATACAATGCTATTTTTCGTATCGATTATGGATACGGAATTACCAAAAACGGAACGCAAGGTTTTGTGTTTGGAATTGGTCAGTATTTTTAAAAGTAAGACATGAAAAAAGGTATAATCATTCTATTTCTCATAAGCCTCTATGGCTGTGAAAAGAGACAAGTGATTAAGAAAGAACTAAAAGAGATTGCTAAAGAGCTAATTATTGCGTCTAAAAATTGTGCTTTGATTACTGTAGATTCTTTAGGAATAGCTCATGCAAGAACGATGGACCCTTTTTTACCTGAAGAAGATTTTACCATTTGGATGGCAACCAACCCTAAAAGCAAGAAAGTAAAAGAGATACAGAACAACCCTAAAGTAACTCTCTATTATTTTGATAAAACTGACCCAGGATATGTTACTATTCAAGGAAATGCAACTCTGGTCAATACAAAAGAAGCTAAAGAAAAGTTTTGGAAAGAAGAATGGGAAAATTTCTATAAAGACAGAAACACCAATTACTTGCTTATTAAAGTAATCCCATCTAAAATAAACGTGATTTCTGAAAAGAATAGCATTCTAGGAGATTCTATTACTTGGAAGTCACCAGAAGTTCAATTTAATAAATAATAAAAGATTACTTATCTATTTTATTTTTAACTTTGTGTTTATATAACACAAATAATGAGTTTGCAACAAAATATTAGAGTAGCAGTAGATGCAGTAATTTTTGGATATGAATCCAAAAGTCTTTCTGTTTTATTGATAAAAAGAGGTGTTGAGCCTTTTAAAGACTCTTGGGCGTTACCTGGTGGATTGGTTTTGGAGGATGAATCCTTAGAAAATGCGGTAAAGAGAGAGTTGAAAGAAGAAACAGGTGTTAAGATAGATTACTTAGAGCAACTCTACACGTTTGGCAAACCTAATAGAGACCCCAGAAACCGTGTGGTTTCTATTAGTTATTTTGGTTTAGTAAGGCCAAATCACTTTACAATCAAAGCTGATACTGATGCTGATGAAGCACAATGGTTTCCAATCAATAAGATTCCAAAACTTGCTTTTGATCATAAAGTCATTTTAAATATGGCTAAAAAAAGATTACAAGGAAAATTACAATATCAACCAATTGGTTTTGATCTTCTCAACAAAGAATTTCCTTTCTCAGATTTGGAACAATTATACTCTACTATCCTTGAAAATGATATCGACAGAAGAAATTTTAGAAAAAAAATTCTCAGTTTCGGTATAGTAGAGGAAACAGATAAAATTAGTCAGCAAGGTAGCGGTAGACCTGCAAAATTGTTCCGTTTCAATACTTCAAAATACAATGAACTCGTTAAAGAAGGTTTCCATTTCGAAATAAAGATTGTGTAATTTTTACACAAAAAGTTTGGTCAGTTTAAAATCATCTCTTAGATTTGCGTAAAAATAACACAAAAATGATTTTAAACTTAGATTCAAACTTTTCACCTTTAGGAGCAAATGCTATTGAATACTCATCATTCATTTTTTCTGGAGGAGAGCCTCATATCAAAATCCAAAGTGATTTAACTGAGGTTAATGAAGTGACAATTACGACCAGAATCCAATCATTTAATGATTTTGGAATATTGTTATGTGCAGTTGATGCTTTAAAGCGAATGCGAGTTGAAAAAATCAATGTGTTTTTACCTTATTTCCCTGGAGCAAGACAGGATAGAGTTATGGTAGCTGGTGAAGCGTTGAGTGTAAAAGTATATGCTGATATCTTAAATAGTTTGAGTTTAAATCGTATTACCATTTTTGATCCTCATTCTGAAGTAACTCCTGCTCTATTAAATGACTGTGAGGTGGTTACCAATCACAAATTTATTCAGAAGGTATTGAGTAAAATGAATAAGGACGTTCTTTTGATTTCTCCAGATGGGGGAGCTTTAAAAAAGATATACAAAGTATCAGAATTTTTAGACGGTATCCCTGTAGTCGAGTGCTCAAAGAAAAGAAATGTAAAGAATGGTCAATTAGAAGGCTTTAAAGTGTATGAGGATGATTTAAAAGGTAAGGAATGTTTAATTGTAGACGATATCTGTGATGGAGGTGGAACTTTTATAGGACTAGCAGGAGAATTAAAGAAAAAGAATGCTGGAGATTTATACTTAGCTGTAAGTCATGGAATTTTTAGTAAAGGAACAGAGAAGTTAAACAGCATATTCAAAAAAGTATTTACAACCGATAGTTTTAAGAATGTTCAGGAAGTTGAACAAATTAACCTAGAAAGTATTGTTGAAAAGATTACAAGATGGTAATAGAATTAATACAAGGAGATATTACTAAGATAGAGGCTGACGTGATAGTGAATGCTGCCAACTCATCCTTACTAGGAGGTGGCGGAGTAGATGGGGCAATTCATAGAGCTGGAGGGAATGCCATTTTAGAAGAATGCAGACAAATTAGAAATAGACAAGGGAAATGTAAAACTGGTGAAGCAGTCATAACTACTGCGGGAAATTTACCAGCTAAAAAAGTGATACATACAGTTGGACCCGTATATAACGGTGGGAAAAACTATGAAAAAGAAAAACAATTAGCCAACTGCTATCACAACAGTATGTTACTTGCTGCGGAAAATGATTTAAAATCCATTGCTTTTCCAAATATAAGCACAGGAATCTATCGTTTTCCAAAGCAATTAGCTGCTGAAATTGCTATCAAAACAATTAAAGAAAACTCGATTTTAGAGAAAGTAATTTTTGTTTGTTTTGATGAGGAGAATTATGAAATTTATAAATCCGTGCTTGATGAATAGTTCAGAATTGATTTTAGAAAAAGTATCTTCTGAGATTCATTTAATGTGGATGTCTTGGGCAAAGAAAATAGTTCAAGAAGAGAACATATCAAAAGAAAGAATCGAACGATGGGAAAGAGAATGTTTTTTATCATATGATGAATTATCAGAAGAAATGAAAGAACTGGATAGGAAATTTGCAAGAAGAATAATAAAGATTATAGATGGAGACAATTAAATACATAACGGGCGATGCAACACAACCAAAAGGAGATGAGAACAAGATCATTGTTCATGTGTGTAATGATATTGGTGGATGGGGAAAAGGCTTTGTATTAGCAATTTCAAATAGATGGAAAGCTCCTGAAAAAGCATATCGAGAATGGTATGCTTCTCAAAAAGATTTTGGGTTAGGAGAAGTTCAATTTATTAAGGTAGAAGATAATTTATGGATAGCAAATCTAATTGGACAGCATAAAATTAGAAAAGACAAGCAAGGGAATCCTCCAATTCGATATGATGCTATCAAAGAAGGAATGCAGAAGGTAGCTCATCAAGCTGGAAAGTTAAATGCATCAGTTCACATGCCAAGAATAGGCTGTGGGTTAGCAGGAGGAAAATGGGAAAATATTGAACCTATTTTGGAAGAAAGTCTAATTAAAAATAAAATCAAAACCGTTGTTTATGATTTTAAATGAAATACCATATCCAAAGTTAAGACGTATAGTCCACAGTAAATACTTAGATATATTTGCTGTCTCAATTATTTTGGTAACTAGCATTTCTTTAGGATACCATAAAACCTTCTACTATAAATCGAATCCCTTATTTAATATTGACTACGAACAGTGGTCAAATATGTTATCTAAAGGTGCATTTCCGCTTGGAATTTTCTCAATTGTTGTAGCTTGTTTTTCTATGATGTCTGCTAGATTAATATGCAAGCAAAGTAATATTGGAAACATCATAGGGATTTTTACTACAATCTGTGTTTGCTTTATCGACTTTGCACTGGGTAATAAGTCTGCTGTGATAACATATCCTTTAACATTTATTTTATCAATCTACGGATCAATAAAATGGAGTAAAGGGGTTTTGATAAAGCAAAAAGATAAGTTATACTTCTGGATAGTAGCAATAGGAATGATAGTTGGTTATGGGTTAACATTTATTGGGTTCTATGCTTTCGACACTTCTCTATCTTGGTATTCAGACCTAAAATCAAAACTTTTGTTTCATTCCATAGCAATTACTTTTGGTATTTCCATTGTTTCAAATACCGCAACAGCTTTTAAGTATCAAGAAACTTGGTTAGGTTGGTTAATCTATAACATTATACAAGTAATTAAAAACACACTACTTTTTAACTGGGCGAATGTTGGTAAGTACTTATTCTACATAATCAATGTAGTTCTAACTTTTTTTGATTGGAAGTTTAATAAAGATAAAAAATGATGGAGTTATGAAAAGAGCAGCTCTTTTTGGAGGATCTGGAAACAACAGAGAAACTAAAGAATACAAAGAAACTGTTGAGATAGGTAAGCTACTGCATAAGCATGACTATATTGTTAAAAATGGTGGTTATGGAGGAATGATGGAGGCGGTCTCTAAAGGAATTACTTCAGAAGGAGGTCAAGCTATTGGAATTACTTGTAAGCAAGTCGGAAAAGAAAAAGGAAACTCATTCTTAACAGATACTATTGTAACTGAAAAATTATTTAAAAGACTACAACTATTAATTGAAGATACTGATCTTTTCATAGTACAAAAAGGTGGTTAAGGAACACTCTCTGAGATTTTCTTAGCGTTGGATATTATTAGAAAAGAGACTAAGAAAAATCAAGCAAAGCTATTTTTTATAGGTGAATTCTGGAATCAAATCATTGAAACTCTTAAAAAAACCATCATTCCTGAAAGAGAACATCATCTGTTTTCTGTTATTAATTCTATTGAAGAATTGGAAATAGTCATTAAAAACCCCAAATAATTTTAATTTTTAATCGATTAATAAACAGTGTCTTACGTTTTAAATTGATTTTTTTGCGTAAAAAATACACAAAATAATTTGTGAAAGTAATTTCTTTATATATATTTGTGTCATTATTACGCAAATAAAAAACATTATGAACCCATTATTATACACAGACGGTTATAAAGTAGATCACAGAAGACAATATCCAGAGCAGACAACATTAGTTTATTCGAATTGGACACCAAGAAAAAGTAGAATCCCAGGAATCAATGAAGTTGTATTTTTTGGTTTACAGTATTTCATTAAGAAGTATATCATTGAAGACTTCAATAAAAACTTCTTTAACCAACCTAAAGAAGTAATAAGTAAGGGGTATTCTAGGAGAATCAATAACTATCTAGGAGAAAATAAAGTGGGTATAGAGCATATTGAAGCTTTACACGACTTAGGATATCTTCCAATGGTTATTAAAGCTCTACCTGAAGGGGTTTCTGTTCCTGTAAGAGTGCCTATGGTAACCATGTATAATACTAAGCCTGAATTTTTCTGGTTAACGAACTATTTTGAAACGCTACTTTCAACTACATTATGGTTGCCATGTAATTCAGCAACAATTGCAAAACAATACAGAACGATCCTTGATAAATACGCTCAAGAAACGTCTTCAATTCCTGAGTTTGTAGATTGGCAAGGTCATGATTTTTCAATGAGAGGAATGGCTGGATTAGAATCTGCTGTACTATCTGCTTCAGGCCACTTGTTAAGCTTTACTGGAACGGATACCATTCCATCTATTGATTTCTTAGAGGAGTATTACAATGCTGATTCTGATTATGACTTAATTGGGGGTTCTGTAGCTGCTACTGAGCACTCGGTAATGTGTATGGGAACAAATTCTGGAGAAGAAGAAACTTTTAAAAGATTAATTACAGAAGTATATCCAAATGGAATCGTATCTATTGTTTCGGATACATGGGATTTATGGAAAGTGTTGACTGAATATCTTCCAAACCTAAAAGAAGAAGTATTACAAAGAGATGGAAAAGTTGTGATTCGTCCTGATAGTGGTGATCCAGTAGATATCATCTGTGGAAATCCAAATGGAGAAACTGAGGTAGAGAAAAAAGGAGTTATTGAGTTACTATGGGAAACCTTTGGAGGGACTATCAATGAAAAAGGATACAAAGAATTAGATTCTCACATTGGAGCTATCTATGGAGACAGCATTACCATAGATAGAGCTACTCAAATTTGTGAGCGATTAAAACAAAAAGGATTTGCTTCTACCAATGTAGTATTAGGAATCGGTTCTTTTACTTATCAGTATAATACAAGAGATACTTTTGGATTTGCTATGAAAGCTACTTATGGTGAAGTGAATGGAGTTGGAAGAGAAATTTACAAAGATCCAATCACAGATGACGGGACTAAGAAATCAGCTAAGGGATTGATCCAAATTGTAAAAGAGAATGGTAGTTATCAACTGATAGATCAGGTTAGCTGGGAAGAAGAAAAACAAGGAGAGTTAAGAGAAATCTACAGAGATGGGAAATTGCTAAAAGATGAGAAATTATCTGAAATACGAAAAAGAATAAAATCCAATTCTTAACTCTTCAAAATGAAATCCCTGAAGTAATTCAGGGATTTTTTAATTTAATAGAATAAATTTTTCTGTTTTTTAGATTTCTCGACTACTCTCGAAATGACAGAGAGCTAACAACACCCACCACCATCGTAATGGAAGGTAGATTCAGAAAAGTAAATATCATTTCTTCCTAAAGCTTGCAAAGCAGCAGCAGTTTTATCACAAATAGCCAAAGGTTGGTTTTGTAGTAATGTGTGTCCGTTACCATCATCAAAATATTCTTGATCGCCGTAATATATTGCAGCTTTTCCGGTAAAAATACAAGGGCCATCTTCGGGCATTGGGTCTTTAATGGCCGCTACTTCTATAGATTCGATATAGATTAATTCGTCAGTAGGGTAATTCTTAGGATCTAAGATTCTATAAGGTTTACGAGCTCTAATTTCTATGGTGCCAAATCCAGCATCTGTTAAAGCTTTTACATAATCGGCAATAGATAAACTACCGCTCAAACACAAAGCACGTAAACGTTCGTCGTTGCGAAGTTCTTCATTCATAGGTTGCTCGCAAGTAGGATCACTCATTACCAAACGACCATGAGGTTTTAGCACACGATACATTTCTGCAATAGCTTTCTTTAAATCATCAGATTTAAAGATGTTAAATAAGCAATTTTGAGCAGCTACATCAATAGAATTATCTTCCACAGGTAAGTTCATAGCGTCTCCTTTTCGAAGGTCTACAAAATCGCTTTGAAACCAAGGATTCATTTCTTCTGCTTCTTTAAAATTTTTGCGAGAAGCTTCTAACATTTCATCAACAACATCCAAACCAATCACACCTCCTTTTTGACGATTGAAATAGGCAAACTGTAGCAACTCCATTCCGCCGCCAACTCCAACATATAACATCTTAGGATTATTCGTTAAATCACGAGCATGTACAGTGCTTCCACAGCCGTAATTCATTTCTTGCATGATACGTGGAATCTTTAAACCGGGTAATTCCCAAATAGGATTTGTGGTACAGCATAAGCCTATATCTGGTGTTAATGCCGCTTCTTTATATACGTCTTTTGTGGTTTCTAAATAACTCATTCTGCTTTTCCTATTTTTTTGCTGATAAAGTAATCAACGGAAAATTTGTCGTAATCTTTTGGTAATAATAACAAGCTTATTAAAAGAATTGCTCTATACATCACATGCGATAAATCCCAGATAGGATCTTTAAGTCCGTGGCCAATAGTAACAATCACTAAAACAGAGGCTAAAAAATACAATGTAATGTCTCTTTTTAACCCTATAATTAATAAGAAGCCTCCAATTAATTCTATAAAAGAAGTATAATACGCTGTAAAAAGTAAAACGAAATCAGGTAATATGTCTGCGTAACTCGCTTTAAAAAAGTTTGTATAAACAGCATCTAAACCAAATGTAAATACTTTTCCAAATCCTTGAAAAAAGAAGATAAATCCAAGTAAAAGCCGAATGGTGAGCGTAGCTATCTGTTGGTTTTTTTGCATTAAAGTTGCTTGATTAATTCTTTAAACAATAAAATCATTTTAGGTTCTGCTTCTCCAGCAACTTGAATAATTTCTTGAATATCTACAGGAGCTAGATTCTTAGGGTCACACTCGTCTGTTAATACTGAAACGGCAGCACAAGGTAAGTCTAAGTGTTTTGCTACAATTACTTCTGGAACAGTACTCATTCCAACTGCATCAACTTCTAAAATTTGCAGCATTCTATATTCGGCTCTTGTTTCTAACTGCGGACCTAAAACTCCAGCATAAACTCCTTCATGAAGATTGATGTTATTAGCTTTGGCAATAGACTTTAACAAACCATTAATCTCCTTCGAATAAGGTTCTAACATATCGGCAAAACGTTCACCAAATTCACCCACTTTTGCAAAAGCAAGTGGTGAACTTCCTTGTAGATTTAAATGATCATCAATTACCATTAAATCTCCTTTTTTGTAGGAAAGATTAATGGCTCCAGCGGCATTAGAGATAAGCAGTGTTTGAATTCCTAATTGGTGCATAGTGCGAATACCATAAGTTACTTCCCAAGGATTATAGCCCTCATACAAATGAAATCTTCCAGACATCACAATTACTTTCTTTCCTGAAAGATTTCCGTAGATTAATCTTCCAGAATGAAATTCTACCGTTGCTTGTGGGAAATGTGGAATATCAGCATACGAAACTTCTTTTTCGATTTCTATTTCATGAATCAATTGCCCTAATCCTGTACCTAAAACAATACCTATATCAGGATTATTAAACCCTTGACTTCTTAAAAATTCTGTGGTTTCTTGTAGATGCTTTTTCATTTATCGATTGATGTATTTTGTTGTTTTACAATTTCTTGAGCAAGAATACTGGTTTTGTAAAAATTAGAATTCACTAAATCTTCAAATGTATCTATATCATTTAAAGTTTCTAAAAGAAAAACCGATCTTTGTTGCTTAGAGATTTCTTGTAAAGTTACATCTAATAATGTTGATTTACTCCACGGTTTGTCTTTAAAAACAGAAGAATTCATTTTAGACATCCCAATCAGATAGTATCCACCATCGTCTGCTGGTCCAAAAACAAGCTCGTTGTTTTTTAAATTTTTAAACCCCTTTTCGATGACCTCTTTTGAGATGTCTGGTAAATCTGAACCGATTAAAATGATGTTTTCATAGCCTTCATCAAAACCTTGTTGAAATGCGTTTTGCATTCTCATTCCTAGATTTTCACCTTTCTGAACAAACTTTTGATCATTTTCCCATTTAGAAGGAATAATGACATCCGAGAAGTAAATATGTCTTTTAGCTTCTACTTTTTTAGACTCTTCTTCAGTAATAGAAAAGAGTTCGCTATAAATCTTAAAAGCTCCAACATCACCAATAGTTTTGGCCAATCTAGTTTTTACTTTTCCGAGAATGATATTTTTTACAAATACAATTAGTAAATCTTTACTCATTTAATGTTGAGTTTATTTCAGTACACTTTTTTCCCTTTTAAAAGCCAAACGGCCCATTCTTTTGAAAAAGCATGAATTTCTTCGGTTTCTTTTCCTTTTGGATTGTACACTTTATTCTCTTTATTTTTCCATTCAAAAATACCGCCATAAAGATTAAAAACATTTGTATAGCCCGCATTTTTTAGTTGCTCGGCAATATCTTCAGATCGAACTCCTAAAGAACAATACACAACTATTTTTGCATCTTTGTTAGCTATTGATTTGGTCGTTTTTTTTAAATTGAATTTTTCATATCCAACAAATTGGGCACCTTTCAAGTGGCTTATTTTAAATTCTTTTTTCTCTCTGGCATCGAGTAGAATAACTCCTTTATGAATAACCTTTTTTAAGGTATCAACAGTTATATAAGGAACGCTCTCTGAATTGTATTTTTTTAAAACATCTTTAAGAGTATTTTGAGAGAAAGCTCCTAAAGAAATAAAGATACATATGAGTGTAATAAATTGTTTCATGTGATTTTATGCAACTACTCCTTGACAACTACTTCCGGCACCGGCTGTACATCCGTAGCAATGTTGATTGATAATGATGTTTCTGTTTTGCAAGAGTTCTTCGTTGTATTCTGAAATATGCTTGACCTTGCTTGCTACTTTTAAATTTAGCATTTGATTGAAATCGCAATCATAGAGCCAACCATCCCAACTTACGGATAATGTATTGGTACACATTACGTTTTCTACAGCCAACGGATTATAAGCTTCTACCAAAGCATACATATAATCTTCATAGTTTTCTGAAGCGATTAAATAATCTAAAAATCGACTAATAGGCAAGTTCGTAATGGCAAAAAGATTGTGAAAATCAATATCAAAATCTTCTTTTAATGCCTTTTTAAAATCAGCTTCTAAAGCCATTTGATCTCCAGGTAAAAATGCTCCTGAAGGATTGTATACCAAGTCCAAACGCAAATCACTATCGGGCATTCCATATCCCACAGCATTGAGGTCTTTTAACGCTTGAATTGATTTGTCAAAAACACCATCACCACGCTGTTTGTCTGTTTTTCCTCGCGTCCAATGTGGCATAGAGCTTACTACATGCACATTGTGTTTTTTGAAAAATTCTGGGAGATCATGATATTTTTTATTCGCTCTAATAATAGTTAGATTAGAACGCACTATAAAGTCTTTGATGCCTATTTTAGAAGCTTCTTCAACAAACCAGCGAAAATTTGGATTCATTTCAGGAGCTCCTCCAGTTAAATCTAAGGTGTGTGCTCCAGTTTTTTTAATAACTTCTAAGCATTGTTGCATGGTTTCTCTGGTCATGATTTCTTTTCGATCTGGACCAGCATCCACATGACAATGAGCGCATACTTGATTGCACATGTACCCCACATTGATTTGTAGAATTTCTAATTTTTTAGGGCGAAGCGGAAACTGATTAGTTTCCTTTATTTTTTTGGCGAACGTAGGCAATTCTCCATCTTCAAAAATTCCATTTGAGAGAATTTCCAACTGTCGTTTGGTATTTGCCAGATCATTATTTCTAGCTAAGAGTGATTTTTTACTCATTTTACATTTCAAGCTTATTCACTTTGTTAATCATTTGAACTCCATGAACTAATGTTGCTCCACTTTTAATTGCTGCTCCAACATGAACAGCTTCCATCATTTCTTCCTTTGTAATTCCTCTTTGTAATCCGTCTTTAGTATAGGCATCTATACAATAAGGGCATTGTTCAGTATGAGCTACAGCTAATGCAATTAATGACTTTTCTCTGGCAGTTAAAGCTCCTTCTTCAAAGACTTTTCCATAATAGTCAAAGAACTTGTTCCCAAGTTCTTCGCTCCATTCTGTAATGTTGCCAAACTTTCGCAAGTCGGCTGGATCATAATATGTTTTTGACATAAAAAATTTATTTACCGTTCAAACTCCAATCGTAAGGTAGGTATTTTATTTTAGCTTTTTTGTTTACAGGGGTATCCGCATATTTGTTAATGTAATCTATTACAGAACCATTAGCCGTGAAATCTCCTTTGAACCAATTAAATATCTCTGAAATTTGTACTTTTTTCTTAGTGAGTTTGTTTTTTGTTGGATCATTTATAAACTCTTTCATTAATCTTTCTAACTCCAACTCTATGTTGTCTTCAGTAAAAGCAACATTCGCTAATTTAGGACACGATCCCGAGGCACAATTCACACCAACGTGAATCCTTGGGTCTTTAAATTTTTTGCGTAAAATCTCATGTTCTATATGGTCTAAGGTGTATGTTTTTCCGCTAACTTTTGCAAAGTCATATTTCCAAACAGTTTTACCCCCTTTTTTGATATTTGTAATACTTTTAAGAGGATAATTGTCTAGGATAATTTTAATCGTATATGCATTATAAGCGTTGATCCAAAAAGCTTTTTCTTTATCTGCAGACCATGTCTTGTCTGGAGATGTTTTGTTCAGGTAAGAAAGATAATTGTCTAACTGACTTTCGTTGGCTTTTAAAGCTTTATAATCTACATTTCCATTAGCATCTACATGTTTTTGTAATAAACTATTAAATGTTGAAGATTGAGCGTAGCTATAGACAATGACTAGGGTTAGAAAAAGTGTCAGAAATTGTTTCATCATTTTTGTTCTTAATTATGTCAATTTAGACGAAAGAACATTGAGTTAATTACAGGGAAAAATAAATTTGATTTAGTTGCCAATTTTGTTGATCTCTTTTTTTACTTCTACCATTATTTTTTCATGAATCTCTTCACCTTTTTTCAAGCCAAAGTACTTTCTAAACGCATACACTACTAGATATAAAATTGGAGTATCTAAGGCAGCTATCATGATTTTAAAAATAACTCCGCTAATCAAAAGTCCAGTAAAATTATCCCAAGAAATGATTCCGAAAGAACATAGGAGCAACAACACTGTGAGTGTATCTACTATTTGAGATGAAAACGTAGAAAAGTTATTACGCAGCCACAAATGTTTTCCTTTGGTTAAGTTTTTCCAAAAATGATAGATTCGGATATCGATAAACTGAGCAGACAAATATGCTAGCATAGATGCGAGCACAGCCAATGGAGCAGCTCCAAAAACGTTGACAAAGGTTTGGTCATCTACTGGAGACCAAGGTGTGGCAGGAACTTCTTTAGAAACATAAATGATTGCCAATGAAAAAAAGGAAGCAAAAATACCCGCAATTACAACTTGATTGGCTTTTCTTTTGCCATAGATTTCTGATAAAATATCTGTGATTAAAAATGTGATTGGATAAGGAAGCAACCCTACAGAAACTTCAAATAGTTTAGATCCAAAAATTTCAGCATCAAAAGGATACCAATAAAAGAATTTTTGAAAAATTAAATTAGAGGTTACTAAAGAAGCAATGAATAAAGCTGCTAAAATCAAATAAATAACCTCAGCATGTGATTTTTTTTGTTCTGTCATAAAACAAAGATAATATTCTATTACAGATATTTAAAAGCTATTAGGTTGGAAAAGAAATTCCTATTTTTGCGGCATCAAACAACGAAATTAAATTTATATGAAAGCATATATTTTTCCTGGACAAGGAGCACAGTTTACAGGAATGGGATTGGATTTGTACGAAAAATCGAATTTAGCACAAGAGCTTTTTGAGCAAGCTAACAATATTTTAGGTTTTAGCATTACCGATGTAATGTTTGAAGGAACAGCAGAAGAATTAAAGCAAACCAAAGTAACTCAACCTGCTATCTTTTTACACTCAGTAATTTTAGCAAAAGTTTTAGGAGACAGTTTTCAACCAGAAATGGTAGCCGGACATTCTTTAGGAGAATTATCTGCCTTAGTAGCAGCTGGAGTTTTATCTTTTGAAGATGGGTTGAAATTAGTTTCTCAACGTGCAATGGCTATGCAAAAAGCATGTGAGATACAACCATCTACTATGGCGGCTGTTTTAGGATTAGAAGATGAAGTAGTAGAGGGAGTATGTAATGACATTGATGGAGTAGTAGTTGCTGCAAACTATAATTGTCCTGGACAATTAGTGATTTCTGGAGAAGTTGATGCAATAAATAAAGCCTGTGAAGTTTTAACTGAAAAAGGAGCTAGAAGAGCCTTGGTATTACCAGTAGGAGGAGCTTTTCATTCTCCAATGATGGAACCTGCAAGAGAAGAATTAGCAGCGGCTATTGAGGCAACTCATTTTAATGAGCCTGCTTGCCCAGTGTATCAGAATGTACCAGCAAGAGCAGTAAATAGTGCTTCAGAGATTAAAGAAAATTTGATTGCTCAGTTAACGGCACCTGTAAAATGGACACAATCTATTCAAGCAATGATTGCTGATGGAGGAATCGAATTTATTGAGGTAGGACCAGGTAAAGTATTACAGGGTTTGATGCGTAAGATAGATAGAAGTGTAGCGGCTAGTGGAGCTAGTTTGGAAGCATAATCTTAAAAATAAAAATATGAAAGCCCGCTCATTAGAGCGGGCTTTTTTTATTCTCTACTTCAATAAAGAGTATGAGTATTAATGCTTAATAAATTTCGTTGATTTATTGAGTGTTTTACTTTTAATAACAATAGTGTAAAGGCCTTTTTTAAGGTTAGAAATATTAAATGATTTTTTACCTGATATTTTCATTACTCTTCGTCCACTCATATCAATAATATCAATTTGAAGGTCGCTAACTGAGGTAGTATTGTAATTAATGTTTAAAATGTCTGAAGTAGGGTTAGGGTACAACAGTATATCTTCAGGAATTTCCTTAGTAGAGTCACTTAAGACTGACCTACTACAAGAAATTAAAGCATCACCTGCAATATTCCATCCGTTAGTAGCAGTGAGTGTATTTCTAGCTGCAATTGCTGAAGTAGAACAGTAGGTTCTACCCAAGGCTCCAAAAAGGATGTTTTGTTGTAAGCTAGTAAGATTAGACCATCCAATTAAAGTGTTTTCATAATTTGTAGTTGAAACAGAAGTATTATCTAACATGTCGTCCATATTGGTAACATTGCTTACATCCCAAGAACCTAAGTCTTGATTAAAATCAGTAGCTTGTTTAAACATACGCTTCATATTAGTTGCATTGCTTACATCCCAACCAGAAATGTCTCCATTAAATGACCTTGCGCCTCTAAACATTTCATAAAAATTCGTTTTATTGCTCATATCGTCATTCCATCCACTTAAATCTTGGTTAAAATCGAAAGCTTCTAAGAACATTCCTTGAATAGCGCCTGCATTTAATGTCCATTTCCCTATGGGTTGATTGAACCTCCAAGCTCTGTGAAATAAGTAGTTCATGTTTCCTACAGAGCTTACATCCCAATTACTGATGTCATGGTTAAAATAATAAGCACTTTGAAACATTGAATACATATCTGTAACATTACCTACATTCCAATTTCCAATATATTGGTTAAAAGTTGTAAAAGAAAATGTACTTCTCATGGTTGTCACATTAGAAGTGTCCCATTCACCAATAATCCCATTAAATGCTGAAGCAAAATAAAAAACATGGTTCATGTTGGTAACATTGATTGTGTTCCAGTTATTCCAATTGGTTGGACTTAATGTGCTACAGCGAGAAAAAGCTAAATACATGCTAGTAACTATTCTTAAATCAGGAGCATCTTTTGCTGTAACTTCTAAATTTGAGCATCCATAAAAGGCTCTTTCCAATGTAGACCATTTGATATCACCCCACTGACTTACATCTGTAATCTTTGTTCTATCACCAGAATTATTAAAGTAAACTCTCAAGTTATCATCTGACTTTATTCTAACTTTATGAGTGCCAGCACTAGCAAAGGTGTGACTTTGAAATCCTGAAACACCTGTTGTTTCAAATATTCCGTCATCATCCCAGTCGATGTCGTAAGGTCCACCAATGATTGGAAACGTTATTGATTCATTAGCCGTAGTAGTTTGCCAATCGGTAATAAAAAAAGCAGCTTCGCAATTAAGAGTGTCTCCAGAAATAGTCCAACCATTGTTTGTCAGGTTTTGACGCCCTGTAACAGAGGCTGTAGAGCAATAAATTCTTCCTAAGGCTCCTAATGGAACATTGGTTTGAACAGATTGACTTCCCCATCCAATTAATATAGATTCATAGTTAGCTGTAGAAATATCTGTATTGTCTAACATATCATCCATATCTGTTACTTGGTCAATATCCCAAGCCCCTAAATCTTGATTAAAACGAGTGGCATCTTTAAACATAAACTTCATGTTTGTTGCACTAGAAACATTCCAACCACTGATGTCTTGATTGAAATTTTTAGCGCCTCTAAACATTTCATAAAAGTTCGTTTTGTTTTGCATATAGCTATTCCATCCACTAAGATCTTGATTAAAATCATAAGCTTCTAAGAACATTCCTTGGATGGCACCTGCATTTAATTCCCATTGACCGATAGGTTGGTTGAATTTCCAAGCTCTATGAAACATGTAGTTCATATTTCCTACAGAGCTTACATCCCAATTACTAATATCTTGGTTAAAGTAATAGGCGCTTTGAAACATTGAATACATGTTAGTTACATTACTTACATCCCATCCAGAAATATCTTGATTGAAAACAGTGAAACTAAACATATTACTCATATTAGTTACATTACTTACGTTCCAGCTAGAAATATCTGCATTAAAACTCCCTGATAACTTAAAAAGACTATTCATATTAGTTATAGTACTTACGTCCCAATTGTTTAATGAAGTAGTTTTTAAATTTGAACAGTATGCAAAACTGAGAGTCATATCTGTTACACCAGACAAATCAGGAGCATCTGTAGCTAGAATATCTAAATTTGAACAACCATAATATGCTTTGTTCATAGAAGACCATGGAGTAATACCCCATTGATTGATTTCAAGAATTTTATCTTTATCACCTGAGTTGTTAAAATAAATTCGAAATGAATTGGATGTTGCTTCAATAGTGATTTTGTGCTGTCCAGGAGTTACGTAAATATGACTTTGATATCCACTTACATTTGTAGCATCCCAATTTCCATCATCATCCCAATCAATATTATAAGTTCCTGTATGAACAGGAATAGTAATTGATTCGTTAGAAGTAGTTGTTTCCCATGTGGTTATATAATAATCACTTTGAGATTGAGCAATTGCTGCAAAGGCTGTTAAAAATAGACATAAAAATAAGAGGGTAATTTTTTTCATAATAGTAATAATTTGATTTTAGAAAATTAAGTATAGGGACATCAACGATTCTTGTTTGATGAATATTAAACAAGGCGTAAGGGGGCAAAATAATAATTGGAAATATTTCATAGCTTTTAGTCATGTCCAATTCAATGACATACTAAAGCTACAAAAAAATAAAGTAGAAAATATTAAGGATATACTAAAAAACTAAAATTATTGTTCCATCTGCCATTTCCAAGCAGAAGCAAGAGCTTCTTCTATAGTTTTCTCTGCTTTCCATCCTAATTCTTCGTTGGCTAAGTTAGTATCTGCATAAGCAGCGGTTATATCTCCTTCTCTTCTCTCAACGATTTTATAATTCAGTTTTGTATTAGATACTTTTTCAAATGCTTGAATAACTTCTAAGACAGAACTTCCCTTTCCAGTTCCTACATTAAAAACTTCAAATTCAGTTTTATTATTGTTTTTTAGTAATCTTTCTAGGGCAGCAATATGTGCTTTTGCTAAATCTACAACATGAATATAATCTCGAATAGCTGTTCCGTCTTGGGTTGGGTAATCACCTCCAAAAACAGAAAGCTCTTTCCTTATTCCTACTGCGGTTTGTGTAACATAAGGAATTAAATTCTGCGGAACTCCCAATGGTAATTCACCTATTTTGGCAGAATTGTGAGCTCCAATTGGATTAAAATAACGCAATGCAATTGCAGCAAGGTTATCTGCAATGCAACTTTCTTTTATAATTTCTTCTCCTATTTGTTTGGTATTTCCATAGGGAGATTCTGCTGGTTTTATTGGAGCTTTTTCAGTAATAGGAAGCTCATCTGCTTGACCGTAGACTGTACAAGAAGAGCTAAAAATAAAATTTGTAAGTTGATGCTTCTTCATCTCTTGTAAAATATATACAAGAGTTGTGATGTTGTTTTCGTAATACTTTAGAGGTTGTTCAACACTTTCGCCAACAGCTTTTGAAGCAGCGAAATGAATAATACCATCTATTTTTTGTTGTTGAAAAAAATGCTGAACTTTTTCTTTGCTTTTAAGGTCTATGTTATAGTAATCAGGTCTTTTACCTGTTATAGATTCAATATTATCAAGAACTTCAATTTTAGAATTGGACAGATTATCTATAATTACAACATTATATCCCGAACTTTGAAGCTCTACTACTGTGTGAGAGCCTATAAAACCCAATCCGCCTGTTACTAAGATTCTACTCATGTTTTGAAATTATCCTACAAAATCTAAAACAGTTTTTGTAATAAACTCTAACTGCTCTTTGCTTAATTCTGTATGCATTGGTAAAGAAATTACAGTTTCTACCAATTGATTTGTTATTGTGAAATCTTCTTCATTATACCTTTCGTCTTGATAAGCTTTTTGTTTGTGCAATTGAACTGGATAATAGATTGCATTCGGAATACCATTGTCTAACAAATGCTTGTGTAAAGTATCTCTCTTTCCGTTTGTAATTTGTATAGTATACTGATGAAAAACATGTGTAGAAAATTCACTTACTGCAGGTGTAACTATATTAGAATTTGAAGAAAATGCATTAGTATAATATGCAGCAGCTTCTCTACGAGCATCGCAATATGCATCCAAATAAGGAAGTTTAGCTTTTAAGACGGCTGCTTGAATACTATCTAGTCTAGAATTAACACCAATAACATCATGATAATAACGTTTGTACATTCCATGATTTACCATTCCTCTAATGATATGTGCTAAATCATCGTCATTTGTAAAAATAGCTCCACCGTCACCATAACAACCTAAGTTTTTTGAAGGGAAAAAAGAGGTGGTTCCAACATGTCCGATGGTTCCTGCTTTCTTTTTTGAGCCATCTAAAAAAGTATAGTCAGCACCAATTGCCTGAGCAGTATCTTCAATTACATATAAGTTATGCTCTTTTGCAACTTGCATTACAGCATCCATATTAGCACATTGCCCAAATAAATGAACAGGAACAATTGCCTTTGTCTTTGGCGTAATAGCTTTTTTTAAGGCTTCGATGTCAATATTGAAAGTATCTGCTTCAACATCTACTAAAACAGGAGTTAATTTTAACAAAGCAATTACTTCTACAGTTGCAGCAAAAGTGAAATCTGCAGTAATAACTTCATCTCCTTGCTCAAGGCCTAAACCCATCATTGCAATTTGCAAAGCATCAGTTCCATTCGCGCAAGGGATAACATGCTTTACATCTAAATATTCTTCTAAATCTGCTTGAAATTCTTTGACATATGGTCCATTAATAAAAGCTGAAGATTCTAAAACTTCTTCTATTGAATTTGTTACAGTGTTTTTAATTTTTTCATACTGACCCTTTAGGTCAACCATCTGAATTTTTTTCATCGAAGGCTTGTTTTTCTTGTCTTCAAAAATACAACTTAAATCTGTTATCTTTGAGAAAAATCAAATAGTTCTGTATGAAAGTTTTCAAAAAAACACTCAAAATTCTTGTTGTTATAATTCTCCTTATAGTAGTTGGAGGCTGGCTTTATTCTAGAAGTTTACATCCAACGTATCATGGAGAGTTAGAATTAGCTAATCTCTCTGATGAAGTAACGGTTTATTTTGATAATAATGGAGTTCCACATATCAATGCTCAAAATCAGAAAGATGCATACAGAACTTTAGGATATGTTCATGCACAAGACAGGCTTTGGCAAATGGAGTTGATTCGTAGAATTGCACCTGGAAGATTGTCTGAAGTATTAGGTAAAAAATTAGTTGAAGTAGATATGTTTTTTTCAGGATTAGGAATTGAAGAAGATGCTCATAAAGCTATTGAAAAACTAGATAAGAACTCAAAAGCGTATCAATTTACAATGGCGTATTTGGATGGAATAAATCAATTTATTGATGAAGGGCCTACACCTATTGAATTTTTATTGTTAGGTGTAAAAAAGGAGAAATATAACATCAATGATGTATACAATGTATTTGGTTATATGTCTTTTAGTTTTGCTATGGCTCAAAAAACAGATCCGCTCTTAACGGAAATTAAAGAGAAATTAGGAAATGCTTATTTAGAAGAGTTAAATATTCCAATCAATGAGAATACTGCTATTATAAAGAATGAAAAGAACCCTCAAATAAATGCTGAGGTGTCAAGAGCAATGAATCAAATTTATGAAAGCTTACCAGTATCTGCATTTATTGGTAGTAACTCATGGGTAATTGGAGCTGACAAAACACAAAATGGGAAAGTAATTTTTGCTAACGACCCACATATAGGATTTTCGCAACCTTCAGTTTGGTATCAATCACACATAAAGACTCCAGATTATGAAATGTATGGTTATAATTTAGCATTAACTCCTTTCGCCTTATTAGGTCATAATAGAAATTATGCCTACGGATTAACCATGTTTGAGAATGATGATATCGATTTTTATTTCGAAGAAAATAACCCTAACAATGAAAATGAGTATAAAACATCTGAGGGTTATAAAAAATATGAACTACTAGAGAAAACAATTAAAATAAAAGATCAGTCTGATACTACTTTTCAAGTAAAAATAAGTCAACATGGCCCAATCATGAATGAACTTTTAAAAGAGATTCATGATAAAAGACCAATTGCAATGCAATGGATCTACACAAAGTTAGATAACAAGATTTTGGACGTTGCTTATCAAATGTCGCATGCCAGTTCACTTGATGAGTTTAAAGACGGAGCTAAATTGTTACATGCTCCGGGATTAAATATTATGTATGGAGATGCGAACAATAATATCGCATGGTTTGCCTCTGGAAAATTATATAAGTATCGTGATTCGTTAAACACAAAACTTGTTTTGAATGGAGTAGAAGGAAAAGATGAAATTCTAGAATATTTAGATTTTGAACAAAATCCTCAGGCTATAAACCCAGGATGGGGTTATGTATACTCGGCAAATAATCAACCTGATACTATTGCAGGAATTCTATATCCTGGTTATTATTTACCTGAAGATAGAGGACATAGAATAGAGCAATTGTTAGAAGCTAAAAATGATTGGACGAAAGAAGATGTTCAGAAAATGATTTTTGATGTTACTTCGCCAATAGTAGGAAAGAATATTGAAAATATGGTAGGAAGTCTTGAAACTTCTGATTTTTCTGAGAACGAGCAAAAAGCATTAGAAGTTTTAAATGAATGGAATGGAGAATATGCTAAAGAGAAGAATGCTCCTACGATTTACACTAGATTTTTATATGAGTTTTTAAAGAATACTTTTGAAGATGAATTAGGAGCAAGCTTTTCGGATTTCTTAGGAACTCATTTAATGAAAAGAGTAATTGCTGTTCAGGCAGCTAAAGAAGAATCTGTATGGTGGGACAATGTGAATACTTCAGGAAAAGAAACAAAAAAAGAAATTTTACAAACTTCTTTTAAAAATACTGTATCCTTTTTAGAGAAACAATTAGGAGAGAATATTGAAGAATGGTCTTGGAATAAAGTGGCTTCAGTAGAGCATGGTCATGCTCTTGCTGCTGGAGGAAAAATGTTGCGAAATATGTTTAATATTGGACCGTTTCAAATGGATGGAGGAAATGAAGTGATTAATAATCAACTGTTTAAATTAGATAGCACAGGTTATTATAAAGTACATGCAGGACCATCTACTCGTAGAGTAATCGACTTCTCAGATATAGAAAATAGTGCGAGTATTCTTCCAACTGGACAGTCAGGGAACATTTTTAGTGATCATTATGACGATCAAGCGGAAAAGTATTTGAATGGAGAGTTTGTAAAGATGTTAATGAATGAAGAAGAAATTAAAAAATCAAAAAACAAACTCATTTTTAAAGTAAAGAAATAGCTTAATGTTATATAATAATGCGTTTGTATAAAAATACAAACGCATTACTTTAAACTGTAGTGAAAATTATAGTGATGAAATGCAGCATTGACCATCTACAATAACTCCAGCACACATAAAAGGACCTCCGCCAACTGGAGAGAAAATACACTCATTTTGTGATACCTGCGTGTAATTACTTGTACAATCGCAAATACCATTCATACCTCCGTTAACTTGTTTTTGTTCTGCTTTATTCAAAGCTTTTCCAATGTTTAAAATTGATTTTTTCATGATTAAAATTTTGGGTTTGTTAAATCCCTGAATTTTTAAAGACACTCAGAGTTTATGTCTATCCTTTGCGAGAAATTTTATAAAAGATGAGTCAAGTTGAAAAATTAATTTTTCAACTTGACTTCTCTTATTGTTTACTAGATACAGTAAGGTACTGGCCAAGCATTTGGGTTTCCAGGGATGAATTGACAATTACTGCCATTGTAGTTTGGGTTTGGCACACAGCAATCGTCAGCAGGGTTACAGCAAGGTCTTGGTTTTAAGCCTCCATTTACTTGTTTTTGCTCAGCTTTGTTTAAAGCTTTTCCAATGTTTAAAATTGATTTTTTCATAATTAAAAATTTAAAGGGTTTATTAGGTTCCTTGAACTATTAAAGACACTCAAGGATTGTGTCTGTTCTTTACAAATAAGTTGTAAAGGCTAGAGGCCTACAGCCTCTAGCCACAACTAAAAGCTAATGTTTGCATCTAAAATTGCGAACTTTAAAAAACGATGCAACATTGCTTGATTTTTTTGCATTTGCTTTTTAAGTGCTTAGTTTTAATTGCCTAGACAAAACCAAACAGCTGCATCTCCTAAGCAACATCCATTAGGAGTTGGAAAACCACCACAAGTTGAACATTCTTGAGGGTCAACTTGAGGACAGCCACGTCCGCCTTGGATTTCTTTTAATTCACCTTTGCTTAGGGTGTTTCCGATATTTAAAATTTGTTTTTTCATGTGAAAAAATTTAAAGGGTTTATTAGGTTCCTTGAACTATTAAAGACACTCAAGGTTTGTGTCTAATCTTCGCGAAAGAATATTGTCATATAACAACTCGAATAGAGTTGTTTATGTGTTGCTTAATATGGAATGTTTGACTAGAAGCTAGGTGATTCCGATAAAGAAAAAGTTGATAAGGTATTCTGTATTGATATACAGATTTTAGAAATCGGATTTTTCATAATAATAGGTTTTAAAGTTTTAAAACCCTCGAACATTTAAAGACATTCAAGGTATCTGTCGGGTATTCTTTGCGAGAGAATAATTAATTAATAATATTTTTAAGTTGATAGAAAAAACGATGTATCAAACGTAAATCTTCGGTAATAATCTTAGCCGTTCCTTTCATTTCTTGTCTGAAAGGGATCTTTTTATTATAGGATGTTGTTAGCTCTTTATCTATACTAACGTCAATTAAGTAATTTCCTTGTTGGTTAGGTGCTAAAGAAATAAAAGAGATAGCCCCATTAAGTTCTCCATACTCATCAGAAGGGAAATTTGCTAATTGAATTTGAACCTTTTGATTGATTTTTATTTTTCCTGAATTTGCTGCAGGAGCTTCTATTTTTGCAATATAGGATCGTTCTCTAATCGGAATAATGGTAAAGATTAAATCTCCAGTTTTTACAATCTGATTTTTATCCCATATTGATAGAAAACTCACTTGACCATTAATGTCAGATTTTAACACATATCTTTTTTCCCAATCATTAATTTCTTTTTTTAATTGATAGAAAGATTGAATAGCATTTTTTAAAAGTCTTGAATCTTTTTGTTGCTTTTCTATTGAGGTTCCTTTTAAGTTTTTATTAGAATTGCTAATCAACTCTCTTATTTGAGAAATTGAAGACTCTAAGCTTTTGAGTGCTTTTTCAGATTGAAAGAATTCCAATTCTTTTTGTTCAAATTTTAGTTCTGCAGAAACTCCTTTTTCAAATAATAGTTTTTCTCTTTTTAAACCTTTCTTTTTTAACTCAAACTCTCTTTCGGCTAACTTCTTCTGTTCAATTAGAATTTGCAGCCTAACCTTTGCTTGTGATAAAGAAAACCTATTAGCAATAGATTGGTTTTCATAAGGGTTGAGCCTTTTATTAATATCGTAATCAGAATAGTTGTTTTCAAACTGAGAAAAACTAGGATTGATGTCTCCAAGAATTAATGGAGGTAATACATGGATTGGAAAACTAAAATCGGATTTATCTACTTGAATGGTATCAACGATACTTTTTAATAAAAGAACATCTTTATACAAAGCAGAGTTTTCAATAATGGCAAGGTTCGTTCCTTGTCTGATTGTATCTGTATCTTCCACCAAAATTGCATCAAATTTCCCATTTGAGTTGGCATATAGCTTTTGAGGAGGATTAATGGTAGTTATCATTACTTGAGAAGTAATGGTGTCGGGATATTTTACAAACCAACTTATTGCCAGTAACATAAATACAAATGCAAGAATCAATGTGTTTCCCCAACGTATCATCCAATTAGGGATATGAGTAAGAATTTCTTGAACTTCTTCGCTTCGTATTTCGGTATTTATATGATTTTGAGGCATTTTTATTTGTTATAAATGTCAAGGTCTTATGACCCTAATTCTAACTGATTTTTGACTAAATGATAATAACTTCCTTTTAATTTTATAAGCTCTTGATGATTCCCTTTCTCAATAATCTTCCCTTTTTCTAAAACAACAATTTGATGAGCATTTTTCACAGTGCTTAAGCGGTGTGCGATAACTACAGCTGTTCTGTTTTCAAAAAAAGTGTTAAGGTTTTCCATAATTACTTTTTCATTATTTGCATCCAAAGCCGATGTAGCTTCGTCAAAGAAAAGGTAATTAGGGTCTTTATATACAGATCTAGCTATTAGTAATCGTTGTTTTTGACCTGTACTTAACCCAGAACCTTCATTTCCAATTTTTGTATTATAACCCAAAGGCAACCCTTCTATGTAATCAGAAATATTTGCAACATGAATTGCGTGATGCAATTTTTCTTTATCGATATAATCCTCACCCACAGCAATATTTTTTGCTATGGTGTCATTAAAAATATAACCTTCTTGCATTACTACACCACATTCTTGCCTCCATACTTTTTGAGAGATATTTTGTAAACTAAAACTTTGAACAGCAATGTCACCTTTGTCAGGTTTATAAAAACCTAAAAGAAGTTTCATTAATGTTGTTTTTCCACTTCCGCTAACTCCAACAATTGCAGTAGTTTTATTGGCTGGAATCTCTAGGGTTAAATTATTTAAAACGGGTTCTAAGCCACCAATGTATCTAAAAGAAATATTTTTGATTTTTATTGGCGCATTTTTTGGAATATTAGTTGCTTTATTATCACCTGGTTTTTCTTCATCTTCCATGTTGTGAATTTCACCTAGTCTGTCTAATGAAATCTTAGCGTCTTGAACGTCTCTCATAAAACTTATTAGCTGAGTAATTGGAGAGTTTAACTGACCAACAATATAACTTATAGCCATCATCATACCTAAGGTAATTTCGCCATCAATAACCAATTTGGCAGAGAGTATGGTAATGAGCATATTTTTTAGCTCGTTGATAAAATTTGAACCAACACTTTGAGTTTGTTCTAAAGCAAGGCTCCTTGTTGCAACTTTAAAGAGTCTGGCTTGTACATATTCCCAATTCCATCGCATCCTTTTTTCCGCATTGTGAAGTTTTATCTCTTGCATTCCATTAATGAGCTCAATAACTTTACTTTGTTCTTGACTCACCTCTGAGAAACGTTTGTAATCTAGTTCTTTTCTTTTCTTGAAAAAGAACAAAACCCATCCAAAGTAAAGTAAGCTTCCTAATACAAAAATGCCAAAGATCTGTAAACTGTAATATCCAAGAACTATGCTGAAAATGATGAGGTTAAATAAAGAGAATAGAATATTTAATGAAGATGTGGTTAAAATTCTTTCAATACGTTTGTGATCATTAATTCGTTGTAACAAATCTCCAGTCATTCTTACATCAAAATAGGAGATGGGTAGTTTCATAAGTTTGATGAAAAAGTCGGAAATCAACGAAATATTAATTCGAGTACTTAAATGAAGCAGAATCCAACTTCTTATAATCTCTAACAAAGCTCTTCCTACATAGAGGAACAATTGGGCAATTAAAATTAGATAGACAAAGTTGATATCTTGATTTTTAATACCAACATCAACAACGCTTTGCGTTAAAAAAGGAAAAATTAATTGTAATAAACTTCCAGCCAGAAGGCCGATAACAAGTTGAACAATAAACTTTTTGTACTTAAATAAGTATTTAAATATAAATGAGAAGCCAAATTTTTCGTCTTTGTCAAATTCTTTGTTGTAGAATTTTGGAGTTGGTTCTACCAAAAGAGCAATTCCATCTTCCGTTTTTTCATCTGAATTATTTCCTATCCAGTTTTTTAAAAATTCTTCTTTGGTTAATGTAATTAAACCATGAGCAGGATCAGAAACATAGAACATGTTTTTCTTTATTTTGTACAAAACAACAAAGTGATTTTTGTTCCAATGAAGAATGCATGGTAAAGGGGCTTCTTTTAATTTTTCTAGTGATAGCTTAACTCCCAAAGATTTAAAACCTACAGACTCTACAGCGTCACTTAAACCCATGAGACTGCTTCCTTCTCTTGTTGTTTCACTAAGATCTCGGAGTTGTTGTGTGTTAATTAACTTACCATAATGTTTGGCAATAATTTTAATACACGTTGGGCCACAATCTTTAGCTTCAGTTTGTCTGTAAGAGGGAAATTTCGGCATGCAAATTTTTTTGAATAAAGCTAGGTAATTTAAAGAAAACAAACAAACGTATATCTGGTCAAAACAAATATACGTTTGAGTTGTTTCTTAGACTTACTGGTGATTGTTAGTATCTACACAAGCCCAACATGGTGGTTCTCTGTGCCAGTTTACAGTCCATACACATTCATACTGACAAGAGCTCATACATTGAGATAGAGTTCCGCAGCCAAAAAAACCACCATTGATTTGTTTTTGTTCGGCTTTTGATAAAGCTGCTCCGATGTTTAAAATTGATTTTTTCATCATAAAAAAATTTAAATTACTTTTGCAGCGAACATTTAGAGACACTCACTGTTTGTGTCTATTCTTTGCGAGAGAATTTTGTTCAAATGCAAGGCCCTTTTGGGCCTTGTTGTTTTTTAAGAGACCTCATTGTTAACGGTTTCTGATATAATTAATTCTTTGTTATATTCTTCATGTAACTCTTCTATAAAGAATAAAAGGTCAGGTCTGTCATACTCCTTTGGATATGAATATCCATTGATTAAAATTTCTGGAGTAAAATTGATTTTGTTTTCATTACACCAATCTTTCTGATTTTGAAGTGTTTCTATGTAAGAATCAAAATCAATTCCTTCTTTAGACCATTTGGTTAACCAATCTTTAGGAGCTAGTTTATTATACGCTTCATCCATTGCCAATAATGAAGTTTTTTCTCCTTTTGTTTTATAAATATTCATCAATGTAGTAGTGATTTTTACTACATCGGATTCAAGATTCTTTAGATTAATATTAAAGCGAATACAAACTTTTACTTCATTATTAAACTGAGTTAATATATCTTCAATTATTGTATGAACTGGTCTACAATGTCCACAGAAAGGATTAGTAACAATCAAAATTTCTAAACGGGATTTTTTGTTTCCAAAAACAATTTCATTTGTATTTGTAATTTGGGTGTCTAAAGCAGGTTCGTTTTTTAATAATGTAGAGAATAAGCTATACTTTCTTTTGAACTTGTAATAATCAAGTTTATACTTTTTGTTCTCTGATGCTTCAATAAATTGTGGCTTTAAGTAACTCCAAATAGAGAAACTTGCTAAAAAACCAATGAGAACTGTAAGAGTTTCTATAATTTGGAAATCAATAGTAAATGCAAAAGCTTCAAATAAGAAAGGAATTGCAGCTAAAATCCATAAAACACCAACAATACTTAGGCACAATAGACACCAAGTTTTTACTTTAATAGCTTGATAATATATAGAGTATAGAGTTATTGGTATTGCTAATATATTGATGATATATATGAGACTCAGATTGTAACCCTGAATTAATAATAAAAAAATGCTGGTTAGAAGACCTAGAAAGTATACAAGGCTTAAATCACTTAATTTATAATTCTTAAAAAGCTTAGCTCCCTTTGAGCTTAAAACAGCATTGCAGTCTTTCTTTTCAGAGTCTGATGAGCAAAAAGCATCCCCAATTGCGTCTTTAATTCCAAATTCTTGTCTAAGAATAGAAATGCTAATTAGAGTTCCTGCTAGACCGAAAAGTAAAGTAAAGTAGTTGCTAATCTCATTGGTTGAAAGAGAAAATATAACAAGAGCACTAATAGAAAATAGAGTTAATCCTAAAGCATTAATAGGTACACTTTTTTTATGTGTTTTTTCAGTATTGTTCTCGTCTTTTTCTACAGCAACAATAATCCCAGTAAAATTTTTTAAAAACTCATCCGAAGTCATGGATTTGCTTTTTCCACCACCATCATATAATTTGCAAGACAAATCCCCTTTCTTTTCATAAAAAAACAAATCAGGACCTTGCTCATCATTAACATGAGCAATAAAATAATTAGGCAGTTGATTTAATACCTCTTGAGTATTAGGAACTTTTGCGGCTACATTTTCAATATTGAAGTGATCTAAAACTCCAGTAATAGCATGTAGACTTGGAAATGATGGGTGACTTTGAATTTGGAATGAAAGTTCTTCTTTATCAAAGGGAATACCGTTCTTACGTAGTAATAAACTAGCAATTTTTAACATTTTTCTTTTCTTAGAGCGTTGGGAAGATAAAGATACCTATTAGGTTATTCTGTGTCAATAACCAAAAATGGTGAAATTTCCTATCCCCAATTTTGGGGAGTCTATATATAGTTCAATTTAAACAAATGAACACATGACAATACTAGTGGGTAATTTTTGTTTGTATGAATTCATGTATCTATAATTGTTTTAAGGAACTGACATTTAAGATAAGGTTTAGGTATAATAAAAAGGAATCAAGGAGAACTTTTTCTCCTTGATTCAAAACATTTTTTCTTCAAATGTTTGATTTAATTATTGATTTGCATATCCAAAACAAGCAAAACCAGTAATACTGCCATTTGAGATACAAGCAATACATTCACCGTCACAAGTAGAATTACACCAACTTAGAGTTGCACAACTTCCTACATCAATAGGCGGGCCACCTCCGTTAATTTGCTTTTGCTCTTTTTTGTTTAGTGCTGTTCCAATGTTTAAGATTGATTTTTTCATAGTTTAAAATTTAAAAATTATAAAAGCAACGAACATTTAAAGACACTCGTTGTTTATGTCTAGTTATATTTTGTTTTCGAAAACAGGATAAATCTAGACAGAACGTTTACTGAAAAAAAAAGATGTACCTTAAAATTTATAAATTTTCAGTATAATTTGAGGTATAGTTATATAGGTGTAGAATAGGAAAAGGCTGTTTTTTGATAACTAGTGGGTTCTCAATATTGTGTTTCAGTTGAAATAAAGTGAATATTTATAAATTTTCACTTTATGATTGATTTTTGATAACCTTTTTCAAAGGTTTTTTCTTTACTTGTGATCAATTTTAATTTAATAATACAAAATATTATGAAAAAAAAAATGATGAAATTTAAAGAAGTAAACTTGATGACAAAAGAAGAGCAAATGAAAGTTTTAGCTGGAAGCGCACCAGATTGTGAAGAAGGATTTGTTTGGGATGATGGAGTATGTAGACCTGAGTTAACAGATTTAAATGGTAATGTTATAGACGATTGTCATGAGTATTAAGATTTTATATCGATATTGCTTTTGAAAAGTGAAAACCTTCATAGCTTATGGAGGTTTTTTTGTAGAATATCTTTTTACAAAGATTTGATGTATTGCAAGTACTGTTTAGGGGTAATACCAGTAATTACTTTAAAATGTTTATTAAAAGAACTTAAACTTTTATAGCCGATACTTTCAGCAATAGCTAATAATGTGAACTTTTGATATATTTCGTCTTCTTTAAGTTTTTGTAAAATATAATTTATTCTTAATTCGTTGGTGTATTGCACAAAAGACTTTTTCCGATGGGTGTTAATGATTTGTGACACATAAGATGAATTACTGTCAATTTTCTTAGCAACCATATTTAATGAATAATCTTTTGATAGAAACAGTTTTTGTTTTTCAATTGCCTTTAGTTTGATTAGAATTTTTTGAACTTTAGCTTCATCTACTATTGTGTTTGAAGTAGATTTCTGTTCGTTTTTTTCCATGTTTTTTAGCAAAGATTCAACTTTAGACTTTAACTTTGTTCGTTGACTTCTTGTATAAAATATAAATACTGTAAATAGTAAGAAAATAGAAGCGAGAATGATTGTTAGATAAAGATTGGTCTTTCTTTCTTGTTGTAGTTGATTTAAAACCTGTTTTTTCTTATCGAGTTGACTTTTGGTGAAAACATCAATTTTGGTAGAGCTTAAAGTCTTATAAAAATCATCAGCTTGATTGTAAAATGTATCAATATATTTTTCCGATTTTTCTAAATCACCTAGTTTAGAATAAATTCTAGCATAATAATATTTGATATCAATGCTGTTTTTTAGTAGTCTGTATTGATTTAGATCATCCAAAGAAATACTATCAAATATTTCTTTTGCCTTTTTGTATTCTTCTTGGTGAAAATGTGCTTCAGCAAGTCTAAACTTTACTTGGTAAATCCTTTTTTTAAAACCAAGTGCTTCAGAAACTTTTAGAGTTTTTTTATAAGACTCGATAGCTTTTTTGTAGTCGCCTTGAAAATAAAATAGATCAGCACGTAAATTTAATATTTGCCTTTTGTGTATAGTATTAGGTTGAAGGTTAACTTGTTCAGCAAATTGCTGAGCGGTATTTAGATAAATTGCTGTAGAATCTAGATAAGCTTCATTGTTTTCTGGTTCAAACAAAAAAAGACTTAACATTCTATTTCCTGTATTTAAGTAGGCTCGTAATAATTCATTGTTATAAAAAGGTTCTAATAATTCAGATTTAAGGGTTTTGATGTCATTTATTGTTTCTAGACCATTAGTTATGGCTTCTTTACTAAGACCTAATATTGAAAAGCTTCTACCTCTTAAGTTCCTAAATTTAATTTGCATTTTCGCATCGCCTAATTTTTTTGAAAGCTCAAGTCCATCACTTATTTTTTTTGTAGCTTTTTCTATATTATGTTTTTCTAATAAGTAAAGAGAATAATAATAAAGAGCATGAAGTTTTTCTTCTGATTTTGAATTTTCATTTTTAATTTTATTAATCTCATTAAATCCTTTATTGAATAATATTTCAGCATTATCGTAGTTTCCTTCTTTTGTTAATAAATAGCCTTTAGTAATATGTCCAAAAGCTCTTTCATTCAATTTTTCGGAGCGAATCAATTGATCACTATATATTTTTGCCGAATCTTTTGATTGATTGTATTTTGTGTTGAAATTATCGCGATATTCCTGAGATTGAATTGTGTTAAAATGTAAGAAAGTTGCAATAAATACTAGAAGTATATATTGCGAATAGAGTGACTTTTTCATAATTTTTTAATTGATGGTGAAATTGTCAAATTTCACGGTATATTTCTTCAAAAGGAATTCTAAAACGCTTTCCATAAACTCCTTCAGGTTTGCGAACACCACATGAAATAATCATATTAATTTCAGATCCACGAGGTAAGCCTAAAGCTTTTTTTACTCGCCAAGTATCTGACCCTTCCATAGGACAAGTATCATATCCTTTTGCAGCCATACTAATCATAAAGTTTTCAGCAGCTAATGCACAAGATTTATGAACAACTACGCGCATATCTCTCGCTCTTACTTCTCTATAAATAGGTCTGAACAATCCTGTAATTAAAATCATTATATACTTTAACCACCCGTATAAACCTAAAAATTCACCATAAGCAAACGGAATAATCTTTCCGTAATAATTTCTGCCAACTTTTTCTCTATTGCTCCATTCCGATTTAGGTTTAGGAGTAAAAATAGAATCCAACATTTTTAGATTGGCATTAGCTCGCTTTTTCCATAAATCTTTTCTGGTTACAAACACTACCATTTGTTGAGCTGTTTTAGCGGCATTCTGATTAAAACAGAATGGAGTAATCTTTTGTATCAGATCTTTAGATGTAATGTGATAGAATTCCCATAATTGCATATTGCTGCTGTTGGGTGCTAAAGCAGCTTGTTCAATGCACTCTTTAACAATGTTAGTATCAATTTCTTTTTCGGGATCAAATATTCTTACAGAACGGCGATAGCTTATAGCTTCCGAAACGGTTTTCTCTTTTGACATAATTAAGATTGAGTATTGAGTTTTTGAATTTTTTTATTCATAAAAGCAAACCAAATTGGAGGAAATAAAGAAAGAATCATCATACCAGGATAGCCTGTTGGCATTTGCGGGCTTTCAGGTAAAGATTTTAAAAGCTGATAATGTTTGCTGCCATTGTAATGATGATCTGAATGACGAGACAAATTAAACAACATTATTTTGCCAATAACATGGTCTGAATTCCAAGAATGTGTTCTTTTTACTTTTTCATACCTCCCGTAATCATTCTTCTTTCTTAACAAGCCATAATGCTCTATATAGTTAACAGTTTCTAGCAATAAAATTCCAATAACGGCAGAGATTAAAAAGGCAACAATTCCTAGCCAGCTAAAAAAATAAAAAATCGAAAGAAGTAATAGGGTGTTAGCAAAAGAATAAATTACCATTCTATTCTGGAGGTGAAACCATTTTCTATTGAATTCTTTCATTCTTTTGTTTTCTAATTGCCAAGCTTGTAAATAACTTGTGAAATGAGAGCGAACCCAAAAACTATATAGCAATTCGTTTCTCCTTGCTGTAGCGGCGTCTTTTGGAGTTGCAACATTATAATGATGTCCGCCATTATGGTAAGGTAAGAAATGTGTGTTTAAAGAAGTTAGTAATAAGATTTCTCCTAAGAATTCATCAGTTCTATTGTTTCTATGACCTAACTCATGACCAACATTAATTCCAATGACACCACACATCAATCCCATCGCTGAAATCCTACCAGATAAATCAGTTAAAGTTAAATTAGCCTCTTGAATTACAAGAAAAAAGTATCCCAAAAAAAACAGCTGAATAGGAATGGTTAGGTATAAAATTAAGCTGTAAATTTTTTGTTCTTTTTCAATTTCTTCTTGTTCTTTTGAGAAATTTTCTCTGTTAGGTTTAAAGAACAATTCTAAGAATGGAACAAGTCCAAAAAAAATAATTATTGGTAAGAAGGTGAGCCATCCTTTAGAAGTGAATGAAATATAAACACTTATAGGTAGTAAAAGAATGGAAAGGTACTTTAGGCGTTTCATGAATTGATTTGCCTAAAGATACAAAAACTATATACAAGCTTTCCAAAGTGGATCATTAGGTGGAGTAGCATTTATAGTAATCTCAACTTTGCTAACAGGGTGTGTAAATTTAATTTTGCGTGCGTGAAGGTGAATACTTCCATCCTTATTGCTTCTAGAAAATCCATATTTAAGATCTCCCTTGATTGGACTCCCAATAAATGATAATTGAGCTCTAATTTGATGATGCCTGCCAGTTTCTAAGTCTATTTCTAACAGTGAATAATTATCTAGTTTCTTCTCAACATGATAATGTAAAATCGCTTTTTTACTTCCTTCGGTTTCTTTTTGAAAAACGCTCGATTTATTGTTTTTGGGATTTTTTTTAAGGTAATTTATCAAAGTGTTTTTCTCTTTTTTAGGAGAGTTTTTTACAATAGCCCAATATGTTTTTTGAATACTCTTTTCTCGTAACATCTTATTCAAACGTTCTAAAGCTTTAGATGTTTTAGCAAAAACTACAATGCCTGAAGTTGGTCTATCTAATCTATGAACAACTCCCAAGAAAACATTTCCAGGTTTGTTGTATTTTTCTTTAATGTATTCTTTAACGATCTCATTTAAAGGTTTGTCTTGAGTCTTGTCTCCTTGCACAATATCACCAGCTCTCTTGTTGACAATTATAATATGATTGTCTTCGAAAAGAACCAATAAGTTGCCTTTGTGAGAATGCATATATACTATTGAAAATTAGCAGAAACATCTTCATTAACACCTTCAACAAATTGAAGAAATTCTTCTCTTCCGAAACCTGTAGAAGAAGATGTTATAAAAGAAGTAGGAACTTCTTCCCAAGTATGTAACAATTTCTTTTTGTAAGAAACTATTTGTTTGTTCAACTTAGAGCTTCCAAGTTTGTCTGCTTTGGTAAAAACAATACAAAAGGGAATCTGATTTTCTCCTAAAAAGTGCATAAACTCTAAATCTATCTTTTGTGGATCATGTCTAGAATCTACCAAAACAAAAGTGCAAACAAGTTGTTCTCTTTTTAAAAAATAGTCTTCAATAAAGCTTTGGAATTTTTGACGCTTCTTTTTAGAAACCTGCGCATATCCATAACCAGGTAAGTCAACTAAAAACCAACTATCGTTAATTTTAAAGTGATTAATTAATTGCGTCTTTCCAGGTTTTCCTGAAATTTTTGCCAAATCCTTTCGGCTCATCAACATGTTGATTAAAGACGATTTTCCAACATTAGATCTTCCAATAAATGCATATTCTGGAAGTCTATCCTTAGGGCATTTAGAGACATCAGTATTGCTTATGATGAACTCTGCAGATTTGATTTTCATGAGTTATATATTTCTAGAGACAAACCAATCTTTAAGAATTTGGTTGAACTCTTCAGGAGTTTCCATCATAGCAGCATGTCCACATTTGTCAATCCAAAATAAATCAGAATCTGGAAGTAATTTATGGAAATCTTCAGCCACCTCAGGAGGTGTAACATTGTCTTGCTTTCCCCAAATAATACAAGTTGGTTGCTTCATGTTGGGTAAATCACCAGCCATGTTATGTCTAATCGCACTTTTGGCAATTGCTAAAGTTTTAATAACAGAATTACGGTTATTAACAACACTATATACCTGATCAATTAATTCTTTAGTAGCTATTTTTGGATCGTAAAAAACATCTTTTGTTTTTTGCTCTATGTATTCGTAGTTCCCTCTTTTTGGGTAGCTACCGCCCATTGCATTTTCATACAATCCAGAGCTACCAGTTAAAATCAAAGCACCAACATCTTCAGGAAAATGTTTTGTGTAATACAAAGCAATATGACCACCTAAAGAATTACCTAAAAGAATAACATTTTTAAGCTTTTTAAAAGCAATAAAATCATGTAAAAATTTCGCTAAGTTTTTTACGTTAGTCTTCAGTAAAGGCATGGTGTATAAGGGAAGTTCAGGAATAAGAACTTTGTATCCATTATTCGAAAAATAGTCGAAAGTTTTATCAAAATTACTTAGTGCTCCCATCAATCCATGAAGCACAATAATTGCTTTGCCTTCTCCCGCTTCAGCGTAAGTAAATTTCCCTTCAGTCTTTAAGTTTTCAGTCATTATTTGTTGGTTTGACTTAAAGGCAAATGTAGGCTTTTTTTATGAGAAATTCATGTCGAGCTAATCTAGTTGAAATTCAATTTTTTACAACTCAAGAATGCTAAAAAACAAGCGAGGTGTTAAATTTTATTAACAAAGTGGTAAAAAGTGGTAAAAAGTGGTGATTTTTTTCTATTTTTGGCTTCAATAGTCAAAATCCAAACTGTTGATCAACTTAACTGGAACATATGAGTGTAAAGCAGATGCTAAAGGAAGGCTGATGATTTCATCAGCATTCAAGAAGCAACTTGCGCCTGTGTTACAAGAAGGTTTTGTTGTGAAGAGAGCTGTCTTCCAGCCTTGTTTAGAATTGTATCCTATGCAAGAATGGAATCAGATGATGGCTAAAATCAATAAGCTCAACAGGTTCGTGAAAAAGAACAACGATTTCATCAGAAGATTTACGGCTGGTGTAAAAGTTGTTGAAATGGATGCTTCAGGTAGATTATTAATCCCAAAAGATTTATGTGTGTTTGCAAATATTCAAAAGCAAGTTGTGCTTTCATCTGCAATTAACATTATTGAGATTTGGGATAAAGATAATTATGAGAAAGCAATTGATGATGCGGCAACAGATTTCGCAGCTCTTGCAGAAGAAGTGATGGGAAATACAGATGTAGATGAGTTATCATAATCCTGTTTTACTATCTGAGAGTATAGATGCTCTTAATATTAAGAAGGATGGTGTTTATGTAGATGTAACATTTGGAGGTGGAGGTCATTCAAGAGAAATATTAAAGCGATTAGGAGAAAAAGGAAGACTGTATGCATTTGATCAAGATGAAGATGCAGTGGAAAATAAAATAGAAGATGATCGTTTTGTTCTAATTGAAGAAAATTTTAGATACATCTCAAGGTTCTTGAAATTTTATGGCATAAAGAAAGTTGATGGAGTGCTAGCTGATTTAGGGGTTTCTTCTCATCAGTTTGACGAAGCGGGAAGAGGTTTTTCAATTCGATTTGAAGGAGAATTGGATATGAGAATGAATCAAAGCTCGAAAGTTTCGGCAAAGGATGTAGTCAATGAATATGAAGAAAAACAGTTGGCCGACATTTTGTTTTTGTATGGAGAGTTAAGAAACTCTAGAGCAATTGCAAGAACAATAGTGGAAGAAAGACAGAAAGAAAAGATTGAAACAAGTTTTCAGCTAAAGCAAGTGCTAAAAAGGTATTTGCCAAAAGCGAAAGAACATAAAATATTAGCTCAAATATTTCAAGCAATTCGTATAGAAGTAAATGAAGAGTTAGAGGTATTAAAAGAGTTTTTAAATCAAATACCAGGAATATTAAATCCTGGAGGAAGGTTAAGTGTGATCTCATACCATTCATTAGAAGATAGATTGGTAAAAAGATTTATACGTACTGGATTATTTAGCGGCGAGCCCGAAAAGGATTTTTTTGGAAACACAAATGTTCCATTAATGAAAGTAGGAAAGTTAATAGTGCCTACCCCACAGGAAATTAACGTCAATAACAGGGCTCGTAGCGCTAAATTAAGAGTAGCTACATTAAAAATGTAATGTCAAAAGTTAAGAAAAGTATATATGATCTTTTGAGAGGAAGCTTCCTCACAAACGATTCTGCTTTTAAGAATTGGAGGATGATCATCTTTATTGTAGCTCTCTTATTGATTATGATTTCAAATGCACATAATGCTGATAAAAAAGTGCTAAAAATTTCTGAGCTCAACAAGTTAAAACGAGAACTACGAGCCGAATATATAGATACACAAACAACGCTTATGCGAATGAAAATGGAGTCAAACATTCGTCAGAAAGCTAAAAAAATGGGTTTGCAACCCGCTAAGACTCCACCCAAAAGAATAAAAGTAATTAGTAAAGATTAATAAACGTCAATTATCTTGGAAACTCATAAAAAAAGCATACTCACAAAATTCTACATAGTGGCTTCTTTTATGACGCTTCTACTCTTTGCAATAATTTTCAAGGTAATAAATATACAATATGTTCAAGGAGATAAGTATCGCCAAATTTCCAAAGATTTAACGCAGAAGCCTTTTACTATTTATGCAAATAAAGGGAATGTCTATGCAGCAGACGGAAATCTTTTAGCGACTTCAATGTCAAAATTTACCATTCGCATGGATGTAATGTCTGTTGATGGTGAAATTTTTGACAGAGATGTTACTTCGCTTTCAAAATCCTTATCAAACTTCTTGGGAAAATCAAGCAGTTATTATGAACAAAAGTTACGTAATGCTAGAAAGTTGAAGAATAGATATTTGTTAATAGCAAAGAATGTTGGCTACAATGATTACGTAAAAATGAAGCAATTTCCCATCTTTAAACTGGGGGTTTTTAAAGGTGGGTTCATTGCTGAACAAAAAACTGTTAGAGCTCATCCCATAGGAAAAATTGCTGAGCGTACCATTGGATATCATGATCAAAGAGGCGAAGCAGGAATAGAGGGTGCATATGCAGATTATATGAAAGGAATAGATGGGTCTCGATTAAAACAAAAAATAGGAAAAGGGCAGTGGAAACCTATCAATAATGTAAATGAGAATGAGCCTGTTGATGGATATGATGTAATTACAACAATTGATGTTAACATTCAAGACATTACGCATCATGCACTTTTAAAACAATTAGAGTATTTCGAAGCCGATCATGGGTGTGCTGTAGTTATGGAAACTGCTACAGGGAAAATCAAAGCTATTTCAAACTTAGGAAGAACAAAAGAGGGGAAATATTACGAGAAGCGAAACTACGCAGTATGGGAATCTCATGAGCCAGGATCTACCTTTAAATTGGCAAGTTTAATGGCAGCGTTAGAAGACAAGGTAATTGATACTTCAACAGTTGTAGATACCGAAAAAGGAAGAATCTTTATTCATGGGAAAAAAGTAGAGGATTCTGAAAGAAATGGCTATGGGAAAATCTCAGCGGCTCGTGTTTTTGAAGTGTCTTCTAATGTTGGTATTGTAAAGCTAATTCGAAAACATTATGATGATAAGCCAGAGAAGTTTATCAAACATCTTGAAAATTATGGTCTGACTGAAAAAATAGGGCTTAAAATTAAAGGAGAAGGAAAGCCATTTATTCCTACTCCAAAGAATAGAAAAAGATGGTATGGAACTTCTCTCGAATGGATGGCTTGGGGATACGGAGTTTCTGTAACTCCATTACAAACATTAATGCTATACAATGCTGTTGCAAACGATGGTGTGATGGTGAAACCTCGTTTTATTAGTGAACTTAGAAAAGAAAATATTACGAAAGAAGTATTTGATGTAGAAGTCTTAAACCCTCAAATAGCATCGCCAGAAACCATCAAAAAGATGAAAAAGGTAATGGAAAATGTTGTTATAAGAGGTACTGGAGATAATATTTATTCATCCGATTTTTCAATGGCAGGAAAAACAGGGACTGCTAAAAAATTTATTTCTAAAAAAACTATTACTCGATACGGTGATACTCTTCCTGTTGGATATTCCAATAAACTTTATGTAGCCTCATTTGCTGGATTCTTTCCAGTAGACAAACCTAAATATTCTTGTATTGTTGTGATTCACGAGCCAAACAAGAAGAAAGGATATTATGGAGCAACAGTAGCAGCTCCTGTATTTAAAGAAATTGCACAAAAAATCTATACAAGTACTCCTGTACAAAGAGAAATTGTTCCTGACGATTTTGATCCAAATATGATTAAAGACTCATACGCTGATAACACAAAAAATGTTGATGGTAAGAAAGTTCCAAATGTAAGAGGCATGCCAGCAATGGACGCAATCTCTTTATTAGAAAATGTTGGTTTGAAGGTAAAGGTGAAAGGTGTTGGAAAAGTAAAAAAACAATCTATAAAAAAAGGGTCTCCTGTTAAAAAAGGAGCAACCATTATTCTAAATCTATCTTAATTGAAGCAGTTAAAAGATATATTATATAAAGTTCCTGTAGATGCTGTCTATGGAGATACTGCTATTCCTGTTTTTCAAGTTGTATTTGACTCGAGAAAAGTTAAAAAAGGAGATTTGTTTGTTGCTCAAAAAGGAGTGACAGTTGATGGACATTTATATATAGAAAGAGCTGTAGAATTAGGTGCTGCTTCCGTGATTTGTGAAAGCATTCCAGAAAAAAGAAAAGAAGGAGTTACTTATGTGCAGGTTGAAGATTCTAATACAACTTTAGCAATAGTTGCTTCTAATTTTTATGACAACCCATCTTCTAAGTTGAGTTTAGTAGGTGTAACAGGAACCAATGGAAAAACTACAATAGCGTCATTGCTTTATCAGCTGTTTCAAAAAGCGGGATATAAAACAGGGCTTTTATCAACAGTAAAAATTGTAGTAGATCGTAAAGAATATCCAGCAACTCATACAACGCCAGACTCTGTATCTATCAACCACTATTTAAATGAAATGGTTGAGGCAGGAGTTGACTATTGCTTTATGGAAGTGAGTTCGCATGGAATTCATCAAAAAAGAACAGAAGGATTAGATTTTTCAGGAGGTATTTTCACCAACCTATCTCATGATCATTTAGATTATCACAAAACATTTGCCGAGTATAGAGATGTGAAGAAGTCATTTTTCGATTCATTATCTAAAAAAGCATTTATGCTTTCCAATATTGATGATAAGAACGGAAGTATAATGATGCAAAACACAAAAGCTAAAAAAAGAACATACGCTCTTAAAACATTAGCTGATTACAAGGCGAAAATTATAGAAAAGCGATTTTCAGGAACATTATTATCTATTGATGGAATAGAAGTTTGGACTAAGTTAATCGGGACTTTTAATGCATACAATTTATTAGCCATTATTGGAACTGCAAATGAATTGGGGCTTGATAAGTTTGAGATGTTAACCATTTTAAGTGAGTTAGAAAGTGTAAGCGGAAGATTTCAATATGTAGTTTCTGAAAATGGAGTTACAGCTATAGTAGATTATGCTCATACACCAGATGCACTAAAAAATGTTTTAGAAACCATCAATGACATCAGAACTGACAACGAAAAGCTAATCACTGTTGTTGGTTGTGGAGGAGATAGAGACAAAACGAAACGGCCAAAAATGGCACATATAGCTTCACAGTTAAGTAACCAAGCCATTTTCACTTCAGATAACCCAAGGACAGAAGATCCAGAAATTATTTTAAACGAAATGGAAGCTGGAGTTTCTCCAGAAAACTATAAGAAAACACTTACCATTTTAGATAGAAGACAAGCCATAAAAACTGCTTGTAAGTTTTCTGAAAGAGGCGACATTCTATTGATTGCTGGAAAAGGTCATGAAACGTATCAGGAGATTAATGGAGAACGATTTCATTTTGATGATTTAGAAGAAGTAACACAATGTTTTAATCTGTTAAAAAAGTAACATGCTGTATTATTTATTTGAATACTTAGAATCTCAATTTAATTTCCCAGGAGCTGGATTATTTCAATTCATCACCTTTAGAGCTGCTGCTGCGTTCATTTTAGCATTGTTGGTTTCTTCTATTTACGGTAAAAGAATCATCAACTTTTTAAGAAAACAACAAGTAGGTGAAACTATTAGAGACTTAGGATTAGAAGGGCAAACGCAAAAAGCAGGAACACCCACTATGGGAGGGTTGATTATTATTTTTTCTACGTTGATTCCCGTGCTTTTACTTACCAAATTAGATAATATTTATGTAATCATTCTTTTGATAACAACTGTATGGATGGGATTAATCGGATTTATAGATGATTATATCAAAGTGTTCAAAAAGAACAAAGCAGGTTTAAAAGGAAGATTCAAGATTTTAGGTCAAGTTGGATTAGGATTAATTGTAGGATCAATGTTGTATTTCCATGAAGGAGTGACTATAAAAGAGCAATTACCAGTAGATCAGCAAATAGTGCAAGAAGATGGAAGAAAAAAGATTTTTGGAGAAGCTCATAAATCAACAAAAACTACAGTCCCTTTCTTAAAGAATAATGAATTGGACTATTCAAACTTCCTAAGCTTTTTAGGAGATGGATATGAAAAATATGGATGGATTGTATTCATCTTTGTTACCATTTTTATAGTTACAGGAATTTCAAATGGAGCCAATTTAACTGATGGTATTGATGGATTAGCAACTGGTTCGTCAGCAATTATAGTAATAGCTCTAGCGCTTTTTGCATGGATATCTGGAAACATCATTTTCTCAGATTATCTAGACGTAATGTATATACCCAATTCAGGAGAAATGACCGTGTATATCCTTGCATTTGCAGGAGCTTTAATAGGTTTTTTATGGTACAATACATATCCTGCTCAAATATTCATGGGAGATACAGGAAGTTTAACAATTGGAGGAATTATCGCAGTAATAGCTATTGCAATTCGTAAAGAATTGTTGTTGCCAATATTGGCTGGAATTTTTGTTGTAGAAAACCTTTCAGTGATGTTACAGGTTTCCTATTTCAAATACACGAAGAAAAAATTTGGCGAAGGTAGGCGCATTTTTAAAATGTCGCCTTTACATCATCATTATCAAAAATTAGGATACCATGAGAGTAAGATTGTAGTCCGTTTTTGGATTGTAGGAATTCTCTTGGCGGTATTCACAATTGTGACCCTCAAGTTGAGATAGATGAAAAGGTTGGTGATTTTAGGTGGTGGCGAAAGCGGGGTTGGAACCGCCATATTAGGAAAGAAAAAAGGATTTGATGTCTTTGTTTCAGACAAAGGAAAAATCAAAGAAAAATATAAAGAAGTTCTTTTACATCATAAGATAAATTTTGAAGAAGAGAGGCATACAGAATCATCGATTTTAAATGCTGATCTGGTTATGAAAAGCCCAGGAATTCCTGAAAAAGTAGCGCTAGTAGAAAAATTGGTGGAGAATCAAATTCCAGTCATATCTGAAATAGAATTTGCCTCAAGATATACAGAAGCTACCTTAATTGGAATTACGGGTTCTAATGGAAAAACTACAACCACAATGCTTACACATCACTTGTTAAAAGAAGCAGGAGTAAATGCAGGTATTGCAGGGAATATTGGAGACAGCTTTGCGCAACATGTAGCTGAGAAAGATGCCAAAAATTATGTGTTAGAGATTAGTAGTTTTCAGTTAGATGGAGTTGTGAATTTTAAACCACATATCGCAATCATAACCAATGTTACTCCAGATCATATGGATCGATATAATTATGATTTTAATAAATATCTCGCTTCAAAATTTAAGATTACTATGAATCAAGATGGAAGCAATTTTTTGATCTATGATGCAGATGATGAAGTTATAAATCATGGATTACAAACACACTTGCCCTATGCAAAATTGGTTCCTTTTTCTATTGAAAAGGAATTAGAGTATGGAGCATTTTTAAGAGAAGACAAAATAATAACAAGATTAAATACAGAAGAATTTAGTATGAGCATTTCTAAGCTAACATTACAAGGAAAACACAATGTAAAAAATACAATGGCAGCAACTTTAGCAGCACAGTTGTTAAATGTAAGAAGCCAATCTATCAAGGATAGTTTGACAAACTTTGAAGGTGCAGAACACCGATTAGAAAATGTTCAAAAAGTGAATGGAGTTCAATTTATCAATGACTCTAAAGCAACCAATGTAAATGCTACATTTTATGCATTAGAATGCATGGAAAAACCAACAGTTTGGATTGTAGGAGGAGTTGATAAAGGAAACGATTACGGAGATTTGTTGCCTTTGGTGAGAGAAAAAGTGAAAGCTATCGTTTGTCTAGGCGAAGATAATGAAAAGCTAAAACAGGTTTTTTCTAATGTAGTTGAAATGATGATTGAAACTGCAGGAGCAGAAGAAGCAGTGAAAGTAGCATATAAGTTATCTCAAAAAGGAGATGCAGTCTTGTTATCACCAGCATGTGCAAGTTTTGATTTGTTTGAAAACTATGAAGATAGAGGTCGTCAATTTAAAAAAGCAGTAAGAAGTTTATAAAAGTGAAAAGCTTATTACGACATATTAAAGGAGATAAAACCATTTGGGCGTTGGTAGCTATGTTAGCTATTTTCTCTTTTATGCCTATTTATAGCGCTAGTGTTAACTTAGTGAATATAGGAGGGGGTTCTACATTTGGATATCTTTTAAAGCATGTCGTTTTATTAATAATGGGGTTTGCCATTATATACGGAGTACATAGAGTGCCTTACAGATATTTTAGTGGAGGTTCTGTATTAATGTTGCCAGTTGTATTTGTGCTATTAATTTACACTTTAGCACAGGGAACAACTATTGGAGGAGCCAATGCAAGTAGATGGATACGAATTCCGTTTGTAGGAATTGGGTTTCAAACATCTACATTGGCTGGATTGGTGTTAATGGTATACGTAGCAAGATATTTGGCCAAAAACAAAGATGTTAAGATCAAATTTAAAGAAAGCTTATGGCAATTATGGCTACCAGTTGGGTTGATTTTAATGTTGATTTTGCCAGCGAATTTCTCTACAACGGCAATCATTTTTATGATGATTTTAATAGTGTCATTTATAGGAGGATACCCATTAAAATATATTGGTTATATTTTAGGAACAGGAATATTAGCTCTTACTCTTTTTATCTTAATAGCTAAAGCATTTCCAGATGCTATGCCTAATAGAGTAAGTACTTGGGAAAAAAGAATTGAAAGCTTTTGGAAGCCATCCGAAGGAACAGAAGCCTATCAAGTTGAAAAAGCAAAAATTGCTATAGCCTCTGGAGAGCTTATTGGAAGAGGACCGGGAAAAAGCGTACAAAAAAACTTTCTACCACAATCCTCTTCAGATTTTATATACGCAATTATAGTTGAAGAATATGGTTTATTTGGGGCAATTCTTATTGTCTTTGTGTATTTCCTATTGCTGTTTAGAATCTTTATTACAGTGCGAAAATCAACAACAATTTTTGGGACACTGTTGGTTATTGGAGTTGGATTGCCAATTATATTCCAAGCCTGTATTAATATGGCTGTAGCTACAAATTTATTTCCGGTTACTGGGCAAACATTACCACTTATTAGTAGTGGAGGAACATCTATTTGGATGACGTGTTTTGCTGTTGGAATGATTTTAAGTGTAAGTGCATCCAAAGAAGAAACTGAAGAATCAATTTTAGATGATAATCCATTAGATATTTTGCATGAAACATTGTAAAGAAACATATCATTTTTTTGTTGGAGAGCTTAAAAGCAATGTTCCATACAACCTAATCATAAAACTGTTATTGTTTGTATGAAACAATCGATTAACATATTGATAAGCGGTGGCGGAACAGGAGGACATATCTATCCTGCAATTGCTATTGCTAATGAGTTAAAAGCAAGATATCCAGATGCAAATTTCTTGTTTGTAGGAGCTAAGGATAAAATGGAAATGGAAAAAGTACCGCAAGCAGGATATGAAATAAAAGGATTATGGATTTCAGGAATTCAAAGAAAGCTCACTTTAAAAAACTTGATGTTTCCTATCAAGCTAATTGATAGTTTGATGAAAGCAGGTCGCATCATCAAGAAATTCAAACCCGATGTAGCTATTGGAACTGGTGGTTTTGCTAGCGGCCCTACCTTAATGGCTGCTCACAGAAAAAGAATCCCTACCTTAATTCAAGAGCAGAACTCTTTTCCAGGGATTACTAATAAACACCTTGGAAAGAAAGCCAAAATAATTTGTGTAGCCTACGATAATCTAGAACGTTTTTTTCCTGCCGAAAAAGTAGTCAAAACAGGAAACCCAGTTAGAGCAAGTTTACTTTCCATTCATGTAAAAGAAAAAATAAAAGAAGCTGTAAAGCTGTTTGACCTGAAAGAAAAAAAGAAAACAATTTTGATATTAGGAGGAAGCTTGGGAGCTAGAAAAATAAATGAGTTAATAGAAAAGAACCTTCCATTTTTCGAAGAACAAGAAGTGCAGTTAATTTGGCAATGTGGAAAGTTGTACTACGATCAGTACAAACAACACGATGAGAAAAAGAATGTACACGTACACGCTTTTATCAATCAAATGGATCTAGCTTATGCAGCAGCAGACATAATTATTTCTAGAGCAGGGGCAAGTTCTGTTTCAGAATTATGCATCGTAGGAAAACCCACAATTTTTATTCCTTCTCCTAATGTAGCAGAAGATCATCAGACGAAAAATGCAAAATCTATTGCCGATAAACATGCAGCAATATTATTAAGAGAAAGTGAGTTAGATACGTTTCCTATCCTTTTTGAAACACTCATTAAGGATGAAGGAAAACAAGAAAGCCTGAGTGAAAATATTAAAGAATTGGCGTTGCCAAACGCAACAAATCAAATTGTTAATCAAGTAGAAAAACTATTGAATCTGTGAATTTGAAACAAGTACATAATGTTTATTTTGTTGGAATCGGAGGAATCGGAATGAGTGCTCTAGCAAGATATTTTTATGCAATTGGAAAAAAAGTTTCAGGATACGATAAGGTGTCTACTAAGATTACAGATCAGTTAAAAGCAAACGGTGCTTCAATTCATTTTGTAGATGATGTAAACCTTATTGAGGTAGATTTTAAACAAAAGACAAACACGCTAGTTGTATATACACCTGCAATTCCAGATAATCATAAAGAACTTAACTATTTTAAAGATGAAGGTTTTACAATTTTAAAAAGAGCTGAAGTTCTAGGAATGATTACAGAAGATTCGTTCTGTTTTGCTGTGGCTGGAACACACGGAAAAACAACAACATCATCTATTTTAGGCCATATTTTGCAGCCTTATAATGCTACCAGTTTCTTAGGAGGGATTTCAGAGAATTATAAATCTAACCTAATTTTAGGTGGTGACAAATTAAGCGTTGTTGAGGCAGATGAATTTGATCGATCTTTCTTAAAACTATCTCCAAATATTGCCTGTATTACATCTACTGATGCAGACCATTTGGATATCTATGGAAATCATGAAGAATTACAAGGATCCTTTAAGGATTTTGCTGATAAGGTTTCCTCAAAATTATTGGTCGCAAAAGGAATTGATATAGATGGAATTACCTATGCAGTAGAAGAAAAAGCAGACTATGAAATTCAAAATGTTACCATCCGAAACGGAAACTATGTTTTTGATGTAAAAACAACAAAAGAAGTTCTTAAAAATGTAGAGTTTTCTTTACCAGGAAAACATAATTTGATGAATGCATTAGCAGCTTTAGCTATGGCAGATTCTTACGAAATTCCTTTAGAAGAAATTAAAAAGTCTCTAAAAACATACAAAGGAGTAGAAAGAAGATTTTCCTATAAAATCAAAACAGATGAATTGGTCCTGATAGATGATTATGCACACCATCCTACAGAGATTAATGCAGTTTATGAGGCGATTGATGAAATGTATCCGAAAGAGAAAAACATGGTTGTTTTTCAACCGCATTTATTTTCTAGAACAAAAGACTTTGCAGAAGGTTTTGCTATGTCGTTAGCAAAATTTGATAAAGTTCTTTTATTAGATGTTTACCCCGCTAGAGAATTACCAATTGATGGAGTAAATTCCCAATGGTTATTAGAAAAAATTAGAAACGAAAATAAAAAATTAACATCCAGAGGAAATTTAGTAGAAGAAATTAAAAAGTCAGAAGCTAAAGTTGTAGCGATGTTAGGAGCCGGAGATATTGGAGTTATGATCGAAGAGGTGACAAATCAACTCAATTCAACAGAAAAAGTATGAAACTTAAAAAGACATTGAAATATCTTTTGCTATTGATTCTATTAGGATCTTTAGGGTTTTTGTACAGTTTTTCTAACGTTAGAAATGGTGAAAAAATAGTTCGGAAAATAGAAGTGAAGTTTCAATCGGAAGAGAATAATTTCCTAACACATGCCATGGTTAATAAATTGTTAATACAAAACAATGAAGCAGTTGAAAACCAAGCAAAATCTGTAATAGATTTATATCGTTTAGAAAAAGAGGTATTAAAAAATCCTTACATCGAAAAAGCATCCCTTTTTATCACAATCGATGGAGTTTTGAATTCTCTTATCAAACAAAGAAAACCTGTTGCTAGAGTAATCACTAGTAGCAAAACCTACTACCTTGATTCACAAGGAGTAGAAGTGCCTCTGTCGGAAAATTATTCAGCCAGAGTTCCATTGATTACAGGGGTAAAAAAAGACGAAGATTTAGGAGAAGTCAACCGATTGTTAGAAAAAATAATCAGAGATGACTTTTTAAAGAAAGAGATAATTGGAATTCATTTTGACAATTCTAATGAGTGCTTATTGACCGTTAGAAGCGGAAATTATAAAGTAGAATTAGGAGAATTGACAGAATTAGACCAAAAATTTAGAAAACTAAAAGCGTTTTACAACAAAACATTTTTAGATAGTACGATACATAAATACAAAACCATAAACATTAAATATCACAACCAAGTTGTTGGTGTAAAATAATAGAGATGGAAAACAATAAAATAGCTGTCGGTTTAGATATTGGAACAACAAAGATTGTTGCAATGATAGGTCGCAAAAATGAGTACGGAAAACTTGAAGTTTTAGGTATTGGTAAAGCAAAAAGCCTAGGAGTTAAGAGAGGTGTTGTAAGTAATATTACACAAACCATCCAGTCTATTCAACAAGCAGTTGAAGAATCTGAAAGTGTTTCCGGACATAAGATAGAGAATGTTGTGGTAGGAATTGCAGGTCAGCATATCAGAAGTTTACATCATAGCGATTACATTACTAGATCTAATGCAGATGAAGTAATTGATGAAAATGATATAGAAAACTTGGTAAATCAAGTTCACAAATTGGTGATGTTACCTGGAGAAGAGATTATTCATGTATTGCCTCAGGAATTTAAAGTAGACAGTCAAGGAGATATCAAAGAACCTATTGGAATGTACGGAGGAAGACTAGAAGCCAACTTTCATGTGGTTGTAGGTCAAGTATCATCCATAAGAAATATAGGAAGATGTGTTAAGAGTGCTGGATTAGATTTATCCGACATCACTCTAGAACCTCTTGCATCTGCCTCAGCTGTATTAAGTCAAGAAGAAAAAGAAGCTGGAGTTGCTTTAATTGATATAGGAGGAGGAACAACTGACCTAGCCATCTTTAAAGATGGAATCATTCGTCATACAGCAGTAATTCCATTCGGAGGAAATGTTATCACAGAAGATATCAAAGAAGGTTGTTCTATCATAGAAAAACAAGCAGAGTTATTAAAAATTAAGTTCGGATCTGCTTGGCCAGGAGAGAATAAAGAAACAGAGATTGTCTCTATTCCTGGATTAAGAGGAAGAGAACCTAAAGAAATAACACTAAAAAACCTTTCTAAAATTATTCATGCTAGAGTACAGGAAATTATAGAACATGTGTATCTAGAAATCAAGAACTATGGGCATGAAACTCAAAAAGGCAAGTTGATTGCTGGAATAGTTTTAACAGGAGGAGGTTCTCAGTTGAAACATTTAAGACAGTTGGTAGAATACATAACTGGAATGGATGCAAGAATTGGATATCCAAATGAACATTTAGCAGGAGATTCAGATGACGCATTGTCAAGCCCATCCTATGCAACCGCAGTTGGATTGTTGATGGAAGGATTAGAAAACCATGCCCGTGAAGAAAAACAAGCTGAAGAGGAAGCTGAAGCAACAGCTATAGAAGCAGAGACAGAACAAGAAGAGAAGTCTATAGAAGAAGCTCCAAAACCAAAGAAAAAATCCTTCTTTGAAAAATTCACTGATGGATTAAAAGAATTTTTAGATAACGCAGAATAAAAAATATAAACAACCAAAATAAATAGAACCGTTATTATGAGCGCAGAATTTGATAACATTTTATTTGACATGCCAAAATCACAATCCAATGCTATTAAAGTAATTGGAGTAGGTGGTGGTGGAAGTAATGCAGTAAATCACATGTACACTCAAAATATTAGAGGTGTAGACTTTGTAATTTGCAATACTGATGCCCAAGCATTAGAAAATAGCCCTATCCCTAACAAGATTCAGCTAGGAGCCAATCTAACCTCTGGTCTTGGAGCCGGAGCCAACCCTGAAGTTGGAGAACAAGCTGCTAAAGAAAGTATGATTGAGATTCAACAAATGTTGAATACCCAAACAAAGATGGTTTTTATAACCGCTGGAATGGGAGGAGGAACCGGAACAGGAGCAGCTCCAATCATTGCTAAAATTGCTAAAGACATGGATATTTTAACGGTAGGAATCGTTACAATGCCATTTCAATTTGAAGGAAGAATGCGCTCAAAACAAGCTCAATTAGGAATTGATGCTCTAAGAGGAAATGTAGATTCGCTTATTGTAATTAACAACAATAAGCTAAGAGAAGTTTATGGGAATTTAGGTTTTAAAGCTGGGTTCTCTAAAGCAGATGAGGTTTTATCTACCGCAGCAAGAGGTATTGCTGAAGTTATAACACATCACTACAAACAAAACATAGATTTACACGATGCAAAAACTGTATTGTCTAATAGTGGAACTGCCATTATGGGATCTGCAAGAGAATCAGGAACCAATAGAGCAAAGAATGCTATTGTAAAAGCATTAGATTCTCCATTATTAAACGATAATAAAATTACAGGAGCTAAAAATGTATTACTATTAATTGTTTCAGGAACTAATGAGGTTACGTTAGATGAGATAGGAGAAATTAACGACTACATCCAAACAGAAGCCGGTTTCGAGGCAAATATCATAATGGGTATTGGTGAAGATGTAGAGTTAGAAGACGATATATCTGTAACTGTAGTAGCAACAGGTTTTGCGGCAGATCAGCAGAATAATATTACCAATACTGAAGCAAAGAAAATTATTCATACTCTAGAAGAAGATCAAAAAGCTACCTATGATTTCTCAGAAAAATTAGTGAGTAAAACACCAACAATTGAAGAATCAGTTTCAAAAGAAGAAAAGATTATTCACGTTTTAGAAGACGACTCTGAAGAAGAAGAAATTAAAATGGATTTAATTCCAACAACAGAGTTGATTAAAAACATTGAGGTTACTTACGATGAGATTGCTATAGAAGAAATAGTCGAAGAAGATTTTGTAATTACAAATGTCACTCCACAAAAAGAAGAAGTGATCGAAGAAGTAACAGAAGAAATATCAGGTGATTTGTTATTTGACCTTCCATTAAATAGTTACGAAGAAGTAACTCCAAACGAAACAACAACTCTTTTTGAACTTACAGAGGATGTCTTAGATTTAGAAGTAAAAGATGCTATTGAAGTTGTGGCACAAGAGGAAGAGGTTGTTGAAAAACGTTTTGTTTTAGAAGATTTTGATATTGAGCCAACTATTAGTAAAAGTTCTTCTATTGAAAAAGAAGAAGTTGCTGAAGATGAGATACAATTTGAATTAAAAACTACAGCACCTCAAGCAGAAATTAATGAGATTGAAACTGAAAGTGAAGAAGTTTCTCCTTTGAGTTTAACGATTGCAGAATTACAAAAAAGAGCCGAAGAAAGACGTCAGAAAATGAAAGGGTTCAATTATAAATTTACAGACCAAATGAATAATAACATTGACGAAATAGAGCGTCAACCAGCTTATAAAAGAATGGGAGTAGATTTAGATGCTACCGATGCTGCAATTAGCAAATCTAAAACAGCATTATCTACCGATGATAATGAAGATATACAATTAAGGTCTAACAATTCTTTTTTACATGACAATGTAGATTAGAAAAGAATTGACCCCAACCTAATAAAGCCGTGTTTAATTTTATATTAAATGCGGTTTTTCATTTTTATATGTTTAATATTATTTTTTTTGATAAATTTACGAGTGAAGCTAGGAAAATAGATAAAGTACTCCAATAATTTTTATACGTTTAATTTCATCTATGAAAAAGATAAGCATTACAATCTTGTTTTTAATGTTCATTGCATTCTCTCATTCGCAAGAGAATAGTAAATATCCATTTATATCTACGTATAACAAACTCTATACAAAAAATCAGGATAGTGCATTAGTATTTTGTAATGAATTGATAAGTGATATTCGTTCTGAAAAAAAAGCATTTGGATATGCTGGAAAAGCATACATCAACGCCTTAAAATCAAAATATAAATTAGCTGATGAGCTTTTCAACAAGGCTGAAGCAGAGCTAAATAAAATTGATTCCAAAAAAATAATTGAACTCAAGGCGAATATTATCTACCTAAAAGGATTGCGTTTTGTAGTAAGTTTAGAGTTGGTAAAAGCCATTGAAATCTTAAATGATGTAATGAAGTTATGTGATAATAACTGCTCTTCTTTTTTTAAATTAAAAATTCATTCTTCTTTAGGTAGAGCATATTCAATGTCTAACAAGCATATGGAAGCTATAGCCATATGTAAATCTTCTTTAAATGAAATAAAGAAATCACCCAATTTCTCTAAGAGCAATTATTTAAAAAAGGAATATGTAAGACAACTAGTAAAGTATGCCAGCCGTACATTAAACTTATATCAAGCAGATAAAGAGCAATACCTTTCGTACTTGGATTCTACTCAGACATATATTTCTATGTCGAAAAAATACTCGGAAAGTTATAAGATATCTGATTATAACAGTTATATATTAGGGCTATACGGCGAAATTAATTACTTCAAAGAAAGATATAGTATAGCTAAAAATTACTATAACAAAGTAGTAGAATTGCATAAAAAGGATGACAATATTAAGAAGGCTGAACAATCAATATTCCGTATTGCAGAATGTGATTTTTATTTAGGAAATTATGACGAAGCTGAAGCAACATTTTTAAGGCATGTTAAGAGTGATATGTGGTCTGATTACAATCGAATAACAATTAATTCTGATATTTATTTTTATCTATATAGGATTTATGAGAAAAAAGGAGATTCTGATAAAGCATATGAATATGGAACAAAGTCGAGAGAAAAATTAAAAGAATATTATGAAGCAAAGCATGAATCAGATCTTAAGATTAATGATATGGTGCATCTTGATAAAAGAGAAAAGGAAATAGAAGATTATCAGAAAAAATATCAAACCCAAGAAGAAGAAAAAAAACTTTACTTGTATACTTTGCTTATTTCAGTTATAGTTGTTAGTTTTCTTATAGGCTACTTTATATATGCGAAGAGAAGAGATAAAGAAAATATTAGTAAACTCCACTTAAGAATTGAACAATTAGAAAAGGATGTTTCTAAGCAAACAATTTCGAAACAAACATCAAGTCTATCTGATGAAGGAGCACTTAAGTTACTTGAGAAGTTAAAAGCTTTAGAAAAAGAAGAATTGTTTCAACAACCTAATTATACATTAAATTTAGTAGCTAAAAAGCTTCAAACTAACTCTAGTTACCTTTCTAAAACTGTGAATGAATACATGGATATAACCTTTGCAGAATATAGCAATAGGTTGAGGATTAATAGCATCATTAAAAAGATTAACAAACAAAAAAGTTTACAGAACTATACAATTGATGCTTTAGCACAAGAAGCGGGTTACAAAAGTGTGAATTCGTTCAACGCGAATTTTAAGAAAATACTAAAAGTAACCCCTTCTCAATACTTAAAGGAAATTAAAAAATAAATGGAATTAAACTCCATGTCCGCTTTGACCACCTTCATCGCCATCGTCTGGATTTGGTAATACCCATTCGCAAGTAGGGCTACATACCCAAATTAATCCATCTTTACCTACTCTAGTTTGTCCAGGCTCGCAATCAGTTACGGTACCTGCAAAAACATTTTTCAATTCTTTTTTTGTTAAGCGGTGTGCTTCTAAGTTTTTAAAATTCATAATATCTTTTTTTTAAAGTTCTGAGCAAACCTATTAAAATTTTATAAGCGAATTACATCATTAAAAGAGTTTGAACTCACATGAAAATATAAATATCTGTAAATCAAACACTTGAATATTTTTCTGCTTGCTCAAATTTATAAATTTACTAAAATCTGTTAGTAAAACTCATTAAATCAGTAATGAAATGATTATAAGAGAACCTATGAAAAACTGGATGAATTTGAACTTCTTAAATTATTGATTATTTAATTTTAAATAACTGTAAACCAATATTTTAAACCTGATTAAATTCACCTCAAATTTATAAATTTACAAGAATAGTATTTGTTTTACCCTATAAATAGCCATTACATTTGAAGTGTTCGTTTGGAAAAATCTATGATGAATTTTAGATTAAAACCTTAAGACTATTTCATATGCAAAAGATTGCAAGTTTATTACTAAGAAATAATGGGATTAAATTTGATAAAGAAGAGTTATCTTTTCAAATTCAAAGCCATCCGTCTTATCCTAGCCTATATGCAATTACTGGTGTATTGAATCATTTCAATATTAACAATATAGCAGCTAGAGTTCCGAACACCAAAGAATCTTTGGAGCTATTACCAAAAAGTTTTATTGGACAATTTAAGAATGAAAAAAACCAAGGATTATTTCTTGTTGAGAAATATAACAATTCATATAGACTTACAAATTCAGAAGGGAGTACAAAGACAATTACTTGCAGAGACTTTATAAAGGTTTTTACGGGCGTTATATTGGCAGTAGAAAAGCAAGAAAACAACAAAAAAATAATTCCTTCTAAAAACCTATACACAACAATAGGTTTTATCATTGCTATGATAAGCTTCTTAATGGTTGTTAGTATTTCTAGTACAAATGTGTTAGATAAAACAGTTTTGTTAGCATCCATGATTGGAGTTCTTATAAGTATTTTAATTCTACAACAAGAATTTGGAATTAAAAATATCATTGGAGATGCCTTCTGTCCTTCAGGTTCAGGTAAAAAAGATTGCAACACAGTATTAACCTCTAATGGAGCTCGACTTTTTAAATTGTATGCATTAAGTGATTTAAGCATTATCTACTTCTCAGGCTTTACGATTGGTGCCTTTTTATTTATTATAAATGGGCAAAGTTTACAATTGTTATACTTTACCAGTCTCCTAGTTCTTCCTGTAACTTTGTATTCGATTTATTATCAAGCTTTTACTGTAAAAGTGCGATGCATATTATGTATAAGTATCGTAGCTGTATTATGGATACAGGCAGGCATCTCTCTTTTTTTAAGACCATTTTCATCAAATGTTGATTTTGAATTAATCGATTTTCTTATAATTCTTATGAGCTTCTTTGGCAGTTTCTCTATCTGGAGTTTAGTAAAACCAAAATATATAGAAGCTATTGAGAATAAATCATACAAATTAGAATCCTTTAAGTTTAGAAGAAATTACAATTTATTTTATACACTATTAAAAAGTAAGCCCAAAGTAAATACTGTACTTCAAACCAAAGAGGAAATTGTTTTTGGGAACGTAGAATCTAAACTAGAGATTGTAATCATCACAAATCCCTTTTGTAGACATTGTAAGCCAGTACATACAATGGTTGAAGAGATTTTAAAGAAACATGATGAGGACGTTAAAATTATCATCCGTTTTAATATCGATCTTTCTAATGCAGATAGTGATGTTTTTAAGATTACTGCCACCATATTTCATCTTCATATTACAAAAGGAAAAGAAAATAGTATGGCAGCTCTACATGAAGTTTATAATGATTTATCTCCAAAAGACTGGATAGTCAAATGGAGTGATCAAACAGTTGACCTGAAAATATATAAGGAATTGTTGTCGGGTCAGATAGAATGGTGTTTAGAAAACCAGCTGAATTTTACACCAACCATACTCATTAATGGTTATAGATACCCAAAAGAGTACGAAAAAAATGACTTAGGTTTCTTTATGCCAGAATTGCATGAAGAATATAATGAATAAAAGATAAGTTTATGAAAATGAATAATATAAAAGTATTCTCTCGAGAAGAATAGACATAAAATAGTGAGTGTCTCTAAAGGATCGCTATGAAAAGATAATTTTAAAATTTTATGAAATGAAAAAATCAATTTTAAGTATTGGAAAAGCTTTGAGCAAAACAGAGCAAAAGGAGATTAATGGAGGAGGTCTAGACCTTAGTACTGTTCCTCATCTAGATCCACTTTCGGATAGTCCTTCAAACTATGGAGACAATAGTGTTGAAGATTGTCGTTGGCCCTTTGTAGCTCAAGGAGGTAGATGTAGACACGTTTGCGATTCTTATTGGCAAAATGTTGTTTGCAGCTAAGAAACGAGTTGAAAAATGCTATGAAAAAGAATTACAGTGAGTTTATTCTATAATTGAAAAACTTTCTGGTTATGAAAAAGAAAAAAATTGCTATGAATTTTCTCAAAATTTAGAGAACTATTCAGACTTAAGGATGTGTTAATTAGCATTATGAGTCACTTTCTTTTTTCAAAAAATTGTTTGTTTAATACTAAAAAAATCTTTTATGAAAAGACTTATTTTATGGGTCGCACTTATAGGTGTGACGGGGTTTTGTTTTGGGCAAAGCTCACCTACAGATTATCCAGAAGTTGTGCCACCACCACCAAGTGCGGCCAGCTTGATGCGATTTGAAGAAGTGCCTGTAGATTACTATACAGGACAACCTAATATTTCCATTCCTTTAGGAAATATTTCGATTAGCAAAGATTTATCCTATCCAATTGCTTTAAGATATAATACACAGGCCTTACGTGTTGATGAACGTTCTGGATGGACAGGAACAGGATTTTCCATGGCTACTGGAGGAACTATAACCAGAACAATAAAAGGGTTGCCAGATGATTTAAATCACCCATTGAAAGGAAAGGGGATTTTACACAATAACTATTATCATTTTAACTCCTTGAATAATGATCAAAAACAAGAGTTTTTGTGGAATTCTGCCTATGGAAAGAATTCAGATCGCTGGGATGCGGATCAAGATTTATATCAATATAGTTATCTAGGAGGATCAGGTAGATTTATTATAATCAAAGAATTCGGAGCTTTAAAGGCTGTCATTACAGAATCTGACACTAACGATAAGATCAATCTAACCTATAATCCAACAACTTTTGAGGTTACTCAATTCGAGATTATTGATACCAAGGGTTATAAATACATTTTTGTAGAGCATAATGAGAATCGAATTATATCAGTAAGCTCTACAACAAGTCAAAATGGTAGTAGTTCAAATGCTACTGGAGATTATATGGGAACTAATGATGTTCCGAATGTTTGGTATATAGATCGAATTGAACAGCCTAATGGTGAAGACCTGTGTAATTTCACTTATCAGATAGTAGAAGAAAACTATCACACTCCATATACAGCTACTTTCAATGCTGTACAAGGAACTCTTAGCAATGCTAATAATAATCAGATTGAGACTGCTAATCAAGGTATGCTGCTCCCAAAATCGGTCTATTCGAGCCAGACGATTGAGAGCAAGCAAAAATATGTGAATGAAGTAACTTTTAGGAATGGAGCGAAAGTGAAATATAATTTAGACCCTTCGGGACACCCAGAATATGGAATGGATTTGTGGGGGTATATCCCAGGAGGAAAATTAAAATCAATTCAAATATTCGAACCTGATGGATCAGAAAACAAAAAAGTAGAATTTACCTACCAAACTACTTCCAATAATAGAATGTTTTTAACTCAAGTAAAGGAAGTTTTTGGGTCAGATAATCTTACATATACTCTAGAATATAATAACATGAGCGAACTCCCAGGTTTTGATGATGTACATCAAGATGCTTGGGGTTACTATAACGGACAAGATTCTGATAATCCATATGCGCTCATTTCTTTAGCAGACCCTAGCAAAGCTACAACAGGAGCGATTAGTGCTATTACTTATCCAACAGGAGGCAAAAAAGAATTCGTGTTTGAGAGTAACAGTTTTGGTTATCAAGGAGCCGTACAGGTAGATCCAGCTACGATTCCAGAAAATAGAGTTGGAGCTGGTAGAATGGGATCTTTGAGTATAGATTTATATACGCAAGTTTCTTCAGGAGCTTACCTAATTTACATGGATGTTGGTCAAAGAATGATGGTGAATTCCAATATCACCTCGAGTGGAAGTGCCGCAAATTCAAGTAAACACAGATTGCGCTTTCATGCCGCTGAGCCTAAGCCAGGTGTAAATATTACAAACCCAACTAGTAGTCCTATCAATTATAGTAATTATAATATCAATGATTTTCAGTACGACACAAATGGAGTAGTGAAAGAACTTGACCTAGTTAATAATAATACAATGTCTGGTCTTTCTGCTGGATGGTATTTTATTGAGCTTACAACTCCACAAGTAGCCTTTCATTTTGATCCTACATTTATCAACATCAATTTTACGATCAACCATTCTTTCTTTCAGTTCAATACTGCTAGCAAAAGAGGAGGAGGAATTCGTATTAAGGATATTCTCTTTACTGATGAAGGAGTTGAAAAGCGTAAGGTAAGCTATGTGTATATGGATAATCCACATTTGGATCATGGTGGAATTGTTGGTGGAACTGCACAAGAATTGATTTCAAGTGGTTCTTTTGAAATAAATCCTAACTCAAGGAGCTATACAAAAACAAAAAGTCATCCGTTTTTTACAGATATTACGTGTAACGTGACTTTGAATCCATCTGTAACCATAGTGCCAGGATCGGTTAATTATACAGTAACACGAGATATTAGCGCTATTTATACATCAAATACGAAAGGGAATTATGTAGGTTATAAATATGTTTTAAGAAAGGAATCAGGTAACGGGAGTCAATTATTTACCTACGATTCTCCGCGAGAAATACAAGTTCAAGTTGGATCAGGTGTGGCAAATTACCCTTTCAAACCGCATGAAAATTTAGATTACCAAAGAGGAGTTCTAAGGAAAAAAGAAACCTTTTTAGAAAAGGCTTTAAATGAGTTAACTCCTAAAAAATTACAGGAAGAGGTTTATGATTATCACAACGTTTCTTCAATTGTTGAATCTTCATTAATGACCTATGAAGCTCAGAGCTATAGTTGTCCTTGGAATCAACTTTACGAGACATTTTATCAATATAAAAATCAGATTGTAGTCAATAGTCCAGATATGTGCGGACCTGCGACCATAGTTTATGGACTAGGTACTTGCTATAATATCAATCCAGATATGACCAGCACCACTTACAACCATCGTAAAGGAGTTATGCTTCCTAAAGAAGTAATTAAGAACCAGTATTTCTATGATGGGGCTAGTTTATCTCATACTGTAACATCTACTGATAATTTCACTTATAACTCTAAAAATAGACTTGCAGAACAAACAACTGAAGTTTATGAAGCTGGTAGTTTGGTCACTCTAAAGGAGAAGATGTATTATCCTTACAATGAGCCTTCAACTGAGTTCACTTCAAGCGAACGACTCGTTTTTGATCAAATGGTGGCAAAGAATATTATAGAAGTTCCTGTATACAGTGAGAGTTATAGAAATACAAATTTGTTGTCAAAAACAAAAACTATTTTCAATCAAGTAACAACTAATAATTTTCAGCCAATTAATATAGAAGTATATAAGGGTAGTGAAATTGAAGCGAATGAAATTGATTTTATCTCTTACGATGAGTTTGGAAATTTACAACAGGTTCGTAAAAAAGATGGAACACAAATAGCTTACATCTGGGGTTATGATAAAACAGTCCCTGTAGCAAAGATCGAAAATGCTACGTATTCTCAAATATCAAGTTATGTTACTAATATTCAAAACCTGTCTAATAATGATGATGATAGAACAATAGATACGGTAAATGCAAATAATAGTATTAGTTATCTAGGAGATGAAGGTGCTTTACGTCAGGCATTGCAAAATTTAAGGGCTGCTTTTCCGAATGCAATGGTCACTACATTTACCTATGACCCATTGGTTGGTGTGACTAGTATTACGGATCCAAGAGGGCAAACAGTCTATTATGAATATGATGATCTCCATCGATTAAAGCAAGTGAAAGATGCATATGGGAAAATCGTGAGCGAAAATCAGTATCACTATAAAAACTAAAAGCCATGAAAAAGAATATATTTAAAATTTTAGGGATTTGTTTGCTAATACTAACAACCCTTCAAGCAATGCATGCGCAAAAAGGAGGCGGAAGTTTGGCAACGGTTACCATTAACGGACCCACAAATTCTTCCGTAGGAAGTTCGGAAAATTATACCATTACTACTTCACCTGGCTTGGTGATTACTTCGGCCAATTGGTCTGTAATCGGTGGAGGAGGGTCTGTACAATCGCAGAACAATACATCAGCGACAATCAATTGGACAAGTTCAGGTACACATTCTATTAAATATGTGGTAACGGCATCCAATTATGGATCATTAATAGATAATCATAGTGTTACTGTGGTTTTTAACTTAGGGCCCTTGCCACCACCAACACCTAATATAACAAATGTAACTTGCACCTCAGCTACCTTAGTCGCTTCAGGACCAATTCCTTTAGGAGATACATGGTATTGGCAAGGAACCAATGCTTCTGGAACTAGTATGGCAAATCCTTCTACGAGTAATTATAACGTGACAAGCAATGGTACTTACTATATCAGAGCTAGAGATACATCAGGAGAATGGAGTATTGCAACACCAGTAACTGTAAGCTTACCATCATGTCAGACTTCTGTCAATTTGAGTAATGAAAATTATGTGTATACTATTACTCCTCAAGTAGAAATAACAAACATAAGTCAGTTAAACACAAATGCAGACGCAATTAAAAATGTAACATACTTTGACGGATTAGGTAGACCTATACAAAATGTAGCAATCAAACAAAGTGCTACGCAAAAAGATATTATCACGCATATTGAGTATGATACCTATGGAAGACAAACCAAAGATTTTTTACCTTATGCTTCTGCCAATAATACTGGTGCTTATGAGAGTATAGATCCATTAGGGAAAATAAAAACCTATTACAAAATCAATTATGGTGATGACTTTGTAAACATTCCTACTAACAATGTCAATCCATATTCTGAAAAGGAATTGGAAGCTTCTCCCTTAAATAGAGTCTATAAACAAGCAGCGCCAGGTGAAGATTGGAAGTTAGGAAATGGTCATGAGATTAAGTTTGAGTATACATCGAATGATGCAAATGAAGTTCGTTTGTATCGCGTAAGTTTAAGTTCAAACTATGTGCCAACTCTTACTGGTGGAGCAAGTTATTATGCTGCTGGTGAACTTTTCAAGATTATTACGAAAGATGAAAATCATACGAGTGGAAATGACAGGACTACTGAAGAGTTTAAAAATCTTCAAGGTCAAGTCATTTTAAAGAGAACGTATAATAACAATCAGAAACATGATACATATTATGTGTATGATGATTATGGAAATCTAAGTTTTGTGTTACCTCCTAAAGCAGAGGCTACTATCAATATTCCAAATAACACTGAACTAAATGAGTTATGCTACCAGTATCAATACGATTCAAGAAATCGTTTGGTAGAAAAGAAGATTCCAGGAAAAGGATGGGAATACATTGTCTATGACAAACTTGATAGACCTATATTGACTCAAGATGCTATTCAAAGAGCAAAATCTACCAAAGAATGGCTATTTACCAAGTATGACAAATATGGAAGAGTGATATTAACAGGTATATACAAAGACAATGGAACAAGAACTTCTGTGCAAACTTCTGCAGATGGTTCTTCAGTAGTAAGTGAATCATTTATGGGAACAATTTATATTCCAGGAACTTTATTCTATTATTCTAATGATGCATTCCCTAACAATATCCCTTATTACGATGTATATACGATTAACTATTATGATAGTTATGTTTATTGGGATGGAGATATAAACAACCCAAGTACAACCAATTATGGAGAGACATTAACAACCAGAACACAGGGATTAACAACCGCTAGTAAGATTAAAGTGTTAGGAGTAACAGATAAGTGGATTACAACCATCACAGGATATGATGACAAAGCACGACCTGTTTATGTATCTAGTAAAAATGATTATTTAAATACAACAGACATTGCACAAACAGAAATCGATTTTGCAGGAAAAATTCTTGAAACTACCAGTACACATAACAAGACAGACAGTGGTCAAGCAACGATTACAACCGTAGACATGTTTACCTATGACCATGCAACAAGATTGGTAAATCAAACACAAAAAGTGAACAACAAACCTATAGAAGTGATTGTAAGCAATACTTATAATGAATTAGGTCAATTGACTAGCAAACGAGTAGGAGGATTAGAGGCTGATGCGGATGGATTACAAACAGTAGATTATGCTTACAATGTAAGAGGTTGGTTGAAAAACATTAACCAAGATGCAAATAATGACAATGACTTGTTTAATTTCACCCTTCGTTATAACGATCCGATTAACGGAACTGCTTTGTATAATGGAAACATCTCCCAGACAAGTTGGAATACCTTAAATACTGATAGTAGTGTTAAGACTTATACTTTTAGCTATGATGCCTTAAACAGAATCTTAAGTGGAGTTGATAATACTGGAAATTATAACTTAACATCTGTAAGTTATGACAAGAATGGAAATATTATAAACTTACAAAGAAAAGGACATACCAATGCTTTGGGCACTACTTTTGGAATTATGGATAACTTAAACTATACATACGATTCTGGGAACAAGCTCATTAAAGTTTCAGACAGTGGTCATATTACATATGGATTTAAGGATGGAGCTAATACAACTACAGAGTACAATTATGATGCAAATGGAAACATGGTTTCTGATTCGAATAAAGGTATTGGTGCAATTAGTTATAATCATTTGAACCTCCCTACACAAGTGTCATTTCCTAGTCAGTTAGCTTCTATTAATTATATATACGACGCTACCGGAGTTAAACAGAGGAAAGTAGTATCTGGCTATGGAATTGCAACGACAACTACAGATTATGCAGGTGGTTATATATATGAAAACAATGTCTTACAATTCTTTAGCCATGCAGAAGGATATGTAAAAAATGAAAACGGTACATTTAGTTATGTATTCCAATACAAAGATCATTTAGGAAATGTACGTTTAAGTTATGCTGATACTAATGGAAATGGAAGTATTTCGCAATCTGAGATCATAGAAGAATCCAATTATTATCCTTTTGGTTTGAAGCATAAAGGGTATAATAATATAGTTTCGGCGAACGGAAATTCTGTAGCGCAGAAATACAAGTACAACGGTATTGAGTTGGAGGAATCTTTGGGGCTGAATTTGTATGAGATGGATTGGAGAGGGTATGATGCTAGTTTAGGAAGGTTTATGCAAATAGATCAGCTTACAGAGTTAATAAAAAGGCATTCTCCTTATAATTTTTCATTTAATAACCCTATTTTCTTCTCAGATCCTAGTGGTATGATGCCAGAGGAAATTGATTTAGATGAGGAGCCAAAGCCTAGAAGATTTGTAAATGATAGTAGACCAGTATTAGCAGATTGGTATGAAAACAAAAATGGCGATCTTGTTTTTGACGATAGAGTTAAAAGTCAGGAAGATCTTGTAAGGTTAGGAATAGATGGAACATACATTGGTGCATCATTTTTGGCAGAAGATCAAAATGGAGTTATCTTTATGTTTAATAGTGATGGAACTGTAACAAAGACAGAAGCTACGATTGCATTACTTGAAGCTAGTGGAATTAATACAAGTCAGATTGCTCATGTAACATCTACTATGGTAGATGATGGAGAAAGCCAGACTGCTAATTTTGCATTTGGTGCTGCTGGACTGTTACTGTTAGATGATGCAACTGTAGTAGGTGTACTTGATGATGTAGCTATACCAGTATTAGTAGTTATAGGTGCAGTTGCTACAATATTTGTTGGTGATGCTGTCTATGAATTTGCATCTCATAGAAAAAGAAGGGGAAGTAAAAAGAAGACTAATGATAAGCACACTAAACCTAGACCAGGGAGAGGTAATACAAAGCAGAGACAAAAACCAAATTGGAAACAAAACCCAAATAAAAAGAAAGAAATAATTCCTATAATTCCTTTTTTTGAAAATAATAATTAAAAAAGAATAAAAATGAAAAAAATATTTGAGAGTATACTTAATAAATCCATAAAGAATAGAACATTCGTCAGTGTATACTCAGATCAAGAAAATGTTGATAAATTTTCAATGGGTATAGTAGTTTCTTTTGATGATGATTTCCTTTTATTGAAAAAAGTTAGTCCTGAGGGTAACTACGATGGTTTTTCAATATTATTAATAGAATACATTTATTGTATTGAATTTGAGGATGATTATATAAAAAGGAAATCTTCCCTAGTAAAAGAAAATATTTCAGAAATTCATTTAAAAATTCAGAAATCATTATCTGATAATTTTCGATTTGATAAAGCTATTAAACTATCTAAGGAACAAAACTTTTTGTGTTGCATAGACTTAATATTTAATAGAAGTTTTATAGGGTATATTCAAGATTTTGATGATACTAATGTTGTCATTAGTAATATTGATGATAATCACAAACAAGATGGCTATTCCTTATTCAGGTTAATAGAAATAGAAAAAATGAGTTTTTTCTCAAGTGAATTAATTTCTATTTCCAACCAAAAATGACCTTAATCTATCTTGTTTCCACACGAATGTTTTGTATAGAAAATGGAAAATAGATAGTCATTAAAATTTCATACGTGAACCGTGCTTTCTGAAGCACAATAGCAATTTCCCAAGAGTTGAAAAACTCTTGGGTTTTTTGTGTTTTATAATCGTTAAAGAAGTCTTAAATGATTGAGAGTATGTAACAAAGATTCTTCTTGAGCGTCTATTTAGTATAATTAACCATTAAACTTTAAATATAAATAACATGAAATCAACAGCCCATCCACGAGTCATTGAGAGAGGAATTTTAACGTCTGCTTACAAAGAAGAAATCAGACAAAGTGCACGTGATATGAAATCAGAGTCAGTATCACAAATCAAAAACTCTCTTTTAAGCCAACACGAAAAACTACGCAGCCAAACTGCCGCAATTCTTCAAGTTTCTATCTTTACTTTGGCTTTAGTATTTATTTTACTATAAAATTCTAGCTTAGAATTTCTTTGATTCTACGAATCGCTTCTCTTAATTGCTCTTCAGAAGCAGCATAGGATAGTCGTATGCAATTCGGAGCCCCAAAAGCTTCTCCTGTTACGGTAGCCACATTCGCTTCTTCTAGTAAAAGCATCGAGAAATCGTTCGCATTGTTAATGGCTTTTCCTTGAATAGTTTTGCCAAAGAAAGCAGAAATGTCTGGAAAAATATAAAAAGCTCCGTCAGGAATATTCAACTTAAAACCTTGAATTTCTCCTAGAAGGTCCAATACCATATCACGACGCGTTTTAAATTCGTCTACCATATATTGTACTTTGTTTACAGGAGCCAACACGGCTGTGATAGCAGCACGCTGCGCAATACAATTGGTTCCAGAGGTAACTTGACCTTGCATTTTAGTACAGGCTTTGGCAATCCACTGAGGTGCGCCAATAAACCCAATTCGCCAACCAGTCATAGCAAAGGCTTTTGCTAATCCGTTTACGGTGATAGTTCTTTCGTAGATGCTTTCTACTGCAGCAAAACTAAAAGGTTTCGTACCATAGTTGATATGCTCGTAAATCTCATCTGATAGAATATAGATGTTAGGATATTTTTCTAAAACTTTTGCCAAAGCTCTTACTTCACTTTCCGAATAAATAGTTCCGCTAGGATTATTAGGAGAGTTAAAGAACACCATTTTGGTTTTTGGTGTAATGGCAGCTTCCAATTGTTCTGGAGTAATTTTAAAATCTGCATCAATAGAAGAAGGTATTTCTACAAACTTTGCTTCACATAAAGTAGCAATAGCAGAGTAACTAACCCAATAAGGAGCGGGTAATAAAACTTCATCTCCAGGGTTTAATAAAACTTGAGCTACATTCGCAATAGACTGTTTTGCTCCAGTAGAAACCACAATTTGATTTGGTTGATACTCTAAATTGTTGTCTCTTTTAAATTTTGTGCAGATAGCTTCTTTCAATTCCAAATATCCATCAACAGGAGTATACGAATTATAATCATCGTTGATGGCTTGAATTGCAGCATCTTTAATAAAGTTAGGTGTATTAAAGTCTGGTTCTCCCAAACTTAAACTTATAATATCTTTTCCTTGAGATTTTAATTCTCTTGCCTTAGCAGCCATTGCTAAAGTTTGAGAAACAGGTAAACTGTTTATTCGGTCAGATAAAGGATGTGTCATTAGTTACGCTACTTGCGGTTTTTTACCAAGATTGCCTAAATGTCTAAAATGTTCTATAATGGCTCTCCTAGTGGTTTTGTATTCATTATACGGTAAGTTAAATTCCTTAGCCGTTTGCTTTACAATTTTAGCCAATTTCCCATAATGTACATGAGAGATATGTGGGAAAATATGATGTTCAACTTGATGATTAAGCCCTCCAGTATAGAAATTTACAAACCAATTACTAGGTGCAAAATTAGAGGTTGTATATAGCTGATGCACAGCCCACGTGTGCTCTAAGTTGCCATCTTTATCCGGTAAAGGCATTTCAGTATTAGGAACAATATGTGCTAATTGAAATACTAAACTCAAAATCATTCCAGCTGTGTAATGCATCACAAAGAAACCAAGTAGTACTTTCCACCAAGCCACATCTAAAACTAGTAAAGGCAATAATATCCAAAGCGCATAATAAGCAATTTTAGAGATAACTAGTTTCGTCCATTCTACCTTAGGGTTTGGGAATTTACCATACGATAATTTGCGTTTTAAATAGCTGCGCATTTGTTTAAAATCGGTAGTAATTGCCCAATTAATAGTTAACAATCCATAAAGAAATATCGAGTAATATTTTTGAAGTTTATGAATCTTAAACCATTTTGAATGCTGAGAAAAACGAATAACTCTTCCAGCATCAATATCCTCGTCAACGTCTTTAACATTTGTAAATGTATGATGCAATACGTTATGTTGTACTTTCCAGTTATATACATTTCCAGCTAGAATATAAATGCTGCTTCCCATTAATTTATTCACCCATTTTCTACTTGAAAAAGACTCGTGATTACTATCATGCATAACATTCATTCCTACACCAGCCATACCAATACCAGTAACAGCCATTAAAATAATCATTAACCATTGTGGCATATCTACTGTAAGAACCAAAATAAATGGAACCAAAAACACAGCAAACATGATAACGGCTTTAGAATATAGTTTCCAATTACCAGTACGCTTAATGTTATTTTCCTTAAAATAGGTATTTACTCTTTTATTTAGAGTTCTGAAAAATTTAGCTTTATCTATTCTAGAAAAGTTTACAGTTTTCATATGTGGGAGAAAAATTTAAGAAACAAAAATACGGTTTTATGTGATTGGTACGATTATTAACGTTGCTTTTTTCATCTAATTGTTAACACGATTAATTACTTTTGCAATCTATAAAATAGATTATGGAAATTATTCAGAAATACTTTTCGAACTTGTCTGATACTCAGTTAGATCAGTTTTCAAAATTGCAGGACCTTTATCAAGATTGGAATCTAAAGATTAATGTAGTTTCAAGAAAAGACATCGATGAACTATACCTTAGACACGTTTTACACTCTTTAGGAATCGCAAAAGTGATGAAATTTAACCCAGGATCTAAAGTGATGGATGTAGGAACTGGTGGAGGATTTCCAGGAATACCCTTGGCTATTTTATTTCCTGAAACACAGTTTCACTTGGTGGATAGTATCGGAAAAAAAATCAAAGTAGTAAATGAGGTTTCTGAAGGACTACAATTACAAAATGTTAGAACTACGCATGGTAGAGTAGAAGAGATAAAAGAGGAATATGATTTTATTGTGAGTAGAGCTGTTGCTCAAATGGAAACTTTTGTAAGATGGACCAAAGGGAAGATTGCAAAAAAACAAAATCATAATCTAAAAAATGGAATTTTGTATTTGAAAGGAGGCGACTTAAATGAGGAATTGAAGAGTTTCCCCAAAGCAACTATTTATGACCTTCCCAACTACTTTGAAGAAGATTTTTTTGAGACTAAAAAAGTAGTACACTTACCTTTAAAGAAAAAATAAGGAACTGAAAAGCTTCAATCCCTTATTAGATAGATTGTTTGGGGGATAAACAACTTATCGTCTAACTAATTGGTTAGTATTTTTTATACATGCAATATGATATTTTAGTAGAGTCAGGTTTTATTTTTGCATTCAGAATTATTCTCGAGAAAAAAATTAATTATAAAGAATTGATCGAGTAGCTTTTTTATTGTTTGCTTGAATAACAAGATAATATAACCCTTTAGAAACAGATTGGTTAAGGTCATTTTTACCATCCCAAAGAGCGTGATGTACTCCAGAAATCAATTCCGATTTGACTAATGTTTTTACTTTCTGCCCTAAAGAATTATAAATTATGATTGAGCATTGAGAATTATCTTTTAATGTATATTCAATAGTTATTTGTTCATTAAAGGGGTTGGGATATGCAGTACTTTTAATAGAGAAAAAGTCTATTGTTTCATCAATACTGGCAGTAGCTGTTGAAGAAAAACAACCTAGGCTAGGAGCAGAATAATCACTCCTTGTAATATCAATATGGGGATTGACACTGTTAAAACCGACTGAGAGACCTAGGCTGTTCATAAGATCTACACCATTACCAATGCATGGTGAGTTATTGTTTAAAGTAAAATCGTTGCTGTTGGCATTAACAAAGCCTGGATCTGTTCCCTCAATAATATTGCTATCGCCAGTCATAAAATAACTTCCAGCATTTTCTGTTAATTGCCAGTTGTTTTGTGTGTTGAGAATTGAAAAATAAGAAGTGTCAAAATTAATGCTACCAGCATTATCAGTATTATTTGATCGAAAGATGTAAAAGGTTTGCATTCCAATAGCAGTAACAATATTGTTTGAGAATTCAACCACAGAGTTTGTGCTGTTTACATCAAAAAGATTTACTCTCCATATTCCATCATTTCTATCTATAGCTATTGTATTATTGAAAAAATATAGAGTTCCTTCTCTTCTAAAAGTAGGAGTGTTATCATAACCATAATGAACCATATTAACTCCAGCTCCAGTTACAGGAACATCTTTGTTGATTAATAGATTGCCATATACATAAACATCATCCCAATTAGGATCTGTAGTTAGAACCATATCTGTATCTTCAGGTTCAACTAAATCTAATGTTCTGGCCGAAGTTTCTATTTTGTTATATCTAATAACAGTATGAGAAGAACGATCTTTTAAACTGGCGCCAAATGCTCCAGTTCTAAGTGCTTCTATATTGTTAAATTGAATTAATGTATGCATGCCTTGAGCATAGATGTTATGGTGTAACCAGCCATTAACAGTTCCATTTCCAGTAAACTTGCACCCTTCTATTAAAATGTAAGTAGAAATTTCAATTAACAATTGATTAGCAGCTTGAAAGAACACTCCGTTAGCGCTATTTTCTAAGATGCAACCTTTAACAGAAATGTGATCTCCTTTTGCCCAAACACTGGCATATGGCGCATCTTTTATATGTAAATTCACGATGTCAATCCATGCAGGTTTGTTAGACCAAGTGCCAAAAACAACAAAAGCAGATCCTGATTCTAAAGTAGCATCAGTTGTATTACCCCAAGTAGTTGCGTTTTCAAAACTGATAACTGGTAAGTTTCCATTTGCATCAGGAATACCTTGAAAGCGAACACGTTCGTTTTCTGTTCCAATGACATCTACAAAAACTTTAGTTCTGTATGGATCAGTTCTGCGAAAGATTTTGATAAGTGTATTTTTAACAACACTGGTTAAAGGGATGTCGTGAATCTCTTGATATTGTTTTCCAGGACCAACTTCAATAACATTAGCATAATTAGAATCTGGAGATGGATACAAAATATACCCGTGACTTGTTATTGTATAGCCAGTTTCTAAAGTAGCTTCAGCTGGTATTTGAGAGAATCCTTTAGTAAAGAACAGAATAAAAATTAGAAAGATAATTTTTTTCATGGTGATTGATTTTTGAATAAAGGTATTTATTTTGCCAGTGGACTAACTGTCAAAAATTGCCTATTTATTCAAAGTTACTCTGTTATAACTGCCAAGAAATCAATAAAAAAGATTGATATGTCTCATATCTCTTTTTTGAGACATTAATTATGTTAAGATTTTATGTATTCAGTAGGAGTTTTCCCAGTTTTGTTTTTAAAAGCTCTATAAAATGAAGCTCTACTTTTAAAACCTGCAGATTTGCCGATAGCTTCAATAGTGAGACTATCTATTTTTTCCTTAAGTAGGATTTTAGATTCTTCAACTCTGTAGTTATTAATTAGTTGAGAAAAGTTTAGTCCAATTTCTTTGTTAATGATTATTGATACTTCATTATAAGAGCAGTTAAGTTCTTTTGACATATCAAAAATTGTATAATCTGGATTTAAATAAGATTTATTCCTTTCCAGTAAATCTTGAATATTTTCAGCGAGTAGCTTGTTTTTTATTGTTGGATTAGCCTTTTTAGCAATCGGTACAGAGTTGATTAGTTTTATATCTTTTAAGAAGATTTTATATGTGTCCTCGTTAAAGATTGCTTGATACTTAAAGGCATAATAAAAAATAAAATTGATGATTAAAAATATGACAAGTGGAATCATAATAAATTCTACCATTCGTCTAGAAAATAGCGAGTATGAAACTGTACTTATGATGTTTAAAATCCAAATAAGTATAATGAGTCTTTGAGTAAAATCTATTTTAAGATTGCTTCGGGAAGAAAGAGTATTGGCAACTTTCTTTTTAAAACGATAGATCTTAATAGCTGAGAATGTAAAATATATTTGTTGTAGAAAGAAAAAAAGAAGAGATAAGGTAAGTATTTCTGTAGGGAACTCATCGTTTTTTATACTTCTTACATATGCGTCTTTTTCTAAAGAAGATAGCCAGATGAATTTTACTAGTCCATAAAAACCGTAAAGTAAGGTAAGAGCAGAAACAATGAATAATGGATGTTTTAAAGATATCTTTTCACCACATAATAAATAGATATAGTAGAATATTAAAGGAGCAAAAAGGAATGCAATAGGGAAAGTTATAAAATATGCAATTCCAAAAATATCATTTGGAAGTATATTCAATATGTCTAGAACATTAAATACAAAAGTGATTGCAGGAATTAATAAAATAATAGAAAGTAACTTATTTAAGTAATTATTGTTTTTAAAGTAAAGAATGAGAAACAGAAATAGGATTTGTAGCGCAACAATAATATTAATGTATTCCATAATCTGTTTAATTTAAAGGTAAAATATATGAAAGAAATTGTAAGGGATTGTCAAATATTGCTCATTTTAAGTGCGATTTTATTTTCTAGCATATCCTATAGTCAAAGTAATGTAAGATTAATTTTTCCAACAGCAACTGAAGAAACGGATTATATATGGAGGACAATAATTGATACTCGCTTTTTTAAAGAGAATAATTATCAAGTATCATTACCTGAAGGAAAACTCATTAAAACTCTACAAGAGAAAGCTCTTAAAAACCAATTGTCAGATAAAGATTACAAAAAACTGAAACAATTTGTTACTGCAAAAGTCTTTAATAAGAAGGATTACTTGAAAGGATATGAAAAAACAAAGAAGGATATAAAACTTATTGAAACTCTTTTAAAGCAAATTGATGAAGATGAATTGAATTGGGATTTTAAAAAATTTAAAACGTATGAAGTCATTTTAACTCTATACGGGCCAGGTGGTAGTTTTGATCCTGAAACAGGGAGAATTATCTTATACATAACAAAAGAAGGGAACTATAAACAATACAAAAAGGCAGCTCATACAATTATTCATGAGATTACTCATATAGGAATCCAAGAGTCAATAGTCAATGAATTCAATGTTGCACATACTTTGAAAGAGAGAATAGTAGATCTTTTTGTAAAATTATATTTTGGAAAGCAGTTGCCCAATTACAAAATACAAGATATGGGAGATTATCGAATTGATCCTTATTTGAAGTCAAAGAATGATATAAAAAAGCTAAACAAATATGTTCGTTTAATAGAATAGTAAAATCAATAATGAATTCTAAAAAAATAGTAGCTTACAAAGAAGAAATAGTACATTTTTCTGAACCCAAAAGTCAGGAATTTTTTCCTGATAAATTTTCTAACGAGATTTATTATTCAGATGTAAAAAATGGTACGCCATTAAAATATACTTCTAGTTTTTCAATAAAATATGTCCTTGAAGGTTTTGAACAATATGGAGTAGGCAAGAATCAATTTAAAGTGAATAAAAATCAGTATTTGCTTATTAATGATGATCAAACTGTAGAAAACTTACACTCAAATGCGAAAGCACTATCTATATTTTTAGATAAGACATTAGTAAATAATGTTCTTGCAAATGTAATCTACTCTCAAGAGCATTTATTAGATAATCCTTTTTTAACCCAGAATGAGAGCATATGTTTTTTTGAGAATATTTATCCTAAAAATGATATGCTGGGAGTTTATCTAGACATGTTTTTTAGTCATTATGTCTGTCATAGAAATTTCCAAATTAACGAGGAAGTCTTTTATAGTTTTGCTTCTAATCTAATTTTTTCTCAAACAGATATTTTACGAAAGATCAATAGTATACAAAGAGTGAAATATGCAACTCGTTGCGAATTGTTTAAAAGAGCATCATTAGCAAAAGTATTTATAGAAGAAAATATCCACAACGATTTTAATTTAGATTTACTCTCTAAAGCTTCCTTTTTGTCAAAATATCATTTAATTAGAGTTTTCAAAACTGTATTTAAAACTACACCTTATAATTATTACTTGTCTTTAAAGATTCAAAAATCAAAGCATTATCTAAAGAACACCAACCTAACAGTTACTGATATAGCATGCTTATCTGGTTTTTCAGATGCAATTTCTTTTTCTAAGAGATTTAAACTAATTACAGGGTTAACTCCAATGAAATTTAAAGCGGCAGGATAAGTATCTCATAAAGATTTGTGGTATTTTAGCACAAAGAAATATCATGGCCCTTACACCTTCAAATCCTTTCGAAAGAGGAACTTTAGCCCCTAACTTTAAATTACCTGATACAATTTCAGGAAAGGTAATCTCTCTAACAGAAATTAAAGGAGAGAAAGCTACAGTAGTAATGTTTATTTGTAATCATTGCCCCTTTGTTATCCATGTAAATGAGCAATTGGTAGCATTGGCAAATGATTATAACTCAAAAGGAGTTGGATTTGTAGCGATTAGCAGTAATGATGTTGAAAGTTACCCACAAGATAGTCCTGAAAACATGAAGATTCATGCCAAAAAGTTAGGATATCCATTTCCGTATCTATATGATGAAAGTCAAGAAATAGCCAAAGCGTATGATGCAGCTTGCACTCCAGATTTGTACGTGTTTGATTCAGGTTTAAAATCTGTATATCACGGTCAATTAGATGATTCTAGGCCAGGTAATGGTATTCCAGTTTCTGGCAAAAGCATTCGAAGTGTTTTAAATGAAGTACTTGACAACAAAAATTATACTGGACCTGAAAAGCCCAGTATAGGTTGTAGTATTAAGTGGAAATAAGGAACTAAAAATTAATAATTTTTTCCTATTTCATTAATGGTAGAATCTGATATTTGTTTTGGATCTGGACCATATTCATTTGCCCCTCTGTCTCCTTCTGTGAGGTTGAAAACTAAAAGAGCGATAGCGCCAATAACAGGGATTAAACAAATAAATATCCACCATCCGGACTTACCTGTATCGTGAAGCCTTCGAACTTGAACGGCTAATTTTGGAATTATAATCGCTAAACTAAAAGCCCCTATAAAAAACCATAATAGAAATCCTCCTATAAAGAAAAGTATAAAAGACGCTATCCATGCCGTAAAAGAAATAATAAAATTAAATAAGATAAAATACCAGTATTCAGATCTTCTAGCTCTACCTTCAAAGTTGGCATAGTTTTGAAGGAATGCTTTTTTCCACCAATCTATCATGTTGTATTCTGATTCTGTTTTAACTCTTTCCATATTAGTCGGTTAGTTATTTATTAGGTAATCTGTTAATCAGATTATTTACGAATATACATTTTCTTTTGAAGTAATAAAAAAGGGTTGCTAATGCAACCCTTATATGTTTAATCTTCTTTATAGTTTATTTTATTTCTACAAACAAACCTTCATCAGTTTTTGTTACAGCAGCAAGATTGTTTTTTGTTAATCCTTTAATGGTTTTATCCCATTTTTTATTAGATAAGCCAGATTGAGATTTTAAATCGTTCAGTTCTATTTTTTCAGCTTTTTGAAGAATGGCTAATACTGCTTTTTCATCGTCATTTAACTCAACAGTTGGAGCTTGTCTTTCAGGTTTCATTTGAGGAAAGAATAATACTTCCTGAATCGATTGGTTATTGGTTAAATACATAATTAAACGATCCATACCAATTCCCATTCCAGAAGTAGGAGGCATTCCATATTCTAAAGCACGTAAAAAATCTTGGTCAATAAACATAGCTTCATCATCACCGCGGTCGGCTAATTTTAATTGTGCTTCAAAACGCTCTCTTTGATCAATTGGGTCATTCAATTCAGAATAAGCATTGGCAATTTCTTTACCGCAAACCATTAATTCAAAACGCTCAGTAAGTTCTGGGTTGTCTCTGTGTTCTTTACATAACGGACTCATTTCTTTTGGGTAATCTGTAATAAACGTTGGCTGAATGTAATTTCCTTCACATTTCTCACCGAAGATCTCATCAATCAACTTTCCTTTCCCCATAGTATCATCTACCTCAACACCCATAGATTTTGCAGCTTGTCTGATATCATCTTCAGATTTTCCAGTAATATCAAAACCAGTAAAATGTTTGATTGAGTCGGCCATGGTTACACGAGCATAAGGAGCTTTGAAATCTACTTCATGCTCACCAAAAGTTGCTTTCGTTGTTCCGTTTACAGCAATGGCACAATGTTCTAACAATTGCTCACAAAAATCCATCATCCAGTTGTAATCTTTATAAGCTACATAGATTTCCATTGCGGTAAACTCTGGATTATGAGTCCTATCCATTCCTTCATTACGGAAGTTTTTAGAGAATTCATAAACGCCATCAAATCCACCTACAATTAACCTTTTTAGATACAACTCATTAGCAATTCTCATATATAATGGAATATCTAATGAATTGTGATGTGTAATAAAAGGACGAGCAGCTGCACCACCTGGAATAGGTTGTAAAATAGGAGTTTCAACTTCAAAATATCCAGCATCATTAAAGAAAGATCGCATTGCGTTGAAGAGTTTAGTTCTCTTTACAAAAACTTCTTTTACATGTGAGTTTACTGCTAAATCTGCATAACGTTGTCTGTAACGTAATTCAGGATCGTTAAACTCGTCATATGTATTCCCTTCTGAATCTGTTTTTGGTAGCGGAAGAGGTTTTAAAGCTTTACTCAACAAAGTAAATTTTTTAACCATAACCGTTTTTTCACCAACTTTAGTGGTAAATAGTTCTCCTTCAATACCAATAAAATCACCTATATCTAGTAATTTCTTATAAACTTCATTGTATAAAGTTTTGTCTTCACCAGTGCAAATTTCATCTCTATTAAAATATACTTGTATTCTTCCTTCAGCATCTTGTAATTCAGCAAAAGAAGCTTTTCCTTGAATACGACGAGACATCAATCTACCAGCAACAATTACTTTTTTACCTTCCTCAAACTGATCTTTAATCTGTTTGGAAATGTGGTCAACTGGATATAAATCAGCAGGGTATGGGTTAATACCCATTTCTCTTAATCTGACTAGCTTTTCTCTTCGTACAACTTCTTGTTCTGATAATTGCATTGTAACTCTTTTTACTTTTGTGATTCAAAGGCGCAAAGATAATCAATAACTCAAAAGAAGCATACGCTAAAAAAAGAAAAAACGTTGGTGAGATTTAAAAAAACAAGTATATTTGTGGGCTGTTTTGAAATGAAACAGCATTTAGTTGTGTTGTTTTGGTACTTTCGTAAAAGTACCGCGGTTTTGTTAACCAATGGAAAGCTTCCCTGAAATGGGTTGCTTTTTTTTTGCTCTTAAAAGAAGGCTGATTTATACTCCCAAGCTATAGAAATGAACAAGCCTAAATAGATAAGCCCAGTAATGAATTTAAGTCCGGTTGAGAATAAAAAACCAATAAAAGAACCGAAAGCAGCTCTTAAAGCCCTTTTAGAATCGTTGCTGTCAAACATTAACTCACCAACAAATGCTCCTGCAAAAGGGCCTATTATAATTCCGAAAGGAGGAAAGAAAAACAAACCTATTAACAAACCAATAGTTGTTCCGTAAACTCCATATTTACTACCGCCAAACCGCTTAGTCCCCATAGCTGGAATTATATAGTCTAAAAACCAGATGATAACGGCAATGCCCAAGGTGATACCTAAAAAAGTCCAGTCTTGAGGGATAGCTTTTGTAAGATGTAATAACAATAATCCCACCCAACCTGTAATAGGCCCAGGCAAAACTGGAAGAAAAGCACCTATAATGCCTAAAATCATAAAAATGAACCCAAAAAAAACAAGTAGGATATCCATAGAACGCATTAGTTGTATATATGAAACGAAAAAAAGAAATGATTGTTACAAAATGTTAAATTCAACTAAAAAATTAGTTTAAACTAAAAATTTAGTTACATTTGGCAAAATCTATTTTTGATGAAGTCGATTTCTATGGTTAAAATTATAGTTTTTATTCTAGCTTTGACTGGAATAGATGGCGTAGCTCAAATTAATTTTGATGTGTCAGCTGTAGACAAAGAAATCTATAAAAAATCTTTAGAGGCTAATAAGGCGATAAAAAATGGAGCTTACGGAAACGTTCACAGTTTATTAGTTGTTAAAGAAGGAAAACTGGTCTATGAAAATTATTACAAAGGATGGAAAAAAGATTCTTTACACCAAGCACAATCTGTGACAAAAAGTATCATTGCTACAATACTTGGATGTGCGATTCAACAAGGAAAAGTAAATGGAGTAAAAGATAGAGTGGTTACATATTTTCCCGAGTACAAAAACCTGAGCAAGGAAATACAAAAGATAAAAATCAATGACCTTTTAACACAAAGACATGGATTGAAATGGAAAGAAAGTCCGTGGAATTCACCAGATAACAATTGGAGAAATTTGATAAATACAACTGGAGATTGGTACCAAGTTATTTTGAAAACAGATATGAATAACGATCTAGGAAAAGTATTTAATTACTCTAATGCAGCGCCTACTTTAATTAGTGGAATTATACAAAATGCAGCCAAAACACCAATACAAGATTTTGCTAAAAAATATTTGTTTGATGAACTTAATATAAAAAAATATAGATTTTGGAAAGGTAATGGTGGTCCATCTAATAACGGAATGGCTTTGATTTTTTTAAGACCAAGAGATTTAGCTAAGATTGGACAGTTGTATTTGCAAAAAGGAAAATGGAATGGAAATCAAATTATCCCAGAAGCTTTTGCTTCTAAAGCTACATCTTCTATTGTAAAAGCAGCAGAAGGAAATCCATTATATAAGCAATTTGATTACGGATATTTTTGGTGGGTAAACCCTGTTGATAGAAATGGAAGAAAGTATAATATATTTTTAGCGAGAGGAGCAGGAGGGCAGTTAATAATAGTTGAGCCCAAAACAGAATTAGTAGTTGTTATTACTGGGTGGAATTTGAGAAGACCTAATATAGCACAAACAATATTTGACAACTATTTTTCTTCTACAAAATAAAAAACAATATGAGTAAACAATTAACAAAAGCAGAAGAACAAATTATGCAAGTCTTATGGGACTTACAGGAAGCATCTGTAAAAGAAGTTATTGAAAAATTACCTAAGCCAAAGCCGGCATATAATACAGTTTCTACCATTATAAGAATCTTAGAAACAAAAGAATTTGTTGGACATAAAACTAAGGGTAGAGGATATGTTTATTTCCCTCTAATGGAAAAATCAGATTATAGCAACCAAAGCTTACATAAACTGATGAATGGATATTTTGAGGGATCTTTTAAAAGTATGGTGTCTTTTTTTATGAAAGAAAATAAGATGGATATGAAAGAATTAGAAGAGATATTAAAAGAAGTAAACAAAAAAGGAAATGAGAAGAATAGCTAACTTATATATTCTATCGATTCTCATATTCTGCCTTGGGTGCAAAGCAGAGAAAAATGATAATAAGAATCCAGAAATTATGGTTTTTAATATCGCAAATGAGACATCTAGAGCTAACTTTCAAAAACTGAAACTAGATGATACACACTCAAATTTACTAAATCCGTCAATAAGTAAAGATAGTATGAAATTTGTTTATAAATCATGGTCTGAGCTTCATACTAACATGAGTGGTTTTTTAAATAAAAAAGATTTTGATTGGGGGATTTCGGATGAAAAAATTAAAATTTTCAATAAAATTTATTTTCACAAAAATGGCAATGTAAAAGCCTACGCTTATCGAATATACAATCCAATCACCAATAAAAAAGGAGAGGAGTATGGAAAACTTATTGAAGAGTTTTTAAAGAGCACACAAATCTCAATATCCAAAGATAAAGACTTCGCTCAATGTGGTAAAGTATCACTTCCAAACACTATTAAAAATCAAGAGATATGATTAATTATATTGTTCAAGTAATGTTGTTTCAAGCATTGTTCTTATTTGTTTATGATGCTTTTCTTAAAAAGGAAACATTCTTCACGAAAAACAGATGGTATTTGTTGCTAACTCCATTAGCTAGTTTTGTCATTCCATTAATCAGAATTCCCTCCTTACAAAAATCTATTCCTACTGAAATAAGCATTCTTTTACCAGAAATTGTCTTATCTCCACAGAAAGCTATCGAACAAACCCCTATACAAGATTCAATTGCTTACGGACCTGTAATATTTTGGATAGGATTAGCATTGTTTTTCATTTTATTTCTTGCAAAAATTTCTAAACTAATTCTATTAATAAGACAAAATAAAGTTATTACCAATAAGACATACAAGTTAGTTGTGTTACCTAATTCTAAGAAAGCTTTTTCATTTTTCAATTATATATTTCTAGGAGAAAACGTAACAGGAAAAGATAAAGAAAAAATTATTTTACATGAGTTGGTTCATAGCTCGGAAAAGCATTCATTGGATTTGTTATTTTTTGAAATCTTAAAGATTGTTATGTGGTTCAATCCACTTATTTATGTTTATCAAAAAAGAATTTCAATCGTGCATGAGTATATCTCTGATGATAAAGTAGTAAAATCCTCTAGTAAAAAAGATTACTTGAATAAATTAATTAACGAGTTGTTTGATGTAGAAGATATTTCATTTGTAAATCAATTTTTTGTAAGCTCTTTTATTAAAAAGAGAATAAAGATGTTATCAAAAAAGAGATCAAAACAAGTAATGCAACTCAAATATTTACTTCTAATTCCTGTTTTGATAAGTATGCTTTTTTATATGTCTTGCAGCAATGAATTGGATAGTAGTTTAAATAGTAATAATGTTGGAGCAAAACAATCTATTACATACTACAATGCAAACGGTAAAACAAATACAAAGCAAAAGCTTTTAGAAGTTTATAGGAAAAGAACAAATGATAATGAGCAAGGTTTTCCAGATACATTCATGGACCGATATACAGATCGAGTAAAACCAACTTATGGTACTAAAATTAGTGAGAAAGAGTTAACCGATGAAGAGTTAACTGAGTACAAAGAGTTCCTATCTAATCATAACTATAATGGGTTTGCTTTTTGGTCTAAAGTAGAACTCTATAAGCTAGAAAATCAAAGGAAAATGATTGCTGTTATTTGGGATTTTTCTATGGATGATGCTCAGTTTGATCCTGGAAATGTAGAGCCGGCTGAGGAAGTTTCTTTTGCTAAGTTAAATAAAGTGCCTACGTTTCCAGGATGTGAAGACAATGATAAAAAATGTTTTGTGAAGAAAATTCAACAGCATTTTGCCAAAAACTTTGATACTGATTTACCTAATAAATTGAAATTGTCATCAGGGCCAAAACGATTGATTATCAACTTTAAGATTGATACGAGTGGAAATGTTGTAGATATTAATGTAAAAGCTCCTGTAAGAAAATTAGAAGAAGAAGTAATTCGATTAGTAAAAATGTTACCTAAGATGACACCAGGAGAAAAAGAAGGTAAAAAAGTGAAGGTTAAATTTACATTACCAATGCGAATTGACGTAAAATAGAATAGAATAAATCAAATTATTTAGGAGCCTTTTTTCTACAGCTTTTTGCAAGCAGTATAGGAATTCCTATGTAAAATTTTAAAAAATCATACAAATGGAAATTAAGAAAAACCCAAAGTCAAACCTAGAAAATTATAGCAAGTTGTTTATGCAAATAGGTTTAGTATTAGCGTTATTTATTACTTATGTAGCCATAGAAAAGAAAACCTTTGATCGGCAATTTGGAGACTTAGGTGATGTTGTAATGAATGCCGATTTAGAAGAGGAAATCCCAATTACAGAACGTATTGAACCAGAGATTCCTAAAATGCCACCACCACCAACACCAGAGAAAATAGAGATTGTTGAAGATGAAAAAGAGGTAGAAGAAACCATTATAGAAACCACAGAAACAGATGAAACCGAAGCTGTAGAAGTAGAAGAGATTGAAGAAGTTGAAGAAGCAGAGGAAGTAATTGAAGATGTACCTTTTACAATTATTGAAGACGTGCCAGTATTTCCTGGGTGTAAAGGGAACAAAGCACAATTAAAAGCGTGTTTTAATAAAAAGATGAAAAAGCATTTTAACAGAAAGTTTAATTCTGATATTGCTGGAGATTTAGGGCTATCACCAGGAAAGAAAAGAATCATTATGCTTTTTAGGATAGATGAGACTGGTAATGTGGTTGATGTAAGAGCTAAAGCTCCACATCCTAGATTGCAAAAAGAAGCAATTAGAATTGTGAAGTTACTGCCCAAAATGAAACCAGGAAGACAAAGAGGTAGACCTGTTGGTGTTAAGTATACACTTCCTGTGGGAATCATGGTAGAGTAAAGTGTAACAGATGTTTTATAATCTCTTATATTTGAAAAGAACTGCTAAATAGTATATGGTATGAAAAAGATTTTCTTGTTTATTTTTATCGCTTCAAGTTGTATAGGGTTTTCTCAATCTAAAGATTTGTTTCCCGAAATAGATAGTCTTATATCTAACGGTCGATACAAAAAGGCACTTGTTGAGTTAGACTTGTTAGAAGATTCATTTCGAAAATTTAAGACCATTGCTAATGTTCATTATCAATTAGATAAAACTAAATTGTCTGTTGTGTTTTTTGAAAAAGCATTACAAGAAAAGGAAGATTATAAGACCCAAGTACAATTAGGAAAAGCATATCAAAAGTTAAAAGCTCATGTAAAAGCGATTGAGATTTTTGAAAGTATTTTAGAGCAAGATCCTGATAATTTATTGATCAAATATCAACTAGGAAAACTATATCTGACCAAAAGAAAGGCCAATAAAGCAATTAAAACCTTTGAAGAATTATTGGTAACTGATAATACAAATCCTAACTATGCCTATCAAAAAGGGGTTGCTTATGCAATGAAAAAGCAACGTAATTCTATGATTGATAGTTTTCTAGAAGCATATCAAATAGATTCAACGCATGTGAAATCTTTGTATCAACTAGCTAACAGCTATTTTAAATTGCAAGATGCAGATTCTACCAACTTATTTTTGAGAAAAGGATTAGAGTTAGAGCCTTATCATATCAATTTGAACAAATTGATGGTCAATCAAACTTATAGAGAAAAGAAATATAATGAAACTCTAAAGGTGTTAGAAAAATTAGATACGATTACTCCTAACGAATTATTTGTAACAAATATGTTTGGTAGAACCTACTATAACATAGAAGAACACGAAAAAGCAAAGGAATATTTTGAAAAATCAAAAGAAATAGACAGGACAGATTTTAAAACCTTCACGTATTTGGGTCATACAGAAATGAAGTTGAAAAACTACCAAAAGGCCAAATTCAATTATATGATGGCAACTTATATTGGTGTTGAGAAACGAGATGAAGAATATTACGGAATGGGTCATGCTAATTTGAAAATGAACAAACCAAAGGAAGCAATGGCAATGTTTGACAAAGCTTATAAAGAGAACAGAGGAAATCATTTAGCGCTTTATCAATTAGCAAAAACAACAGATGATTACTACAAAGACAAAAAGAAAGCCTATAGATTGTATGATCAGTATATACTACAGTTTGAAAATATGGATAAAGACTTTACGGCATACGCTAAAAGAAGGTTGAAAGAGATAAAAAAAGACTACTTTTTAAAGGGAGAAAAAATAGAATGATAAAACAGACTTAATTTTTAGTAAATTCACGGAGTGTTAATTTGAAACAATGCGTGTTTTAGTTTTTATAATTTTTGTTTTTTGTTTGACTTCTTGCGATTACTTTTCATTTAAAAGAAATAAAAATCAAGAAAAAATTAATACAGAAGTAGATACAACTTCAGTAGACACGCCTCCTTCTTTTGAAGTTTGTAATTCTATTATAGATAAAGAAGAGAAAACAGATTGTTTTAGAAAAACGATCCACAAAGAAATTTCAACAAGTCTTAGCAAGCAAAGTATTCAAGTAAAAAAATCTGTAAATGAAACAATTGAAGTAGTTATTGTAATACAAGCAGATAATAAGGCGATTTTAAAGTCCTTAAAAGCTTCAGATATCTTACTGAAACAAATTCCAGATATTAAAGAAAAAGTAGAAAAAAGTATTCAAGAATTGCCTAAGATTTTAGCTGCTACCAAAAGAGGAATACCGGTTACATCAGAATATACACTTCCAATAAAGATTCAGTTAGAAAATTAATTCAACATTTGCCAAAGTTTATCCTTTAATTCAGTTAAGCCCAATTGAGCAACTGAGGATATAAATAAATACGGAATGTTTTCTGGAATTTCTTTTTCCAATTCTTCTTTTAACTCGTCATCTAACATGTCCGATTTAGAAATAGCTAACAAACGCTGTTTGTCTAACAATTCTGGATTGTGCTTTTTTAATTCGTTTAAAAGAATTTCATATTCTTTAGCAATATCATCGCTATCTGCAGGAATCAAAAAGAGTAATGTAGAATTACGTTCTATATGTCGTAAGAAACGATGCCCTAAACCTTTTCCTTCAGCTGCTCCTTCAATAATTCCAGGAATATCTGCAACAACAAAACTCTGAAAATCTCTATATTCTACAATTCCTAAGTTTGGTTTTAGCGTTGTAAAAGCATAATCGGCAATTTTAGGTTTTGCCGCAGTAATAACAGATAATAAAGTTGATTTACCAGCATTTGGAAATCCAACCAATCCTACATCAGCTAAAATTTTAAGCTCTATTTGAAACCAACCTTCTTTTCCATCAACTCCGGGTTGCGCATAACGTGGAGTTTGATTGGTAGGTGATTTAAAATGCCAGTTACCTCTACCACCCATTCCACCTTCTAAAAGAATCTTTTCTTGAGCGTCTTCAGTAATTTCAAAAAGGATATCATTGGTTTCACTATCTCGTATAATTGTTCCTAAAGGAACATCAATATAAATATCATCCCCATCTTTTCCTGTACTCCTACTTTTACTTCCATCTCCACCTTGTTCAGCTCTAAAGTGCTTTTTAAACTTCATGTGAAATAATGTCCACATATTCTTATTACCACGGATGATAATATGGCCACCGCGGCCACCATCACCACCATCTGGTCCACCTTTGGTGATATACTTTTCTCGATGTAAATGCGCAGAACCTCTACCGCCTTTTCCCGAGGAAGCATAAATTTTTATATAGTCGACAAAATTTCCTTCAGTCATATTCTGTTGTTATATGTTGATTTGTTTAATAGTTTATTTTGGCACCATAAGAAACAAATAAACGCACAAACTTTGCTATTTATAGTTTGTCAAATACTTCAGATAAACGCTCTGTAATCTCTTCAATAGAACCTACACCATTTACTCCGTAGTAATTTCCTTTTGCTTGATAAAAATCTTTTAAAACAGCTGTTTTTGTATTGTATTCGTTGAAACGATTTCTGATTTTTCCTTCATCAGTATCGTCAGAACGTCCACTGGTTTTTCCTCTTTCTAACAAACGGCCTACCAATAGATCTTCAGGAACTTCTAAAGCTACCATTCCATTAATCACTTCTCCTTTTTTTGCTAAAAATACATCTAGTGCTTCAGCTTGAGATTCTGTTCTAGGGAAACCATCAAAAATAAATCCTTGTACATCAGGATTCTTATCTACTTCAGCCTCTAACATGTTAATTGTAACTTCATCAGGAACCAAATCTCCTTTATCCATATAGGTCTTAGCTAAAAGCCCTAGTTCGGTTTCATTCTTAATATTATATCGAAATACATCTCCAGTAGAAATATGTTTTAATTTGTATTTCTCTTTTAAGATCTCTGCTTGAGTTCCTTTTCCTGCACCTGGAGGTCCAAATAATACAATGTTTTTCATTTTTATTGTTGTGTTGTTAGTTGGTAAATAGCAGGTAAATTTCTACCCAATCCATTATAATCTAAACCATATCCTACAATAAATTTGTCTTCAATACTTCTTCCAATATAATCAATTGGAAGCTCTTTTTTGTAAACTGATGGTTTAAAAAATAAGGTAGCTATTTTTAGTTGTTTTACGTTTTTGTTTTTAAAGATATCGTAGATTTTATGTAGGGTGTTCCCAGTATCAATAATATCTTCTAGAATAATGACTGTTCTTCCTTCTAAATTTTCATTTACACCAATCAATTCATTTACTTGATTGGAAGATTCTGTGCCTTGATAAGAGCTTAGTTTTACAAACGAAACCTCACAATTGCCTTTAAATCTTCTGATAAAATCAGAGGCAAACAAAAAAGATCCATTCAAGATTCCTATGAACAATGGAACCTCATTAGGATCAAGATCTTGACTTACTTCCAATACCAAGCGATCTACAATTTCTGAAACTTCTTTTTCAGAAATGAAGGGTTGAAAATGTAAATCGTGAAGTTGAATTGTACTCATTGTGCAAAGATACTTAGAATGGAAAAACCGTTTTGCACAAGCTGACCTTATTTCAGCTTTTATATTGCAAAACGGTTGTTCCTATAGGTTTCTAAAAATTAGTTCTTCTTAGACTCTTTCTTTTTAGATGTGTCATACATAATTGGAGTTGCAACAAATAATGATGAATAAGTACCAACTACTACACCAATAATTAATGCAAACATAAATCCTTTAATAGAATCTCCACCAAATAAGAAGATTGCTAACATTACTAATAAAGTAGTTAAAGAAGTATTTATTGTTCTTCCTAACGTACTACTTAATGCTTTGTCTACAACTTCTGAATATGCCCATTTTGTATGGATTCCTGCAAACTCTCTAATTCTATCAAAAATTACCACGGTATCATTCAGAGAGTATCCAACTACAGTTAGAATTGCTGCAATAAACGATTGCCCGATTTCCATATCAAATGGCATGAACTTATATAATATAGAGAAGATTCCCAATACGATTAATACATCGTGGAATACTGCAATTACAGCACCTAAACTAAACGATACTTTTCTAAATCGTAATAAAATATATAAGAACACTACTAAAAGCGATCCAAATACTGCATAAATCGCTGATGTTTTAATATCGTCTGCAATAGTAGGTTCTACTTTTCTAGAACTCATGATTCCGTTCTGACCTTCAGCTTTTTCAAACCCAGGTTTGAAGTCTTCGTATGTAGTTCCTTCAGATAGATATTTTTTCAATCCATTATATAACGTGCTTTGTACTTCTTCATCAACATCCTTACCAGTCTCTTCAATTTTGTAAGCAGTGGTAATTTTTAATTGATTGTCTGAACCATAGGTTTTTACTTCTGGAGCACCATCAAAAACAGTAGCTAAATCAGCTCTAACTTCTGTTGCATTCATAGCTTTGTCAAAACGAACAGTATAGGTACGACCTCCTTTGAAGTCAACTCCTTGTTTTAAACCAACTGTAGCAATAGAAGCAATACCTCCAGCAATAATAAGTCCAGAGATAACGTAAGCAATTTTACGCTTACGTAAGAACTCTACATTGATGTTTTGGAACCATCCTTTAGATAAGTTTGTATTGAAGGTTAGGTTTTTACCTTTTCCTGTAGCTCCGTCAATTAACAATCTAGTAATAAAGATTGCTGTAAATAATGAAGTAGCAATACCAATCATTAAGGTTAATGCGAAACCTTTAATAGGTCCAGTTCCGAATACATATAAAATTACCCCAGTTAATAAACTAGTAATATTGGCATCAATAATTGCTGATAAGGCTCCTTTGATACTAAACCCTTCTTCTACAGATTGTTTTAATCCTTTTTTCTTATTCAATCCTTCTTTAATTCTCTCAAAGATGATCACATTGGCGTCTACCGACATACCAATTGTTAAGATAATACCTGCAATACCTGGTAAAGTAAGAACAGCGTTAAACGAAGCTAATACTCCGAATAAGAATAAGATATTAACTACCAAAGCAACATCGGCAAATAAACCAGCTCTACCGTAATAGATAACCATCCAGATTAATACTAAAGCAATTGCTAATAAGAATGAATTGATAGATCTGTCAATAGATTCTTGACCTAATGAAGGCCCTACCACTTGCATTTCAATAATTCTTGCTTCAGCAGGTAATTTACCCGCTTTTAAAACGGTTGCAATATCTTGAGCTTCTTCAATAGTCATACTTCCACCAGAAATAGAAGAAATACTTCCTAACTTTTGTTGAATAATTGGTGCAGAATATACATAGTCATCTAAGACAATGGCTACGTGATTTTTAATATTTTTTTCTGTTAAATTACCCCATAACCTAGTACCTCTGGCATTCATAACCATTCTTACGTCAGGTTTGTTAAGTTGGTCGAATTCTTGAGTTGCATCAGCAATCAAATCACCGTCCATTGCTGGTTTACCATTTCTTTTAGACTTGATAGCATATAGATTAATTCTTTCGAAATCTTCTATTTTTTCACCAGCCTCATTCGTAGCTACAAATGGTTTGTAATCCCATAAGAATTTAACGTATCTCTGATCGTTAGATAATAACTCTCTTACTTCTTTTGTTCTTAGAAGTTTATTTACCATAGCAGTATCGCTAACTTTAGCGGATGCTACCACAGAGTTTCTATACTGATCTGTGATTTGGTAAGTAGGAAAGTTCAAATAAGTAATCAAAGCTTTTTGTTGAACACTTGTAGAATCTTGATCTTTTCCTAAGATGTCATCAATATTGTCTGTTTTTGTAGAATCTTTTTCTTGCTCTGTAGTTTCATCTTTTAACAATTCAGCTACTTTCGCATTGGCTGAAAAGAAAAAAGGTTGCATTTCCATGTTGGTAAACACTTCCCAAAATTGTAATTCAGCTTTGCTTGTGATTAACTTAGTAACACGATCAATATCTTTTGCTCCAGGTAATTCAATTTGAATTCTACCAGAAGTTCCAATTCTTTGAATGTTAGGTTGAGTAACACCAAACTTGTCGATTCTACTACGTAATACCTCAAATGCAGTAGTAATAGAAACGTTAATTTCTGTTTGTAAAACGGCTTTTACTTCCTCATTGGTTTTGTTGAAGTCTATTTTATCGCGCAATGCTTTTGTTCCGAAGATAGCAGGATCACTTAATTTAATTGCCCCGTTAGAAATTCTTTCAAATTCTGCATAGAACAAGTCTAAGTAGTTTTCATTACTTTCTTTTAGCTTTTCATCGGCAGCTTCTAAAGCTTGTGTAAAAGCAACACTCTTGGAGTTGTTTGATAAAGCGATTAATACTTCCTTTACAGAAACTTGTAATATTGCATTAATACCACCTTTTAAGTCAAGACCAAGGTTCATTTCTTTGTCCTTGATATCATTGTAAGTGAACTGAGTCACTCCTAGGTTAATTACCTCTTTGTTGGCAACACTATCTAAATATCTTCTTTCTAAAGTAGCTTGCTCTCTTACATTTGTTTCATCACCATTAGATATTGCATATTCTTTTGCTTCATCTTCTACTTTGTTTGTAAAATATGTGAATGATAATTGGTATAAACTTACCAATCCGAAAAGAATCGCAAATAACCTGATTAGTCCTTTGTTTTGCATCTTTATGTGTTTATTTGTCAAATTTTATAAAAACGAGCAAATATATGTCTTCTCGTACAACTTGACAATTATTTTTTTATTGATTGTTTTTTAATTATGAGTTAAGTGAACTCATTGAGTTTAAAGCAGTTTAGTAAATACACAAACTACTATGTTTTTAAATGTTGAAGACAACAGGGCCAGCTCTAACTTCTGGTTCTTTGTGTGAAGTATTATCCTTTGAAAAAGGGTTGTTTTTGTATGCTTTATAAGCTGTTTTAAAAAGCTGATTTGTTTTTAGATCTATTACGTTTTTTACAAAAGCATAGTTATGGTTAATTGTAGATCTTTCAGAGTAGTGCTTAATTTCAAATATAAAGCTGTCATCTTGATTTGAAATATGAGTTCCATTAGTCAACTCATATACATTTATCTTATATTCTAAAGAAGAATTATGATCCTCTTGGTTGTCAGAATTTTCATTAACAACTAGATGGTTTTCTTCTAGAAGAGCTTCTTTAATATTATCAATGTTAGTAACACTGTAATAAGAAATCTTTAAAACACCTCTTTTTGTTTCTTGAATATTAATATTAGAAACACCTACTTTTAAAAGTTTTTTTCTAACATCGTCAATGGTATTTCTAATATCTATTTGGTTGACTTTAGTGTCAGCAAATTCCAGAACAATTTCTTGATTGGGTATAGAAACTTCCTGATGGAATGCTCCAAAGTAAATAAATATTAATAGTAAAGTACTAACGTACCATTTTGAATTCATGTCCCAAATATATGTAAAAAAGTCGCTTCCTGTTTCTTAAAAAAACAATCTTATTTAAATATATATCCGTTCGCAATATTGAATAGCCTGTAACTTTAAAGTTAAATAAGATTAGCCTAATGAAATTATGTATATTTACTCGCTTTTCTTAGTGAAAAGTAACAAACAACCCAAAACTAAAACTTATTTTATGGCGCATTTATCTGATATAGAAATTGCACAAGCAAAAAAGCTACAGCATATCACTAAAATTGCTGAAAAAATAGGAGTATCGGAAGACAATCTTGAAATGTATGGAAAATACAAAGCAAAACTTCCCTTAGAGCTAATTGACGAGAAAAAAGTAAATGAAAATAATCTTGTTTTAGTAACAGCTCTTACACCCACTCCAGCTGGTGAAGGAAAAACTACTGTCTCTATAGGATTAACAGAAGGTTTGAACAAAATAGGAAAACAAGCAACTGTTGTACTAAGAGAGCCTTCTTTGGGGCCCGTCTTTGGAATTAAAGGTGGTGCTGCTGGAGGTGGTCATTCTCAAGTTGTTCCTATGGAAGACATTAATTTACACTTTACTGGTGATTTTAATGCAGTAGAAAAAGCTAATAACTTATTATCTGCTTTGATAGATAACAACTTGCAAAGCAAAGTGAATAACTTAAATATTGATCCTAGAACCATTTTATGGAAACGTGTGATTGATATGAATGATAGATCATTACGTCAGATCACAATTGGATTAGGAGGAACAGCTAACGGAATTCCTAGAGAAGACGGATTCAACATTACACCTGCATCCGAGGTCATGGCTATTTTATGCATGGCAACTAGTTTTGACAATTTAAAAGAACGACTTGGAAATATTTTTATCGGATTTACTTTTGATAAAAAACCTGTATTTGCTCGCGATTTAAATGCCGAAAATGCGATGGCTATCTTATTAAAAGATGCTATTAAGCCAAACTTAGTGCAAACCTTAGAAGAAAATCCAGCTATTATTCATGGAGGTCCTTTTGCAAATATTGCTCAAGGAACTAATACTGTTTTGGCTACAAAAATGGGACTCTCTTTGTCTAATTATGTAGTTACTGAAGCAGGTTTTGGAGCCGATTTAGGTGCAGAAAAATTCTTAAATATCAAATCTGCATTTGCAGGATTAAATCCAAAATGTGTTGTATTGGTAGCTACGATTCGAGCTTTAAGACATCACGGAGGAGCTTCAAAAGAAGAGTACAATACTCCAAGTGTTGAACGAGTTCAGGAAGGATTTAAAAATTTAGAAAAACACATCGAAAACATTCGAAAATTCAACATAGAACCCGTAGTTGCAATCAATTCATTTATCTCAGATTCTGATGAAGAAGTTAATTTTATTAAAGAAGCGTGTTCTGCTTTAGGTGTAGATGCAGTATTATCAGAAGGATGGGCTAAAGGAGGTGAAGGAACAAAAGAATTGGCATCTGCAGTAGTAGATGTTGTAGAAAATAAAGCAACTCAATTCAAACCTTTATACGATTGGAGAAGTCCTATGAAAGATAAGATTGCTGTTATAGCAAAAGAAATCTATGGAGCTGATGAAGTAATCTATGATAAGAAGGCTGAGTTGAACTTAAGAAGAATAGATAGACTTGGATTTAATGACTTTGCCGTTTGTATGGCAAAAACGCAAAAGTCTTTCTCAGATGACGATAAACTTATTGGAAGACCTACTGGATTTTCAGTTACAGTTCGTGAGATTGAAATTGCAGCAGGAGCACAGTTTGTAATTCCTATTTTAGGAAAAATGATGCGTATGCCAGGCTTGCCAGGTAAGCCTGCGTCTGAAGGAATGACTATTGATAACAACGGAGTGATTTCTGGACTTTCATAAATGTATCACGTAAGGGAGGCAACATCTGAAGAGTTTGATGAGCTGGGAAGTTTAATGGTTGAGGTGTATTCTCAATTAGAAGGTTTTCCTGGGCCAGATGAAATTCCAGATTATTACGATAGTTTAAAAAACGTAGGTGATTTTACTAAAAATCCAAAAACAAAACTCATTGTAGCCGTTTCTAACAATGGAAAGATAGACGGAGGTTTGGTATATTTTGGAGATATGAGGTATTATGGAGCAGGAGAAGAATCTACATTAAAGCAACAAGCTGCAGCTTTCAGGTTGTTAGCTGTTGATCCTAAAACTAGAGGTAAAGGTTTGGGTAAATTATTGGTAGAATTTTGCTTTGACTTGGCTCGTAAACAAGAATTTAAATCGTTAATGATTCATTCTACTAAATACATGATGGTTGCTTGGAAAATGTATGAACGTATGGGATTTGAACGTTTTCCAGAAATCGACTTTGAGAAAAACGAAGTTAAGGTATACGGATTTCAGTATAAACTTTAACAAAAAAGCTTCACTCTGGAGTGAAGCTTTTTTGATTTGTATAGCTTTTCACTATTAATCAATAGTTGCAGGTTTTGGAGCTTCCATTTTTGTATAACCTTCAGGAACGGTTAGCTTAAATTTAGCATCGTCTATTTTTTGACTATTAATCTCGGTAACTTCCATAGTCATTGTCATTGTCATTCCAGCTTGATTGATATCCATCGTCATGTACATTGGAAAGCCAACTGCTTTACTTCCTAAAACAGTAGTGTTTTGGTTTACAGCTTTAATCTTTTCTGTAGTATACATCGTCATTTTGTTTTCAACACCATCTGTTTTAACCACAATATCATATCCTTTGCATACATATCCTAAAATAGTCTTTGTATCTCCTTTTTCTTTAACACTGATATTCTTTAAATCTTCTTCAGAAATGTCTTTGATGTCGTTTGTTCGGTACTTTTTACCCATCATAGGATTGTCAAGCAACATCATCATTTTCTTCTCATCGCTATTAACAATCGTAACATTTTTTCCTGCCATTGGGTTGTTCATTTCAGTACGAGAGTTTTTTCCTTTAAATTCAGTAGACATAGTCATGTCTCCCATCATTGCTAGTTGAGAGTTTAATTGACTGTCTTCGCTAGACATTGTCATTTTGGTTTTAATAACCCCTTCTTTTATTTCTTTCTGTGCAAATACATTCACACTTAACGAAACAAGTAATACTATAATAAGTTTTTTCATTTTTAATATTTTATAATTCTAATAATCCATTAGTTTTAGAAACACCAGCAGCAGATTCTTGCATATGTGCTTTTTCAGCATCGCTTAATTCTATTTCAACGATTTTTTCAATCCCATTCTTTCCTAAAACTACAGGAACTCCAATACAAAGATCAGATAAACCGTATTCACCATCTAGTAAAGTAGAACATGGGTAAATTTTCTTTTGATCACAAGCAATTGCTTGTACCAATCCAGATACAGCAGCTCCAGGAGCATACCAAGCTGAGGTTCCTAATAACTTTGTTAAAGTAGCTCCTCCTACCTTGGTGTCTTCTTTAACTTGAGTTAATCTTTCTTCTGATATAAATTCAGATACAGGAACAGAGTTTCTTGTAGCTAATCTAGTTAAAGGTACCATTCCTTTATCTGAATGACCTCCAATAACCATACCATCTACATCAGAAATAGGAGCGTCTAAAGCTTCAGCTAATCTATATTTAAAACGAGCGGAATCTAAAGCACCACCCATTCCAATAATTCTGTTTTTAGACAATCCAGTTGTTTTATGAACTAGATAAGTCATTGTATCCATCGGGTTTGATACAACAATGATAATTGTATTTGGAGAATGCTCAATTAAACTAGCAGAAACAGTTTTTACAATTCCAGCGTTAATTCCAATTAATTCTTCACGAGTCATTCCTGGTTTTCTTGGAATACCTGAAGTAATCACACAAATGTCTGAATTAGCAGTTTTAGAATAATCGTTTGTGCTTCCTGTAATTTTTGTATCGAAACCATTTAAAGAAGCTGTTTGCATTAGGTCCATAGCTTTTCCTTCAGCATAACCTTCTTTAATGTCTAGTAGAACAACTTCAGAAGCAAAATCTTTAATAGCGATATACTCAGCGCAACTAGCTCCAACAGCACCTGCACCAACAACTGTAACTTTCATAATATTTTGTGTTTTTAATTGTGTTAAAATAAAGTAGTGCAAAAATAGAATAAATAATTACAATAGAAATGAAAAAAGACGCTGAAATAGCGTCTTTTAAGATAGTTTTTTGATTGTTTTTTATCGAATACTAAAAGCGATTCCTGCATTCAATGTATTATACTCTTGTAAAGTATAACTACCAAAGATTTTAAAGAAACCTAAACTAATTCTAGCTCCGATTGTAGTTTTAAAACCATTAGCGTCAAAATTAAGATTTAGGGGGTTAGATACACTTTCAGTTACAGTATCGTTAGGAACTGGTAATCCAGTGTCATACTCTAAATTATAGGTACCTAACATTCTTAAATCCGCTTTACCTCCATTGTATCCAATTCCTCCATATATATTGATGAAAGGAAAATTTAAAGAAGCAACAGCTTCAATTGTGTAAGAATTTAATTCAAATTCAGCTTTTTGACCTGATCCAGGAATTGAGCTGTCTGCTTGAATATCGTAATCTACATTCATAGATGTGAAAGCAGCTAATAAAGAAACGTGTAAAGGAGTTTTTTCCATTGGTCCAAACCAGCTTGTTATTTCTTTCTTCAAACCAATTCCTAAAAGATTTCCTTTTACATCATCTGATCCAACTTTAGGAACCATACGAAGCATACCATCTATTTTCCAAGGAAGCCCCATTGTAAATTGAACAGCAGGTGTAGGAACAGCATTTAAAGGGAGGTCATCTTTTGCTCCTCCAGGCATATTAAATGATGCCGTAACTGCTTGTCCTTGAATAGTTCCACTAAAAGTTACTGGAGCTTCTAAATTGTTAGGTCCAGCAACTGTAGCACCTGTTTGCGAAGTAGATGAAACATTGGTTAGTCCTAAATCGGCAAACCTGAAGATTTCATCTTTGCTTGGAACAATAGAAGCATTTAAGCCAATAGAAATATCAAAACCAAAAAGTTTATGAACTTTTGCGGTGTGATACCATCCATTGTTCATTCCATAAATAAGTCCAGTCATAGCAGGATTAATATATGCTTCAGTAAGTTTTTATGCATCATCTGCAGCTAATAAAATAGCTTCAAAACCATCATTGGTTTGAGCTTTTGCATGAAAAGTTATTGTGAATAGTGTCACAAAAACCAGGATTAGTTTTCTCATTGTTATTAAGTTATGGTTATTGTTTTAGTGTTTTGGGATAAGGCTAAGATAAAAAAAAAGCACAATCTGTACAGATTGTGCTTAGGGGAAAATTCCTGTTTTTTTATTTATGCATCAATATTTGCATAGACTGCATTCTTTTCTATAAACTCTCTACGAGGCGGAACGTCATCTCCCATTAACATAGAAAAAACTCTATCTGCTTCAGTTAAACTGTCAATGGTGACTTGGCGTAGGGTTCTAAATTCTGGGTTCATTGTTGTATCCCAAAGCTGTTCTGCATTCATCTCTCCTAAACCTTTATAACGTTGAATATTAACTCCACCACCCATTTGTTGAGCAATTAAATCACGTTGGTTATCATCCCAAGCATACTCTCTTTTTTGTCCTTTTTTAACTAAATATAAAGGAGGTGTAGCGATATATACATATCCTTGTTCTACCATTTCTCTCATATATCTAAAGAAGAAAGTTAAAATTAAAGTAGCAATATGGGATCCATCTACATCGGCATCACACATGATTACCACTTTATGATATCTTAATTTTGATAAGTTTAAGGCTCTTGGATCTTCTTCAGTTCCAATAGTAACTCCAAGTGCTGTAAACATATTTTTGATTTCTTCATTTTCAAAAACCTTGTGTTGCATCGCTTTTTCAACATTTAATATTTTACCTCTTAGCGGTAAGATTGCTTGAAAATTACGATCACGTCCTTGTTTTGCAGTTCCGCCTGCCGAATCTCCCTCGACTAGGAAAATTTCACAAACTTCTGGATCAGTTTCAGAACAGTCTGATAATTTACCAGGTAAACCACCAATACTCATTACTGTTTTACGCTGAACCATTTCACGAGCCTTACGAGCTGCATGACGAGCTTGAGCTGCTAAAATTACTTTTTGGACGATGGTTTTAGCGTCATTAGGATTTTCTTCAAGATAATCCGTTAACATTTCAGAAACTGCTTGAGAAACGGCAGAAGTTACTTCACGATTTCCTAATTTAGTTTTTGTTTGCCCTTCAAATTGTGGTTCTGCAACTTTAACTGAAACAATTGCTGTCAATCCTTCTCTAAAGTCATCTCCTGAAATTTCGAATTTCACATTTTTAAGAAGGCCAGAATTATCAGCGTACTTTTTTAAAGTTCCGGTAAGACCTCTTCTAAATCCTGATAGGTGAGTTCCTCCTTCATGCGTATTTATGTTATTTACATATGAATGTAAATTCTCTGCATAAGAAGTGTTGTAAACCATGGCAACTTCAACTGGAATTCCATTTTTTTCGCCTTCCATAGAAATTACTCCAGCAATCAACTGTTCTCTAGTACTATCTAGATATTTGATAAATTCTGGTAAACCTTCTTCACTGTAGAATGTTTCATTGATATCATTTCCTTCATCGTCTTGATTTCTCTTATCTGTTAAGGTAATAGTAATTCCTTTATTTAGATAAGAAAGTTCGCGTAAACGAGTAGCTAGAGTATCATAATTATACTCTATTGTTTGCGTGAAAATAGATTTGTCTGGTAAAAAAGTGACAATCGTTCCTGTAAAATCAGTCTCTCCAATTGTTTTTACTGGATATAATGTTTTTCCTCTTTCATATTCTTGCTGCCAGATTTTTCCATCTTTATGCACAGTAGCAGTTAAGTGATCTGAAAGTGCGTTTACACAAGATACACCTACACCATGTAATCCACCAGATACTTTATATGAATCTTTGTCAAATTTACCTCCTGCACCAATCTTAGTCATTACTACTTGTAAAGCAGAAACACCTTCTTTCTTATGAATCCCTACAGGGATACCACGACCGTTATCTTTTGTTGTTATTGAGTTGTCTTCATTGATGGTTACTTCAATTCTGTCACAATGTCCAGCCAAAGCTTCATCAATAGAGTTATCTACTACTTCATATACTAAATGGTGTAATCCTCTTACACCTACATCACCAATATACATAGACGGACGCATACGCACGTGTTCCATTCCTTCTAAGGCCTGAATACTATCCGCCGAATAATTGTGTTGCTTTTGTTCTTCGCTCATAATTTTATATGTTTTTCTCAAAAAAAATCGCCGCTAAATTGGCGATTTTGGTTCTATATCAAATATACGAATTTCGAAAGCTATTTAAAAAGATTTCAGCCATTTTGGTTGAAAATTATCAACAATTGTTAAAATGTGAAAAGTGCCTTAAAAGCGCTTAAAATGACTTTAAAATAAGTTTTGTGGATTTTGAATGTTAAATGAAGTTAGTGAAAATAAAAAAACTCTTCTAAAACGATTTTTTGCTATTCCATTTCCAGATGACATAGGTTACAAGAAGGAAAAAAGAGTTCCATAAGAGTACAAAAAGAATAAAAGAACTCCAAGTATTAAAGCCAACATTATTTGTAACATAAAAAATGCTTTCTCCATCATTATTTGTTGTTACCAAATGTCTTGTAGCCCAATTGTTTCCTAAATGAATTCCTATGGGTAAAAACAAAGACTTTGATTTTAGTAAAGCTGTCGCAAAGAGTAAATGTCCTACTGGTATGCTTATAGTTAATAAGATTATTGCTCCTGGGTTTTTTAAAACATTTTCATCTAATACATGAATTAACATAAATAGTATAGAAAAAATAATGTTTGCTCTAGTTACAGAACTTATCTCAATAGTTTTTTTAAAGAGATAACCTCTAAATAAAAATTCTTCTACAGCTACAGTTGGTAATATAGCATACAAAGCATATAAGATATTATTATAGTTTATTTCTAAACTTACATTGAATGTTTCGTCTAAGTATAGTGCTCTTAAATACTTTGCGATTAAAAAAGCAATTGAACCGATTAATAAACCTAATGGAAGTAAAGCTAAATTTTTAAGTTTAAGATTTAAACCAATACTATTTAAAGACTGTTGTTCTCTTTTGTATAGAAACCAAGTAACAATAGTTAACAAGATGATAGCTGTAAAAGGAAAATACTGTTTTATAATTCCTTTGTTTAACAATACGCTTAAAAATAAAGTGCAACCAAAAAGTAAGATTGCTAAACCATATGTTTTTAAAGTAGAGAACTTTCTGTTTGTTAGTTTCATTGCAATTCTTTTTAAGTGTTTTGAGAAAATAAACTGGTTTTAAGTAATAGTTTCACGCAGATTAAAGAGATGATTGAAGGGAATAAACCTTTGAAAATTAAAAACAAAAAGTTGTTCCATTCAGAGAGATCAATCTTAGAAACCTGTGTAAAAAGTAATTCACCGTAAGGATTTGATTCAAAGAAAAATGTATTGACAAGATTCGTTCCTAGATGAAAACCTAAAGCCATTAAAACTGACTTAGTTTTGTGAAAAGTATAAGCCCAGACATATCCTACAAATCCAGTGATAACAACTACATATGTAATAAGTATCATTCCTTCTCCAGTAATACCATATGAAAACACATGATAGATTCCAAAAGTTATTGCAGATAAAAGGATAGCCTTTGTTGCTCCAATTCTTTGAATAAGTATGTAAAGAATAGCGCCTCTAAAAACTAGATCTTCTGTTAATGCTGATCTTAAATGATATATAAAAGCATTAAAAATTGAGGTGTAATTTATGGTGTTCAATTTCCAATCTACTTTCAAAACAAGAGTTTCGATGTAGATGTTTAGTAGTATAATAACCGTAATGATTAAGAAACCAATGAAAAACTGAATGATTCGGGTTGTATTAGGAATAATTCCTAAAGCGTCTATGTTTTTTTTCTCAATAAAGTGTAGGAGCACCCAAGAGACTATTATGATGATTAATAATCCTAGCATTGTAAATAAATTATGTTAATATGTTTTTAGTTCTAGTACAATAGGTTTAACACCATTTGTACTATCTAGTGTTAGTTATCTCATTTATAGGTAACCGTGATAAATCATTGTGATAACGATTGTATTATAGATACCGTGACAAAAAATAGAATACCATAAGTTTCTTTTAAAGTAGAGGAATAAAGTAAGGTATACTGTTCCAACAAGTAATGCATTAATGAGGCCATCTATACCTAATTGAATGTGATAAATACCAAAAAGTACAGCTGTTAGAAAAAAACTAATTTTCGTAGCATATTTTCCTTTAAATATTTTTTCCAAACTTGAAAAGATGAAACCATGAAAAACGATTTCTTCATAGATACCACCTATTAAAAACCCCATGATAAGTATAAAAAAATATTGCCCTCTATTTTCTTTTAGAAAATTGTAAAGATCAACATCTGTTTCTTTGAAGGTTACGAAATGCTCTAAAATTGGGAAGAAGATCAATTGCATAAAGCTCAATGTAAGAATGGCAATGATGCTTCCTATTAGAATTGACTTAGGTTTAAATCGCTTAAAGCTAAAGCCAATATCATAAAAAGTTTGATTAGAACTTTTTAAAGCGAACCATACAAAAAGTAGAATGGGAATGCTGTATATAAAATTAGGAAAGATTCCTGTATGTGGTAAAACAACAATAAGGACTATAGCAATAATGTTGATTATTGTTTCTTTTAAATTCATAAGTAATTGATTAAACTATTTTTTTAAAAAAGAAATGGATAACGGATAATAGCATTTACCGTGACTTAAAGAAGTTGAGATGTTTCTCAGCATTACAATAATTGTAAACAAAACAATTCCTGCAGTAAAAAAGAAATTAAATCCAGGTATAATAAAGAATGAAATCAAAGAAGCAATCAAGTATAAGGTCACAGAAATTTGAAAATTAACAACGGCTCTTCCATGATTGTCATAAACTTTGTTATCATCGGCTTTGTGTATCCAAAGAAATAAAGGGAATAAAATATTACCAAAAGGAATGATCAATCCTAAAAAAGGAATTCCATGAAGCAATAACATCCATTTTCTTTGAATCGTTTCTTCGTTTGGATTCTCTATAGGAAGTAAGTCGTTTACTTCAATATCTAATCCAACAGCTAATAATTTAATTGTTTGTAAGTGAGGTTGTGTTTCTCCTTTTTCTATTCGTTGAATAGTTCGAACACCAACAGTAGTTTTTTCAGAAAGATCTTCTTGAGTATATCCTTTTAGCTTTCTCTGATAAATTAAATTTTCGTTGAGAGATGATTTTTTCATTTCTTAAATTTTGATGTTACAAAGGTATGTTGGTGTTCAGTATTTTGTAACGTCATTTACATGTCACCTATCTGTCAAGTTAAGGTGTGTAAAGGGTTTTAGGTGCAATATAAAGCAAAAATCCCGCTCTTCAGCGGGATTCTCAAAATTAAAACAAACTTCTAATATGCATCTTCATGCACTGCTTTTATAGCGCGACCGCTAGGCTCGTTGATGTTTTGAAAACTTTTGTCCCAAGCTAAAGCAGTAGGTGTGCTACATGCTATGGATGGAACAGAAGGTACAGTTAAAGCTGCTGTTTCTGATGGAAAATGTTGTTCAAAAACAGCTCTGTAATAATATTCTTCTTTAGTCCTTGGAGTTTGAATTGGAAAACGATGTTTAGCAGTTTGCATTTGTTCATCGCTAACTGAAGTGTCTACTAGAGCTTTTAAAGTATCAATCCAACTATAGCCAACACCATCAGAAAATTGTTCTTTTTGTCTCCAAGCAACAGACTCTGGTAAATAACTTTCAAAAGCTTTACGTAAAACCCATTTTTCCATTCGTTCTCCATTAATCATTTTGTCTTGTGGATTGATACTCATGGCAACATCCATAAACTCTTTGTCTAAGAAGGGTACTCTTCCTTCAATACCCCATGCTGCTAAACTCTTGTTAGCTCGTAGACAATCGTATTGATATAATTTGTCCAGTTTTCTTACTGTTTCTTTGTGAAGTTCCTCTGCATTTGGGGCTTTATGAAAATATAAATAGCCTCCAAAAATCTCATCTGCACCTTCGCCAGATAGCACCATTTTTATTCCCATAGATTTGATGACTCTTGCCATTAAATACATTGGAGTAGAGGCTCTAACAGTTGTAATGTCATAAGTTTCTAAATGATAGATTACATCTCTGATAGCATCTAAACCTTCTTGAATTGTAAATGTAATTTCATGATGAATGGTTCCAATATGGTCTGATACTTTTTTTGCAGCTGCTAAGTCAGGAGAACCTTCTAATCCTATAGAAAAAGAATGTAACTGTGGCCACCAAGCATCTTGTGTATCACCAGATTCAATTCTCTTTTGAGCGTACTTTTTTGCAATTGCAGAGGTTATAGAAGAATCTAGTCCTCCAGATAATAATACTCCATAAGGAACATCCGACATTAATTGCCTGTGTACCGCAGCTTCTAATGCATCTCTTAATGTATCTATACTAGTTTGATTTTCTTTTACAGCATCATATTCCATCCAATCTCTTTGATACCATTTTTTTAGTTCACCATCTTTGCTAGAAAGTAAATGTCCAGGAGGAAATACTTCAATCTTGTTACAAACTCCTTCCAAAGCTTTTAGTTCAGAAGCTACATAATAGGTTCCGTTTTTATCCCAGCCGTGATATAAAGGAATAATTCCCATATGGTCTCTAGCTACCAAATACTCATCTTTTTCAACATCGTAAAGAGCAAAACCAAAGATTCCGTTCAAATCATCTATAAAATCAACTCCTTTTTCTTGGTATAATGCTAGGATAACCTCACAGTCAGATTTTGTTTGAAATTCGTATGAACCTTCAAATTGTTTTCTTAGTTCTTGATGATTGTAGATTTCGCCATTAGCAGCAAGAACTAATTTTTCATCAGAACTAAATAAAGGTTGTTTCCCAGACGCAGGATCTACAATTGCCAATCTTTCGTGAGCTAAAATTGCTTTTTCACCACTAAAGATACCGCTCCAGTCTGGGCCACGGTGTCTAATAGATTTTGCCATTTCTAGGATTTGTGGTCTCAGTCTTTCCGAACTTTCTTTTATATCAAACGCACATACAATTCCACACATAATTTTAATTTTTTTAAATTTGTTTTAATTTCGATACAAAGAAGGGTATTAATATTTTTAAAATAAACTAAAAATGATTTTTTGATTTTTATTTGAAACAATAAATAAGGTATTTTATTAAATATGTAACTTTTTTTGTAAAAATCAGTTGTATCACTTACAAATTGTAAATCTTTTTAAAAAAGTGTAAATAAAATTTGTTGTATTTAAATTGAGTATATAAATTTGCTTCATCATGCAAAGACAACAAAATACTTGGTGGTGGAACTCTCTTATGTAAATAAGTGGGAACCTAATCTTGTATTATAATATATAAAAAAGGCTTATCTCACGATAAGCCTTTTTTAGTTCAAAGGACTATGTTTTGCTGTCACCTCGAGCGCAGTCGAGAGGTTTTGAATAGGTCTCGACTGCGCTCGACCTGACATTATTAAAGAATAATGAAAAAAATAACATTTAAAACAAAGAGTAGTAAACAAATTTCAGATACAATAACCCCTGTAGGTTTGTATTTGAGATTTAGGGACAAATATCCAAATACATTACTTTTAGAGAGTTCTGATTACCATAGCAAAGAAGAGAGTTTTTCTTTTATTTGTATAGAGCCTGTTGTGAGTATGAAAGTGGAAAATCATATTTTTTCTACTCATTACAAAGGAGCTTTACAAACAGAGAAAGCTATCAACAAAGACTTTTATGAACAGTTCTTAGATTTTACAAATGCTGTAGAATTAGATTGTGATGAATCTTTAAAATCATTTAATGGATTATATGGTTACACAACATTTGATAGTGTGCAGTATTTTGAGAATATCACTTTTAATACTCCTCAAGCACCATCTGCCATTCCTTTCATGCAATACAGTTTTTACAGATTTATCATAGCGATTAATCATTTTAACGATGAAATGACCTTGATAGAAAATGTTGAAGAAGGAACACAAGCAAGAATTTCAGAAATAGAAACCATTATAAAGTCTCAAGCTTTTAATACGCAAAAATTCGAGGTTGTTGGAGAAGAATCTTCTAACTGTACCGATGAAGATTTTAAAGAATATGTAACCAAAGCAAAATCACATTGCAAGAGAGGAGACGTTTTTCAATTAGTTCTTTCGCGCCAGTTTCAACAATCATTTAAAGGAGACGAGTTTAATGTATACAGAGCTCTAAGGTCTATTAATCCTTCTCCTTATTTATTCTATTTTGATTATGGGAGTTTTAAATTAATGGGATCATCGCCTGAAGCACAAATAAAAGTAAATGAAGGAAAGGCAGTCATCAATCCCATTGCAGGAACATTTCGTAGAACAGGAGATATTGCAGAAGATATAAAATTGGGAAAGATTCTTTCTGAAGATAAAAAAGAAACAGCTGAACATGTAATGCTAGTTGACTTGGCAAGAAATGATTTAAGCAAACATGCTAATGATGTCAATGTAGAGGTGTTTAAAGAGGTTCAGTTTTTTAGTCACGTGATTCATTTGGTATCTACTGTACAAGGACAGATCAAAGGAGATCCAATTAAAATTGTTGGAGATACATTTCCTGCAGGAACCTTAAGCGGAGCACCAAAATACAAAGCATTAGAATTGATTGATAAATACGAAAATCAGTCTCGAGGGTTTTATGGAGGTGCTGTTGGAATTATTGGTTTGAATGGCTCTGTAAACTTAGCCATAGCCATTCGTTCATTTGTAAGTAAACAAAACAAATTATACTACCAAGCAGGAGCTGGAATTGTAATTCATTCCGACGAAGAGAAAGAACTACAAGAAGTAAATAACAAATTAGCAGCGTTGAAAAAGGCTTTAATTTTAGCCGAAAAGATTTAAAATGAAAATACTCATCATAGACAATTACGATTCGTTTACCTACAATCTTGTTCATATGGTTGAAAAGATTACAGGGAAATTACCTTCTGTTTTTAGAAACGACGAAATAGAATTAGAAGAAATAGATCAATATGATCTAATTATGTTATCACCAGGTCCTGGAATTCCTGATGAAGCAGGAATTTTAAAAGACGCTATTAAAATGTACGCAAATAAAAAGCCCATTTTCGGAGTTTGCTTAGGACTACAAGCTATTACCGAAGTGTTTGGTGGAAGTTTAATTAATATGGAAGAAGTTTTTCATGGTGTTGCAACTGATATGAAAATTACACAGCCTAACGCAATAATCTTTCAAGGTGTTTCATCAGAATTCCCAGCAGCTCGCTACCATTCATGGATAGCCGCTAAAAATGATTTTCCAGATGAGTTAGAAGTAACTGCAGAAGATGAAGCAGGAAGTATTATGGCTATACGTCATAAAGAATATGCAATTAGCGCTGTGCAATTTCATCCAGAATCAATCTTAACAGAAGTGGGAGAAAAAATAGTATCTAATTTTATCAAAGCACATACATTATGAGAGCAATTCTGAACGATCTTTATCAGCACAAACGACTTTCAGAATCTGAAGCAAAAGAAGTACTATTAGACATAGCAGCTTCTAAATATAACGATGCTCATTTGTCTTCATTCATGACTGTTTTCATGATGCGTCCTATAACTGTAGATGAACTTTCTGGTTTTAGAAAAGCATTAAAAGAGTTAGCAGTAAAAGTAGACCTTTCAGAATTTGAAACTATTGATATTGTTGGTACTGGAGGCGATGGAAAAGATACATTTAATATTTCTACATTAACTTCTTTTGTAGTAGCAGGAACCGGACAAAAAGTTGCTAAACACGGAAACTATAGTGTGTCATCAAAATCAGGTTCTTCAGATATGCTTGAAAGCTTCGGTTACGAGTTTACTAATAATGAAGACACCTTAAAGAATCATTTAGAAAAAGCCAATATTTGTTTTTTGCATGCACCTAAGTTTCATCCTGCGATGAAAGCTGTTGGACCTACAAGAAAAGCCTTGGCTTTAAAAACTTTTTTTAATATGTTGGGACCTTTGGTAAACCCAAGTTCACCTCAAAACTCTATGCTGGGCACTTTCAATTTAGAAGTAGCTCGCTTGTACAATTATATTCTGCAAGAAGAGGATTCTAATTATGGAATTATTCACGCTTTAGATGGATACGATGAAATCTCATTAACAAGTGGTTTTAAATTATTTACAAAACAAGGAGAACAATTAATCACTCCCGAAGAATTAGGCCAAAAACGAATTTTACAATCTGATATTTACGGAGGAAATTCAGTAAAAGATGCCGCAAAAATATTCAAAAACATTTTAGATGGAAATGGAAGCGAAGCACAGAATAATGTTGTGCTCACAAATGCAGCTTTCGCGTTAAAAATTATTGATTCCAGTAAGTCTTTTGAAGAAGTATTTGAATCTGCAAAGGATTCATTACTAGGAGGAAAAGCAAAACAATGTTTAGATAAATTGGTAAATTAAATAATGTCACCTCGAGCTTAGTAGAGAGGTCTCAATCGCATTAACTAGCAAAAAAACATAATGACAATACTAGACAAAATAATAGCCTTTAAGAAAAAAGAAGTAGCAAAGATTAAATCAGATGTACCGATAAAGAAACTGGTAGAAAGTCCCAACTTTAAAAGAGAACCAATTTCATTAAGAAAATCTTTATTAGAACCTTATTCAACGGGAATCATAGCTGAGTTTAAAAGGCAATCACCATCCAAAGGAATTATTAATGATAAAGTAAGCGTAGAAGAAGTAACAACAGGATACTTAGATGCCAATGTAGCGGCACAATCCATTCTTACAGATACTTCATTTTTTGGAGGAACGATGGTGGATTTAATGCAAGCTAGGTCTGTCAATTCAGAAAAGCCTATCCTACGTAAGGATTTTATTGTAGACGGATTTCAGATTGTAGAAGCCAAAGCAATTGGAGCAGATGTAATTTTATTAATTGCCGCTTGTTTAACTAAAGAAGAACTAAAGAATTACGGAAAATTGGCGGAAGATCTAGGAATGGAAGTTTTATATGAAGTACATACGCAAGAAGATTTAGAGAAGATCGAATTAAGCAATAAGATTATTGGAGTCAATAATAGAAACTTGAAAACTTTTGAAGTAGACTTAGAACATTCTATCAGCTTAGCAAATCAAATTCCTGAAGGTTGTGTTCGAGTTTCTGAAAGTGGAATTAGTGACCCTAGAATTATCACTGGATTAAAAGAATACAACTTCAAAGGTTTTCTCATTGGCGAAAACTTTATGAAAGAAGAGAATCCAGGATTAGCATGTGAAGAATTTATCAGTCAAATTAGATAAGTATGAAACTGAAAGTTTGCGGAATGAAATATGTAGAAAATCTACAATCAGTTGCTCAATTACAACCTGATTATTTGGGGTTTATTTTCTATGAACAATCACCAAGAAATTTCGAAGGTGTTATTCCTGAAATACCAAAGACTATAAAGAAAACAGGTGTTTTTGTAAATGAATTTATTGAGATTCTAGTCTCGCTTGTTCAAGAGTATAAACTAGAAGCAATTCAGTTACATGGTGATGAAACTATTGAATACATTCAAGAAATAAAGAGTCATTTAAAGAATGTTGAAATTATCAAAGTTTTTGGAATCAAAGACGATTTCGATTTTTCAATATTAGAATCATATAAAGATGAAGTAGATTATTTTTTATTCGATACCAAAGGAAAAGAAAGAGGTGGTAATGGTGTAAAATTTGATTGGTTGGTTTTAAAAAAATATCCATATCAAAAACCATTTTTCTTGAGCGGAGGTATTGGTCCAAATGATATTGAAGAAATTAAAAAAATAAAAAATTCAGGTTTGCCAATTCATACAGTTGATATCAACAGTAGGTTTGAAATTGAACCTGGAGTTAAGAATATAAAATTGATTAAAAAATTTAAAAATGAGTTTAAAGGTTTATAAGTTTTAAGAAATAAACGAATTAACTACTAAACACATCAACTAAAGTATACTATGAAATCAAAATTTCAACCTGATGAGTTCGGATATTTTGGGCAATTTGGAGGAGCTTACATTCCCGAACTATTATATCCAAATGTGAAAGAGATTGAAGACAATTACATGCAAATCATCGAATCTGATGAATTTCAAGAAGAGTATAAAAGCTTACTGAAAGATTATGTAGGAAGACCTAGTCCGTTGTATTATGCAAAGCGATTATCTAATAAATACGGAGCTCATATCTATTTAAAGAGAGAAGACCTAAATCATACAGGTGCACACAAAGTGAATAATACTATTGGACAAATCTTGATTGCAAAAAAGTTGGGAAAGACTCAAATCATAGCAGAAACAGGAGCTGGTCAACACGGAGTGGCAACAGCCACCGTCTGTGCATTAATGGGAATGGAGTGCACGGTATTTATGGGTGAAACAGATATCAAACGTCAAGCTCCCAATGTAGCTCGTATGAAAATGCTAGGAGCAAAAGTAGTTCCAGCTACTAGCGGTAGTAAAACCTTAAAAGATGCAACCAATGAAGCTATTCGTTATTGGATTCAAAATCCACAAACTTTTTACTTAATTGGATCTGTAGTGGGGCCACACCCGCACCCAGATATGGTAGCGCGTTTACAAGCTGTAATCTCAGAAGAAATGAAATGGCAATTGAAGGAAAAAACAGGGAAAGAAAATCCTGATACTATCATTGCTTGTGTTGGAGGAGGAAGTAATGCCGCAGGAGCATTCTATCATTATATGGATGAAGAAGATGTGGAATTAATTGCTGTTGAAGCTGCTGGATTAGGAGTGAATTCGGGGGAAAGTGCCGCGACTTCTCAATTGGGCGAAGTAGGAATCATTCATGGAAGCAAGACTATTTTAATGCAAGACGAATACGGACAAATAGTAGAACCATATTCTATTTCGGCAGGATTGGATTACCCTGGGGTAGGACCTTTACATGCATATTTATATGAAACTAAACGGGCAAGGTTTATGAATGCTACCGATAAAGAAGCTTTGCAAGCAGCTTATGAATTAACAAAAATTGAAGGTATTATTCCTGCTCTTGAAACTGCTCATGCGTTAGCTGTTTTGTCTAAGATAGAATTTCAAAAAAATCAAGTAGTAGTAGTAAATCTCTCAGGAAGAGGAGATAAAGACTTAGAAACTTATATCAAACGCTTAGAAGAATAAAAGATGAATTCGATTGCACGTTTAATAGAAAAGAAATCCTCTCAACTTTTGTCGATTTATTTTACATCTGGTTTTCCCAAGTTAGATGACACAACAAAAATAATTCAAGAATTAAGTTCATCAGGTGTAGATTTTATTGAAGTAGGATTGCCCTATTCAGATCCGTTAGCTGATGGCCCAACTATTCAGAATAGTAGTCAGAAGGCGTTAAAAAACGGAATCAATCTAGATATTGTTTTTGATCAATTATTAGAAATAAAAGAGACGAATACAACACCTTTAGTTTTAATGGGTTATTTAAACCAATTGCTAAAATATGGCGAAGATAAGTTTTGTCAGAAGTTGGTTGACTGTGGTATTGATACAGTAATCATTCCAGATCTACCCATGATTGAATATGAAAATCATTACCAAGAGCTATTCAATAAATATGGAATCAACAATGTGTTTTTAATCACTCCATTAACCTCCGAAGAACGAATTCGGAAAATCGATTCCTTTACTAAGAGTTTTATTTATATGGTTGCTTCTAGTTCAATTACTGGAGCTAAAGGTGAGATTTCTCAAGAGCAGATCAACTATTTTGAACGAATTAAATCCATGGAGTTACAAAGTAAACGAATCATTGGTTTTGGAATTTCAGATAAAGCAACCTTTTCTAAAGCTTGTGAGTATGGAAATGGAGCCATTATAGGATCTGCATTCATCAAGCATTTAGAAAAACAAGGAGTTGAAAAAATTAGTGAATTTGTAAATTCTGTTTTGGATAAAAAAACACCTGTTAAGAAAATCTTAAAATGATATTTTTCATTAATTAAAGTTCTAACTTGTTGAACTTTATAAAAACCAAACAAAATGTCATCTAAATTTTTAACAGCCCTAGCATTCCTAGTTACTGGATTTGTCTCTGCACAAAGCTCTTTGATTAGAATGCCCAGTATTAGTCCTGATGCATCAGAACTAGCCTTTTCTTATCAAGGCGACATCTGGACCTATAACTTAAACACACAACAGACCAAAAGGTTAACTGTTCATGAAGCTTATGAAGGAAATCCTATTTGGAATAATAATGGAACTCAATTAGCATTTAGTTCAAACAGAAAAGGAGCTAATAATATCTTTACGATTTCCAAAAACGGAGGTACTCCCCAACAGATTACCTATTATCCTACAACAGACACACCCTATGATTGGACAAAAGGAAATAAAATTGTTTTTACAACCAATCGTGTTTTAAAAGGACCAGAATGGGATGCGCAAACTTATTCAGTAAGTGCTAATGGAGGAACACCAGAAAGATTAATAACTGCTTTAGGAAGTATGGCTACTGTTTCTCCAAACGGAAAATTTATAGCCTACGCTAAAGGAGCTTGTCGTATTTCCCGTGAAGATTATTCAGGGTCGGCTCAACGTGATATCTGGATTTATAACACAGCTTCCAAAAAGTATGTGCAAATTACAGATACGGCAAAAAATGACCATTCACCACAATGGGATGCAGCTGGAAATTTATATTATATAGGAGCAGAAAGCGGACGATATAATATCTACAAGCAAAGTATTTCTAGTGATGGATCTGCGCAAGGAAAACCACAAAAAATAACCAATCAAAGGAGAGACGGGGTAGTTTCGTATTCGGTAAGTGATAATGGAACAATTGTGTTTTCTACAGCATTCAATGTCTATCAAATTAAAAACGGATCTACTAAGAAGTTATCCTTGAATTTGGCAACTGATTATCGTTTTGAGGAAGAAAAAACAACAACAACTTCTGGAGGAATTTCATCTTTTGATGTATCTCCTAATGGGAAGTTAGTTGCAATGGAAATCAATGGGGAAATATTTGTAAAAGCAAATAACAAAGACAAAAGACGCTCTAATAATGTAAGTAATCACAGTTTTAGAGATCGTGAGCCACAGTGGATAAGTGATAAAGAAGTCATCTTTATTTCTGATAGAGATGGACACAATGAGGTCTATATTTCCACATCAAAAGATACTTTGGTGGGATTAGAAAGAAGCTTAAAGATAGAAACCAAAAAGTTAACAAAGAGCAAAGAAGATGTATACGAACTATTGGTTTCACCAGATCATAAGAAAGTTGCTTATAGAGTTGGCCGCGGAGATTTAATGGTGGCAGACATCAAAGATGGAAAAATTATCAATCCAAAAGCATTTTCATCAGGATGGGCAGCTGCAGAAGGAGTAAGTTGGAGTCCAGATAGTAAATATTTAGCATACTCACAGGAAGATTTAAATTTTGATAGTGAAATTTTTATTCAATCCGTAGACAATCCAAAAGACAAATTTAATGTTTCAATGCACCCTAGAAGTGATTTCTCACCAGTGTGGAGTCCAGACGGAAAGAAAATTGCCTTTACTTCTAACAGAAGTGGAAACAGAGGTGGAATTGATTTTGATGTTTGGATGGTTTGGCTGAAAAAAGAAGACTGGGAACGTTCTAGAACTGATAGAGAAGATGGAGACTATTACCCAGAGAAGAAAGCGAAAAAAGGAAAGTCAAAAGGGAAAAAGAAAGTAAAAGTAACGATTGATAGAGACAGAATTTTTGATCGATTGGTACGCATTACTCGTTTACCGGATGATGAGTTTGGAGGCGTGTTTAGTCCAGATAGTAAAAACATTTACTACTCTGCTACAGACCCAGCTACAAATAGCAGAAGTTTTTACAAAGTAAAGATTGATGGAAGAAGCCCGAAAGCAATCAAAGGAACATCAAGAGTTGGAGGTTTTGCAGAGATTAATGGAAAGTTCTATTTCACTTCGGCGGGAAGATTGAAAGAATTAAATCCAAAATCAGATAGAGTAACTTCATTACCACATTCAGCTAAATATAGAGAAGATTTCAAAGCGATGAATGAGCAAATGTTTGAAGAAGGAACTCGTGTGTTAACAATGGGATTCTATGACCCTAATTTCCATGGATACAATTGGAAGGCGTTGATTAAGAAGTACAAACCTTTAGCATTAAAAGCAAGTACTGAGCAAGATTATAGCTTTATTTTTAACTTGCTCTTAGGGCAATTGAATGCTAGTCATATGGGTTATCGTGCAGGAACTTCTGAAAGAACCAATAGCGATAATATTGGACTGCTTGGCGTAGAAGTAAAAAATACATCCAAAGGTGCAAGAATAGACTATGTATTAAAGAATTCTGTAGCTAATAAATCGAAAGTAAATCTTAGAGTTGGAGATGTTATTACTGCTGTAAACGGACAGAAAGTAGGAGCAAATACAAATTTCTATAGCTTATTAAAGAATAGTAGAGGAGACGAAGTGTTGCTAGCCTTAGACAACGGTAAAGAAGTTGTGGCAAGAACTTCTGGAAGCTTACGTACACTGCAATACGAAGCTTGGGTAGCTTCTAGAAAAGCATTGGTAGACAAATATTCAAACGGACAATTAGGATACATCCATATTCAAGGGATGAATGCTCCAAGTTTTGAGCGTTTTGAACGTGAACTCAAAGCAAGTGGATATGGTAAAAAAGGAATTGTAATAGATGTACGTTATAATGGTGGAGGATGGACCACTGACCGATTGATGGCTGTATTAAATGTAGATCAACATGCCTATACTATTCCAAGAGGAGCGGCAGAAAACTTACAAAAAGAGAATAAGAAATTCGCTGGAAACTATCCATTTAACGAACGTGCTATTTTGTCTGTAAATACAAAACCTAGCATTGCTTTATGTAATGAGAATAGTTATTCCAATGCAGAGATCTTCTCACATGCATATAAGAACTTAGGATTAGGGAAATTAGTAGGTCAACCTACGTTTGGTGCTGTAATCTCTACAGGAGGTTACGGATTAACTAAAGGATTTGTTCGTATGCCATTTAGAGCGTGGTATGTAAAGAAATCTGGAAAAAATATGGAAAATGATGCACCTGCAGTTCCTGATTACCTAGTAAAAAATGCTCCAGGATGGGGTGCAAGAGGAGAGGACGATCAGTTGAAAAAAGCGGTAGATGTTCTTCTAAAAGAAGTAAGATAATATTCGAAATATAGATAACAAAAAAGCCGAAGTTCAACTTCGGCTTTTTTTGATTACTATATCTAAAGGGATAATCAATTAAAAATATTTAATTGTACATGTATTCATATAGTTTATCTTTTTTATACGCTCTCACAGCTTTTTTAAGCTTCTTGTTGATCTTTGTTTCTGCATAATTTTCTATATAATTAAACAGTATTTTAGCACCGTTTAATTGAATCTCTCTAACATTATCCCTCTCCATAAATTTTTTATCTTTCTGCTTCTGAACGTCTATATATCTATTCTTGTTGAATCTTTCTTCCAATAAGTACTTTGCCATGCTTGCCATGTACATATTTACCATCAAATTATTCGTGCCAATGTCATCAGATATTTTTCCGCCAAGTATAATAGCATATTTAGATGTTCCATCCATCCAATCAATCATACTTTTTAAAGCATAAAAATAATTTTCTGTTTTTTCTTTGTATTTGTGTGTGAGTAGATAATTTATAGCTTCCAAAATGTCTTTATCTACACTGTCAAATTCTTCTTGGGTTTTAAATTTTTCAACTTTGTTGAATAAAGTTTTAAAGTTTTGAGCATTTGAATTAAGACTAAAAAAGATCAAAAAAGTAATTAAGAGTATTTTTTTCATTTTAGAATATATTTTAATAAACCTTCTCTCCATTCAAATAGGTAGCTACAGCTTTGGTATTGAAAAGTTTGTTTTCGTCTACTTCCATGATGTTTTGATCAAGAATCACAAAATCAGCAAATTTTCCAACTTCTATACTCCCTTTTTCATTTTCCTCGAAATTCGAGTAAGCAGCCCAGATGGTCATGCCTCTCAAAGTTTCTTCTCTTGATAATGCATTTTCCATTTGATAACCATCCTTTGGATACCCTGTGATGTCTTTTCTTACAACAGCAGCATAAAATGTTAAAAAAGGATTGACTTGTTCTACAGGATAATCAGTTCCTAAAGCTACTTTACCATAGGTGTCTAATAATTTCTTGTACGCATATCCACCTTTAATTCTATCTGCACCAACACGATCTCCAGCCCAATACATGTCACTAGTTGCATGAGTGGGTTGAATAGACGGAATGACATTTTTAAACAGCTCAAAATCGTTTATGTCTACAATCTGAGAATGCTCATTCCTCCAACGTCTGTCTTTGGCATCTCCTAATGCATCTTTATACACTTTTAAAACCCAATAATTAGCAGAATCTCCAATGGCATGCGTATTCATTTGATAATCGGAAGCAGCAATTTGTTTGGCAATCTCCTGATATCTCTCTGGAGAAAAAATTAAGGCGCCAAAATGATTCGCTCTATCGCTATACGATTGTTTCATCGCAGCTCCACGAGAACCTAAAGCTCCGTCTCCATATACTTTGAATGATCGCACATTCATACGATCCGTTTTATAAATTCCTTTTTTGGTGTAGTAGTCTAAGTTTTCTTGTGATGCAGAAACCATAGCATACACACGCATTTTTAAATCACCTGTTTTTTGCAAGCTGTCCATCAATTCGATTTCTTTTCTAGCCAACCCTGCATCATCAACAGTAGTTAATCCATAACTGAAATTAATTTTCTGAGCATCCATCAATCCAGAAATAGCTTCCTTGGTAGAAGTGTTTGGCATTTTGATGTAATTCATCGCTCTGTCAATCAACACACCAGTTAGTTTTCCGTTTTTGGTAATAAATTCGCCACCAGTCACATCTTTAGGGAAGTTGGTTTCAGACAATCCAGAATAATTTAAGGCAGCTTCATTCACTAACAATGCATGTCCATCAACACGTCTTACTGCTACAGGTATTCTTGGGAACAATTTATCTAATTTTTCTTTGGTAGGAAATTCTTTAACTTCCCAATCGTTTTGGTCCCAACCGCGACCCGTTACATAATCTACCTTTTTCTCATCAATAAAATCTGAGATCTTTTGCAAGACTTCATCGTAGCTTTTTGTTCCTTCTAAACTCACTTTTTGCAATTGCAATCCGTAACGGAAAAAATGACAATGTGCATCAATCAAACCTGGAACTAAAGTTTGTCCTTCAGCATCAACAGTGTTTGTAGAAGTAAACTTTTTTGTGATTTCATCAGTGCTACCAACAGCTACAAATTTCCCATCTTTTATAGCAAAAGCTTCTGCCTTGCTAAATGAATCATCTACTGTATAGATATTAGCATTTGTAACAATTAAATCTACTTTCTTTTGAGAGCAAGAAGCTAATAATACAAGCCCAAAAATGTAAATAAGTTTTTTCATTGTTTTAAGGTTTTATAGGCGTATTGTTGTACAAATATTTATCCATCAAATAAATAATACTACTCATAGAAGCACTTCCTAGCTCTAGTTCTCGCTTGTTTACTTTATCAAATGTATCTCTTGATGTATGATGGTAATCAAAATAACGTTGACTATCCGGTCTGTATCCAACCAAGGTAACCGTTTCACCTTTTAAAGGAGAAATGTCTGCACCACTTCCTCCTTTATCAATATCATGCAATCCATAAGGCGCTAGCAGTTTTTTCCAACTTTGTAAGAGTTTGGTGTTTTTGTTATTTGCATCGATAGAGAACCCTCTAGGAGTATGACCTCCGGCGTCAGATTCTAAACCGCCAATATGATTTTCCTTATTTACTTTAGCCAAACGAGCATATTCATTCGCTCCACGAGTTCCATTTTCTTCATTCATAAAAAAGACAACACGCAAGGTATTTTTAGGACGGATTCCATTCTTCTTGAATAAATACGCTACTTCCAATGATTGTACAACGCCTGTTCCATCATCGTGAGCGCCTTCGCCTAAATCCCAAGAATCTAAGTGACCACCTACCACAATAATATTTTCAGGAGTTTCAGATCCTCTAATTTCACCAACTACATTAAAAGAAGGCGCATCGGGTAAAGTCTCACAGCTTTGTTTGAAGTAGAATTTTAGATTAGGATTTGTTTTTAAATCAGCGCTTAAATTTTCGGCTGCTCTTGAGCTAATTGCAGCAGTAGGAATATATTGTTCTTTAGGAATATCTCTGTAGCTCATGGTTCCTGTGTGTGGATAATCATCTATACTATTTGTCATTGATCTAACAATAACACCTTTTGCTCCGTATTTTCCACAAACTGCTGCTCCAAAAACACGTTGCCCCACACAACCTCCGTAAGCTCTGAATGTGTTGATTAATGTATTGTCAAACGGACCATTAAAGAAGACAATTTTTCCTTTCATTTTGTCTCCTAACTTTTCTGCTTCTTCCAAACTTTTCACTTCAATAACTTCAGCAGTTACTCCATTTTTAGGAGTGGCTATAGAGAAACCTAAAGCACAAATAGGGACATCTTTCTTCTTTCCGTTTACAGTATAATGAGCTTCTTCTTTCTCACCACGAACCCAGTGAGGGACCATTACAGGTTGTAACCAAACAGAGTCTAAACCTACTTCCTTCATTACCTTTTCGCCCCAAGCTACGGCTTTAGCTGCTTCAGGAGATCCTGATAATCTTCCTCCAACATTTTGAGTTAAATCTCGAAGCCACTCGTAGGACTGGCCTTGTGTTAAGGCAGTGTTGAAGAATTGTTTAATATGTGTAGAATCTATTTTTTCTTCTGCGGATAAAGCAGCAGAATTGTTTGGTGATGTTTCTTTTGGTTGGCAAGCAATAACAAGGCTTGTTATTGCTAAAAACATAAGTTTTTTCATGGGTTGTGTAAATTTTTGAGAGCTAAATTTACGGAAAGTTTCGGAGAACTTTTTATGTTGATTTCTGCTTCCTTGAGAATTAACAGAATTGTGAAGCTTGTTGGATTGTTAATTCACCTGAACATGCAAGTGATCATCATGTCTAACAGCTTTACAACCTTGGAAGCGTATTTTTGATGAGGTCAGATTCATTCTTTGTTTAAGATGAGGCTCAATGAATATTTTTTTGACATTTTTGTTTTGGACAAACAACTCAATAAGTTTTTTTGTTGCTGTTTGATTAAATGTTAGGTTACTATTGGTGCCGAAGGTTAAATATTTTGGGTAATCGTACTGCCAAGCTCCTTTTTCTTTACAATTTTCAGTTTGGTTAAATTCATTCTCTTTAGGCTCTTCAAAAACACCGTAACCACTATTTGAAGGTTTGTCATTTGTTGGGCTTCCATTTTCGCCATTATAGATAAATGCAATATCTATTTTTTTACCATCATTATGACTAAGGTGAGGAAGAAGTGGAAATCCATCAAAAAAAGGAAAGTTAGCATCTAAATAAATAAGTTGTATTTCTGGGTATTTCACACTAATTTCCTCAGAAATTTCTACAATAACATCTTCGAGCTCTGGCGATACATAATTTCTATTCATAAGTTTTGTTAAGAAATTATGTGATTGAATTGTTGAGGCGTTTTTAATTTTAACCCTTCCGAAAATAGGAGCTGTGTAAGGAACTATTAAATAAGTGGCGAAAAGATAAATAACAGTAAACACAAGAAATCTTTTAAGGCGATATTGTTTCTTATTTTTTTTGACTACAAAAATAGAGATAAGGTAAACTACCCCTCCGATTTGGGTTGAAAGGGTTAGCAAGATAAATATTACAATAAGAGCTATTTTCCTCAAGATACATTTAATTTATAGAGGAGAGCTCAAATAATGTAATCTCTGGTCTCACATTGAAACGCACTTGCCAAAGATGACCTAATGCTCTATTTATATAAAGAGTTCTTCCGTCTTCTAAAGGAATTTTACCAGCAGTATAGTTTTTATTTTTAACAGGTAAAACCGGAGGTGGCAAAAAGGGAGGTTTTACTTGACCACCATGAGTATGACCAGACAGTATCCAACCTTTGTAACCATTCCATATATCAAGATCACAAACATCAGGATTATGACATAAAACCAGATTTGCTTTTGTTGGGTCTAAGCGATTCATAACTTTTTCTGGTTTGAAATTTATACCCCAAAAGTCGTCAATTCCTATAATATTTAAACCTTGAAAATCTTCTTGTTCATTTCTAAGAGTTTTAATTCCTGAATCATTTAATGTTTTTATAATTGTATTTGCAACATCAGCTTGCGACCAATTATGGCCGTAGTCATGATTTCCAAGTACACCAACAGTTGCCAATGATCCTTTAACAGCATTTTTAAAAACAGTTTCTAATTGGCGGATTTGTTCATCATTTTCGTAACTCACAAAATCACCAGTATAAACAACAAAATCAGGATTTAATTTTTGAGCTTTTTTAAACGATTCTATTAAATAATTCCAGTCAAATCGATTTCCTACATGTACATCACTGATTTGCATTAAAACTTTTCCCTCTAAAGATTTTGGGAGGTTTTTTATAGGCATTTTAATTTTTACAAATTCAAGCCAAAAAGGTTCTATCTGCCATGAATAAAGACTAGTAAATAATCCAGCGCCTAGCAAGCCCAGAGCGCTTTTTTTAATAAATTTTCTTCTTCTCAATTTTTTATAGTTTTCTAGAGATTTCTCTCAAAAATCAAACTTATAAGTAAAGCCAGCTAGTACTTGAAATCCTTGCACGTTAAAGTTAGCATATCTTTCGTAATCTGAACCTAACACATTGTTTAGCTTGATAAAAGCGGAAACAAAATCATTAAAATGATACCCCCCATTTAAATTTACGTCTACATAAGCATCTAAAGTTTGAACTCCTGCAAAGGTAGAAGGGAAAGTTCCTGTGTAGAGAAGATCTTTACGCTCTCCAACAAAGAAAACATTTGCTGATGCATACCATTTATCATTTTTATATTTTCCAAAAACAGCTCCTTCCATCGTTGGTAAGTTCCAAGCTTCAATCTGATTGGTAGTTGTGTAAGAATTGAACTGAGCATTTCCTCCAATCACCAATCTTTTGGTAACATCTATTTCCAACTCTCCGAAAATAGACAGGGTTTTAATGTCGTCATAATAAACACTGAAAGAGTTTCCATACTCAAACCCTAATAAAGGATTGAATGCATCAAAAACACCATTGGATTTCGAGTTGTTTCTAGCGTATAAGGCTCTATCTTCATCACTTTTATAGCTTGCTCTAATATTAAAGCTTACATCTGATGAAAATTTCCCGTTAATTCCACCAAATACACTGTATTGCTCATTGGTTTGCGTTAGAAATAGAGTAGGAGAAACAAATGGATTTTCTTCACTTAAACTTTGAAACGAATTCATATGCAAATCACCACCAGCACCAACATAGATATTTGCTAAGTTAGAAACTAAAGGATATGTTAATTGAATATCAGGATAAGCTAAGAAATCGGTTAAACTATTTTCTATATCAAAAGATAGGTAAACTTTGGTTCCTAATTTTACATTGAGGTCTTTCCAATCTAATCTGTAAGTTGGATTCAATCCAACATTTAAAAAACTATAAGTTACATTGGTTGCATCTCTGTAATTTTGTTCAAACTCGCCTTTTAAATAATCGATGGAAGTTTTTAAGTCCAAATCTTTCCATCGTCTATTAATTCTGTCTAAGGGAAGCTTAAAATTAGGTTGTAAGGTAAATCGTATCTCTTTGCTTCCAAAGTTGTCATCAAACATACTTATGGATGCTTTGATATCATCAAAATAAGAATCTTCAAAAGCAATTTCACCTTCTAATTCATACAAACCATAGGTTTGTTCTTCTTGAATAGCAGCAATAGATTGAGCATCAAAACTAATAGAAGGTAACCCGTACCAATTGTATTTGTTGCGTTCTACATTTCCTCCTATTTTCCAGGTAAAATAACGTTCTTCTTGTAAATAATAGGCTCCAACTTTTAAATTGGTGTATCCATTGTCTAAAGGTGTGTTTTCTACACCATCTTCTGATGAAATGTATTTTAAATAAATACCATAATCATTATCAAATTTACTGTTCTGATGTAAAAAAGCTTCTACGAAAGGTGTGGTATAGTTACCGAAACCAGCTGCGATATAATTTTCAAATAAACGCTCTTTTTTTCCAACATCAATTCCTTTTACAACTCCACTTTTAGGAACAAAAGTAGAGGCTACAGGAGCAGAAAAAATCTTGTATGTTAATTTTTGCTTTTGCGAGTTTTTACTCAATACAATACGCGGACTCTTTTTGATTTTAAAAGCGTCTGATATGGTAGGAGTATAGGATGTAATTACCGTAACTACTGTAGGCGAAAGTGTGTCTTTTTTCTTTTTTGGCTTCTTTTGAGAAAAAACTTGTACAGAAGCAAAAACAAATACGAATACTAGTATAACATTCTTTTTCATCAATTCTAGTTTTTGGGAGTTGTTACCGAATTATTGGTCTTGGCTTCGTTGAGTTTGATTTTTTTCAATTCGTTTTTTGCATCATTGATGACATCATCGAATTGCGTAAAATTCTTGATAATATTTTCTAAAATATAAGTGGCTTGATAGGGGTCATTGTTTTCCAAAGCATAATAGTTTTTTGCCATGATGATAAAACTTTTGGCTCCCCAATATTTATAGGCAGAATAATCTGAGGTTATGGTCTGAATTACCTTGTTAGATTCTGCATATTTTTTATTCTCATTTTTAAAGTAAGCACTATAATAGAGAGCTTCAGCTTTTAATTCACCTCTTGCATTTCTTTCAACTTCACGATAAAATTCTTCAGCCTTAGGATAATCTTCTGTTTGAAAAGCTGAACGAGCAATAATAATTTTAGCATCGTATTCAACTGTAGCTTCTAACTTATCCTGTAAAAGAATTTTCTCTGCATAGGTAACAGCCTTTTCATAAGTTCCAGACTGATAGTAACCTTTCATTAAGTTGCTTTGTGCATACAAGATGTTTTGTGGAAAATTGGCTTCTTGTTCTAACCTTTCTAAGAGCGGAATAGCATTCGCCCAATCTTCTTTTTCTAATAAAATCTGAGATAACTTGTTGATGGCTTCTTCGCTAAATTCGCTTTGAGGTTGATTCACCACAAATTGATAATGAGTAATGGCATCTTCTTGTTGATTAGACTTTGTAAGCAATTGCGCCAAATAGAAATTCGCTTTTAAAGCATTGATTCCATTTGGGAAAGCTTGAATATATTTTTGAAATCTATTAATCGCTTCAGGAACATCGTTTTCTTCAAACTTAGTTTCTGCAGATTCATAGGTGTCGTTATCCAATTCAGCATTGGGAACATTTACAAAGTCAATGTCTTTTATCCAAGTAGCATACTCATCAACTTTTCCAATATCTACATATACATTTCTTGCATTGGAAACGGCTTCTTTAGCTTCAGGAGAATTGGGAAATTTGGCTACAATATCTTTGTAATTGTTCAGTGCTTTTTCATTCTCATTATCGTTGTAATACAATAGGCCATCTCTTAACAATGCTCTTGGGTTGTATGAGCTTCTCGGGTGATTTTGAAACAATCTTTTATAAGCTCCGTGTGATTTTTCATTGTCCTTTAGCGCAGAATAAGTGCTTCCCAATTGAAATAGAGCATCGTCTCTAAAGTTAGAAAGCTCAAAGTTGGTTAGTAGGGTTTCAAGTTCATTAACTTTTGAAGTATTGTCATCTAAAAAACCGTAACTCATTCCCATTTGATATTGGGCATAGTCAGCTCCAGTTCCGACTTGATCTACAACAACACGGTATGAGTTAATAGCATTTTTATAATCTTTTGTAGCAAAATAACAATCACCAGCTCTGATAATTGCATCATCATTCATGCTTAAGTCTTCATTCTGAGTTTGAATAAAAACTTGAAATGATTTTACTGCATTAGAGTAATCTTTTAATTTGAAATAGCTATATCCAATGTTATAGTCTATTTGAGCGTATTCTTCTGTTTCTTTTGCAGTTGGATTTGCTCTAAAATCAACAAACCTATCTAAAGCTTCTTGGAAATTTCCAAGGCGATAATTTGCTTCAGCATTCCAGTATTGAGATTTTGCTTTAATATTACTATCAATAGATTTAATTCCTTGTAATAAATAGGGTAGTGATTCTTGTACTTTGTTTTCATTGAAAAGTTGAATACCTCTGTAATAAGAAACCTCATAGGTTAGTTCTTCATTTTGTTTGCTCTTATTTTTCGCTAAATAATCTAAAGCTCCTTGATAATCTTGTTGGTATAAATAAGAAGTAACAACTAATCCATTAATTTCATTATAACTAGGATTTTTAGGATAGGTTCTTAAGAAATCTTGCAACACTTCTGCAACACTCTTATATGGATTCCCTTCTTCATAACTCAGTTTCGCATAGTTTAGCGCTGCATCTTCTTTTACTTTCAAATCGAAATTCATTTCACTAGCACTTTTAAAAGCATTTAGTGCTTCGGATTTCTTTTCTAGGTATAAGTAACACTCACCTAAGTTGTAATATGCTTTTTGTGAAACATTATTTTTTTCGTCAATAATTTTATTGAAATTGCTTACGGCATTTTCAAAATCATTCTGTTTAAAGTAAGCATATCCCAATTGATAATAATCAGTATTATTCCATTTTCCTTTTTTTCCACGATAGGCTCTTAAATATGGAATAGCCTCTTCGTATTGTTTTAAATTGAAGTAACTTTCTCCAACAATCTTAGAAATTTCAGACTGATCTTTTGGTTTAGCTTTTTCTAATAACTGTTTTCCTACCTGAATACATTTTTCAAAACGTCCAGCCTTAAAGCTAATATCTAATAAGTAGTATGTTACTTCACTTTTATAAGCTTGTTCATCAGCTATTTCTTGTAAAGTTTTTTCTGCAATATCATAATCTTCTTGTTTGTAGGCAATATAACCGAAATAGTATCGAGAATCATTACCATATTTTGGGTCATTAACAAGTTTTGCAAATCTGTTTCTCGCCAGAGATAAGTTTCTTGTAGAAAGAAAAGCATATCCCATTTTAAAATCTAATTCTTTTTTATTGGCTTCGGAAAGTGCATCATTGTTTACTTTAGAATACCATTTTAATGCATAAGCAGCTCTTTTGTTAGCAAAATAATAGTTGCCAACATTAAAGTAAGCTTTGTCTTTTTTGTTGCTATTAGGATGATTATCAACAAAAGTCAACACTTTTTTATCTGCATCAGTTTGATTAAGACGAATGGCACACATAGCATCATAATAATCTGCATCTGCTTTTAAACGCATTCTATCTTCTGAGTTTTCAGATACTTCTACAAATGTCTTTTGCGCAGCAGCATATGCTTTGCTATTAAAAAGCTTTAATGCATGATTGTAATCAGCTAAAAGATTTACATCAATTTCAGATTGCTGTGCAAAAATATTTACAGAAAGAATAGTAAAAAACAGGATGGTTAGTTTGTGATAAAAAAAGCGATTTTTCATTAGAGAGTTTTTTGCTATTTACAAAAGATAACGCACGATTTGATATTTTGTTGGATTTCTCAACGAAAAAAATGTTCAAACCCTATTTCAAAAATAACAATAGATTTTATTCTTTCCTTGATTTCAGTGGGGAAATCTAAGGTAATCTTATCAAGAAAAATGTGTAGGTTTGTAGAAATAACAATTTCATGGAAGATTCGATTTTACATCTAGAGAACGCAGACATTTATCAAAGAGATAATTTAGTGCTATCGAAGGTGAATTTGAATGTTAAGAAAGGAGAATGGTATTACCTTATAGGAAAAACCGGAAGTGGAAAAAGTAGTTTGATGAAAACATTATACGGAGACCTGAAATTGCAAAGAGGAATTGGATCTATTGTGGGGTTTGATTTGAAAAAACTTAAAGAAAAAGAGATTCCTTTTTTACGAAGAAAAATTGGAATTGTATTTCAGGATTTCAAACTATTAAATGATAGAACAGTTTTTGATAATTTATCATTTGTTTTAAAAGCAACAGGTTGGAAAGATAAAGAAGAGATCAAGCAAAAGATAGAAGAGGTTCTAGAAAATGTAGGAATGAAAACTCAATACTACAAAAAACCATTTGAGCTGTCTGGAGGAGAGCAACAGCGAGTAGCTATAGCTAGAGCTTTGTTAAATGACCCAGATTTAATTTTAGCCGATGAACCTACTGGGAATCTAGACCCTAAGACTTCGCTTGAAGTGATGGAGCTTCTAAATCAAATCCATCAAAGTGGTAAAAGTATTTTAATGGCTACTCATGATTACGCTCTTATTGTGAAATTCAAGCAAAAAACTATAAAGTGTGAAGGAGGAGAATTGTTTGAAATGGCTATTGAAACTGCCAGTTAAAAAATAACATCAATTATTTTTTGAGCTCCAGTTTTTGGATTAAAATTGTTAAGAATATTTTCTCGTTTAACAAGCATATCTTTGGTAAATTCTTGTTGAAAAAGTTCTTTTGTTTTTTGAAGAAACTCAGCCTTGGTATTAGCCTTTTCACAAAGCGATTCTAAGCCAGTTTGGTCTATCATAAAATCATTAGCAATCACAAATTTCCCTTGATATAAAGTGTTTAGTAGCTTTAATTTTATACCTGTATTTTGAAATGTAGGAAGTACATTGATATGAGCATTTTCAAAGAGGCGGTTTAAATCGACTTCTTTTTCTAAGCTATGAAAAACAATATTATCATATTTCAAGATTTCTTTAGTTACTTCGTCATTAAAATAACTGCTGGCAATAACCAATTGGTATTCTGAGTCTTTATAAACATCAATTAAAAAAAGCGCTGCTTTCACATTTTCAGAGACTACAATATTTCCATGATACAAAACAAATTTTCCTTTTGAGTTATATCTAGTGTGAACTTGAGCATCATGAAATGCAGGAATATAATAACACTTATCGCCATATTTTTTAAAAAAGTATTCCTGTTCTAAAGGTGATATGGAAAAAATGGCATCCATTTGATGTAAGATGGCTTCGTACTTCTTAAGTTTTTTTGATTCTTGCTTAAAAAAATTGCGTTTAAAGATATTAGATTCACTTTTTGCTAACCCTTTGTAAAATTGATGTTCTACATTATGAGCTCTTAAAAAGAGTTTTCGGTCGCTAAAATTGTGAAGGTTTAAAATGTAAGTAGTATGCAATCCATCAAAAAGAATTGGGTTGTGGTCTTGTTTTAAATTGTAAATTAATTCATCATTCCCTCTACTTTTTACAATAAAAGGGTAACCATTAGAAAGCATACTGCTAACAAAAGAATTTCTTTTGTAATAATACACTTTGCTGCAAAACTTATTCAATTTGGTTTGCTCAGGTTTTCCATACTGAAAACAATGTAAAATAACATCTATATCTAAAGCTTTTAAGGCTTTTATTTTATAGAAAACATCAATAACGCCACCATATTTTGGAGGATAGGGGATGTCAAAAGAAATCAGGTGTAGCGTTTTTTTCATTTAAGACAAAAATAGAATTTAAAAAATGAATACTTTTATCGAAGAGTAAAATTTATAGGATTGTACATAAAAAGACATGATATATCGCAGTTGCTTCTAAACACTCTGGAAGAAAACAAACAAGACCTTAAAGATCAATTTAGCAAAACTAAAGATGAGATTGGGTATTTTATTCTTGATAATGTGTTACCCATAGAACTTGTTCATCAGATATTTGATTCATTTCCTAATTTAGATAATACTGTAAAGAAACACACATTACGTGAGCATAAACATGTGGGGTATCAAATGAATGAATTTAATACTCTTCTTGAGGAAGTAATTTATGCGTTTCAAGAAAAAACTGTTGTAGACAAAATTGCTAAACTTTGTGATATTGAACATCTAGAACCTGATGAGAATTTATATGCTGGAGGAATTTCTTTGATGAGACAAGACAATTTTTTAAACCCTCACTTAGATAATTCTCATGATAAAGACATTAATCGTTGGAGAGTGTTAAACCTTCTCTATTATGTTACACCAGATTGGAAATTAGAAAACGGAGGGAATTTAGAATTATGGCCTGAAGGAGTGAAAAATGAACCCATCACTATAGAAAGTAAGTTTAACAGGTTGGTTGTTATGGCTACTCACGATAAGTCATGGCACTCGGTAAGTAAAGTGCGTTCAGATAGGATTAGATGTTGTGTGTCTAATTATTATTTTTCAAAATCACCTTTAAAAAAAACAGATTCTTTTCATGTAACTACCTTCAGAGGTAGACCTTCTGAAAAACTAAAAAACATTGTATTGCAATGCGATAGTTTTTTGAGGAATTCTTTGAGAAAAGTAATAAAAAAAGGAATTCGAGAAAATAAGCATCAATACAAAAAGTAGTATTTTAAGATTGAAGTAGTTTGATTAGTTTAACTTTTTCACGAGACCAGTTGAGTTCTTGTTTGGCAACAGATAATGCTTTTGTGTAATCTTTTTGTGCTACTTCCTCAATTAGTTTTGCTAACTCCTCTGAAGTTCGTTCTTTGATGATCTCACCAACTTGGTACTTTTGAATAAGTTTTTTCATTTCTGGTAAATCCGATGCAATTACAGGTATTTCTGCATGAATATAGTCAAAGACTTTATTGGGTAAAGCATACCTATAATTCAATCCTAAATCTTCCTCAAGACTAATACCTATGTCAGCATTAGAAGTAAGACGTTTTAAATCTTCGGGAAGTATTTTTCCCATAAATTTCACTGAATTTTCAAGCTTTTCGTTAAGAACTTTAGCTTCTAAAACATCAATAATATCCCCAGTTCCAATAATAACTAATAAATGATTTTCGAGAAGCTTCATTGTGCCTATCATTAATTCCAATCCTCTTCCAACATTAATAGCTCCTTGATAGACGATTACTGTTTTTCCTTTTATGGAAAAGGGAAATGGATTCTGATTTATTTCTTGTAAATCTGGTAAATTTCTTACCACGGTTACTTGAATTTTGTATAAATCCTGATAATGCTTTTTTATAGAATCGCTAACGGTAATTACTTTTTTAAGTTTTGGAAGCATCCATTTTTCGAGTCGATGCCAAACACTTTTTACGAATTTTCTATTGGTAAGTTCTGGAATTTCTGAAAACAACTCATGGCTATCAAAAATCAATTCTTTTCCTTGAATTTTAGAAACTAAGTAGTTGGGTAGTAAGGTATCCAAATCATTAGAAAATAGAATATCCTTTTTTGTAAAAAAAAGCAAAAAGAACAATCTAATGTTGAGTTCGGCATAGAATAAGAAACCTTTGTTGAAAAGCATTCTCATTCTTTTAGTTTTATAATCTCTATTCACTACAAAAGGAGAATAGTTTTTTCTACCAATTAATAAGATTTCATAATCCAATTCGTGAAGAGTACGACAGATTTTAGCGACACGTTGGTCGGTTACTAAATCATTTGAGACAGAAACAACAATTCTTTTCAAAAAAGGAGTATTAGAAGAAGCAAGATAAAACAAAAAACCCACTCATAAATGAGTGGGAAAAATTGCTATGAAAAAGAATGATAAGAGGATCTTATCATAAAGTAAGACGACATATATTATAATCTCTTACAGATCTTTTTCACTTTAACATTATTTTAAGAATGTGGAGACGCCGAGACTATAATACTTTATTATATTTCATTCTATTTGTTTTCTGTAAAGTCATAATGTACTGAATAACAGCTATATGGATAAAAAATAAGTTAGTTTAGTAAAATGGGATAAAATAAGATAAAGAAATTGCTGACTAAATGCTGACTAAATCTATCTTTGCATAAAAATTAAAAATGGCAACGATAAAATTTATTTTACAATCTAAATCAGAAAGCTCTCAAATATACTTGAGATTATCTTTAAATAAATCAGAATCTTTTAAAAGAAAAACTGGATACACTATTAATGCCAAAGATTGGAGTTCAACTTCTGGATTTCCAAAAGCAAATAATCCTTCAAACAAAAACTTGAAAGTAGACTTAAAAAATCTAGAAATTTTTGTTTTAAAGAATTTAAATATTTCAAAATCTGAAGGAATAGAAATTACTTCTTCGTGGTTAGCAAAAACTATTGGAGAGCATTTTGGAGAAGTTGAAGAAACTGAAACGGATTATTTAATTCCCTATACCCAAAAATTTATAGATCGTTTAAAAAATAGTACTTCATCAACAGGAAAAAGGGGGGTATCAGAAGCTACCATAAAGAAAAGGATTACAATTCAAAATAAATTAATTAAGTTTCAAAAATCTATCAATAAAAAGCTAAAAGTTAAAGATGTTGATTTAAATTTTAGAGAAAAATTTATCGAGTTTTTGGATACTGAAGAAAAACTATCAGAAGGAACAATAGGTAAATATTTAAAAGAAGTAAAAACAATTTGTTTTGACGCTCAGAAGAATGGGGTGGAGGTAAGTCCAAAGCTGATTCACTTTAAAGGCTTCTCAGCAGAAACTTACAAAATCACACTTTCTTTTGAGGAAATCAAGCAGATTCAAAAAGCAAAACTAAATGATATTAATTTAAAAGGTGCTAGGGACTGGTTAGTTATTGGATGTTATACGGGGCAAAGAGTATCAGATTTATTACGAATGAATATTGAGATGATAGACACAATTCAAAGTTTTGAATTTATAGTTTTACATCAAAAGAAAACAGGAAAATTAGTTCAAATACCAGTTCATCCAAAAGTAAAAGAAATACTAAATACAAATAAAGGAGCATTTCCAAAAGTGTTTAGTTTTAATGAAGGAAGTAATTCAGCATTATTTAATAAGTATATAAAAGAAGTTTGTGAAATTGCAGGGCTAACAAAATTAACCAAAGGTAAACTAAGAAATAAAAAATCAGGAAGAACTGAAGTAGGAGAATTTCCAAAATATAAGTTGGTATCATCACATATTTGTAGAAGATCATTTGCAACAAATTTTTATGCTGCGGAAAAATATCCGACACCTCTACTAATGAACATCACTGCTCATGGAACAGAAAAAATGTTTCTAAGTTACATAGGTAAAAAACCAATTGAATATGGAGTGCAACTTGCAAAGATTTGGCAAAGTGAGAAATTAAAATAAATAAATAAGTAGTTTTTTAAAAAGTAGTAAACATTAAAAATGCATATAAGTTAAATATCTTATAATCAATTAGTTATAATTTAAAAACACTTCAAGATTCCCTTACCCACCCCTCTCTAAAATCACTTATTTTGTGTTGTTTTTTGCGTTTTAATCTCTTGTGAACCCTTATCAATAAAGGGTTTCAGAGTAGGTTGCTTTAAAAAAAATATTTACCAATAAATTAATGATTTTAGTATTTTCTATTGTTGAGGTTTACCAACTTTACAACGATTACCAATAGTTATAATTAAATACTAATAAGAACAGAATTTAGAGTTCTTGCAAGTATATGTAGTTTTAGAAATTTAACGAAACTAATTAAAAAAAGATGCAACAAACGTTGCATCTTTTTTTAATTACTATTTTCTACAAAAGAAATCACTTCACTCATAAGAGATTCCCAGGAAAACCAAGAAAGCCAATTATAATATTGTGTTTCATCCTGTGGACTTGGTTTATTAGCCAATTTACCACAGGCACATTCAAATTCATCTAGAATTTGTAATATCGATAAATGATACTTTTTTGCAAAAGATACTGTATCTTTATAATAAATCATCCCAGGAACTGATCCGCTATCTACTGCATAATAATCTTGTGAGTGTTCTATTAGAAGCCTCCATTTTACACCTCCTTGTTTCAGTAATTTCTTATGAAAATTTGGAAACGAACTGTGTTTTTCTAAAAACCCCTTTTTACTTAATTTAGACATAATTATTGTTTACATCTAAGGCTTTCAATAATCTTATTGGTTCTAAAATAAGAAGTCATTTTTTAATGAAATTATTGCTAGTAATTAAAAAACACATATTTTAATCTGTTTGATTACATTTAACTTTAATAAAATTTCTATTGTTTTGATGAATTAGAATTAATTACAGAAACTAGATTTGAAGATGAAAAATTTGATTCTACAAAAGATTGGTTATTAATTGGATGCTATTTTGGTCAAAGAGTAAATGATTTGCTTAGATTAACTAAAAAGGACTTTGTAAGTAAAGGGAATATGAAATTCATCGAATTAATTCAGCAAAAGACCAGTAAGAAAGTCACCGTTTTATTGCATCCAAAAGTTATAGAAATTCTAGAAAAATTGTGTAACATTTTTAATATATTTTTCGCTTTATGAGGAAAAATCAACCACAGTAGAACCCAAGCTCAAGTGAAGTAATGATAAAATAAAAATGGATAAGCTTTTTGTTTCATTTGTTTAATAGATATTAAGTTCAAAATACATTTAAGTAAAAAGGTTTAAAAGAAAAAAGGCGGGAAAAAAAGGAATAGGTAGATTTTCTACTCAACGTCTTGGCTCTAAGTTAACAATAATAACTAAGAACGAAAAGATGCCTATGGCTCTGAAATTAGTTATTAAATGGGATTCTTATCTAATAGATACAGAGCTTAGTAAAATTAAAAATGAAGTTTCTTATATAACATCTGATTTAGAATATCAAAGCGGTACTAGAATAACAATTGAAAATTTAAGAGAAGCTTGGGAAAATGTCGAAATAAGAAGGGTTTATAGATATATTTCAAATTTATTGCAGCCAGACTTTTTATCAGATAGATCTAATAACTTAAACATAGCTACTAAAAAAAGTGGCGATAATTCATTTACAGTCTATTGTTTTAGGAAAACTAATGAGAATGGTGAGGTTACTGAAGTTATGGCTCCAGAAAAAATCTTATTCAACAAAGCAATAGCTACTATAGAGGGTTGGGTAGACAAGGATATGTGTGGTTTTTGTTCTATTAGGAGCGAAAAATTTGAATTAGATGATAAAAAAATTCCAATTTCTTCTGGTAAAGACAAGGACTTAGTTGAAAAATTCTCCAAATTAAATAATATTCATTTCAAAGCGTATTATTTTATTTATAATAGACCAGAGTATTATGATTTAGATAATGACTTCACTAGTCTGGAACTTAAGAGTATCCAAAAAATTGCAGATGAATCTAGTGGCGTGAAGTTATATAGAAATGGTTTTCGAGTATATCCTTATGGAGAAATAGGAAATGATTGGTTAAATATTGACAGAAAATTAAATAAGCTCAGGGCAGAATCAGGTATTAATATCCCATTTGGTAATCAAAATTTATTTGGTTTTATAGAAATAATTAATAGTGAAGATGATAAATCCAATTTTGAAGAAACAGCTAGTAGGGAAGGTCTAATTGAAGATTACACTTTTAAAGAATTACAGGAATTTGTCTATAAAACATTACAAGTTTCGATGCTTCGCATAGCTAGTGCGGATAAGTTTATAGAAACTAAGAAGAATAGAGAGCGTCGATTAAATGAAGATTTAGAGATGCTTGAATATAAAAGAGAACATTTCGATGACATAAAAAAATCGATCATTGAACTGCAGCAGAAAATTAGATTAGATGACCCTGATAAAGATGAATATCTAGAGTCTTTCTTAAGAGAGTTACCAAAACAAATTGACGCCACAAAGATAGAGTTTGAGGAAAAAATCAAGGAAAACGGAATGTTAAGGGTTCTTGCGGGAATAGGCTTAGTGATAGGTGAATTTGTTCACGAAATTGAGCAATTTGACACAGTATTTAAAAGCCGAATAAAATTTTTAAAGAAAAAAATAATTGATAGCCTACTTTTAGGTAAAGTAGACGAATTAGAGGAAGCTTTTTTAGCATACCAGTCTTACACAGCTTATTTTAGAGCTTCTGTATCGCAAAATACTAAAAGGGAAATTTCGCCAATAAATTTAAAGATAACCGTCAATTCGTTTTTTAGGCAGATTGAAAATAATAGTAACAAAGCTAATATCAAAATCGCTAAAAAATTCGTAAATCAATATCTTTTTACTTGTCCAATGCATCCGTCAGAATGGCTTTCAATTTTATTCAACCTCTATACAAATTCAAAGAAAGCTATAAGAAGAAATAAAAGTATTAGCAGTGGTAAAATATTGCTTAAGGTTGAGGAAATTAATTCCCAAATTCATTTTGAATTTTCTGACAATGGAGATGGTATTTCGGATGACATAAAGGAAAAGATTTTTTTGCCTTTTTATACAACTTCTAATCCTATTAATTCAGAAAATTTAGATGTTAAAGATAATTCTGGCACCGGTCTTGGTTTATATATTGTGCAGAAAATTATTTCTTCATATAATGGATCAATTCAGGTCTCAAATCCTTTAGAGGGAGAATATAATACTTGTATTAAAATAATTTTACCTGCGAATGTCTAAACACATAACATATTTATATTTTGATGATACACCAAGAACTGCTGATCAGGTAAAAGAAAATTTAGAAAGTGAATCTTTATCAATTATAGTTAGAAGAGAAGAGCCCTGGAAAGAGATAATTGCTTATCTATTAGATAATGAAGCTACATTTGATGGATTAATACTTGATTGGAGGCTAGATGCTTCCGAAGATTCTAATGCAGATTTTTCATCTGAAGCTTTAGCTCAGCATTGTAGAAGGCTGCAGGTTGATAAAGTAAATGGAAGAGGTTTTAATAAAAGTTTTCCAATAATTCTTTGTTCTTCTCAACCTGGATTTAACTCTATTCATCAAAAGGATACTACAAGTGAAGATTTATTTGATGGTGTTTTTGAAAAAAATCACCTAGAAGATAAAGAAGATTTTTTGTTATCACTAATTGAGTCGTATGAAATTTTAGCTAAGAAAAATGTTGGAATCGAGGAGGTTCTTGGCCTTTCTGAAGCGGAACAATTGAAAATTGATAGTGGTTTACTTAGAAAGATTAATGAGATAAAAGAAAAGCAACCTCACGAAACTGTTCAATTCTTAAATAAAGAAGTTATAAATAAAAATGGCGTATTGATAGGAGAGGACGTTCTTGTTGCTAGATTAGGTATTAAAAGTGATTCTGAAGGGTGGGGTAGTTTAAAGAAAGAGTTGTCACTTTTCAAATACAAAGGCGTCTTATCTAGTGTTGAAAGATGGTGGAGCGACTTAATAGAAGAGTGGTGGAGTGAAAATTTTGATGGGACTACGTTAAAGTTTCTTAGTGCTCAAGAGAGGATTCAATATCTAGAAACTAAATATGAAAACCTGAAAGATTCTCTAAATGAGCAAGAATTGAGTTTTGGTGCTGATAGCAAAGAGTTTTGGACAGTTTGTCGTGCGACAGGTGTGCCTTTGGCTGAAATGGATGGATTTATAATTGATGAACACCAGCATTATTCATGGCAAGATAAAGGGTATATTTGTTTGGAAGAGGCTAAAGATGAGACATTCAGAGGTGAGTCTTGGAATGCTTTACTTCCATATGAAGAAGAAAGGTTAAAGTCTTATTTTGAAGATAACGTTTAATTCAGATTATGGCAAAAGTAGCATTTAAAGCATCTAACGTTTTTTCAAACATTTCAAGATTTATAATTCTCCTAAAAGATTTGAAAAAATCTAAAATTCAGATTGAAGGGTTAGATAGTCTGATGACAGAATTAAATAAGAAATTAAATGATCAGAATAATTGGAAATTAAATACTAAGTTAAGGTTTAAAAATATTAATAAAAAGGATTTAAAAATACCTGAACAAATCCTGCAAAATGTTAAAGAGATAATTTTAGAATTAAAAATATCCATAACAGAAAAATCTTATACTGTAAATTCGATATGTGACTCGATAATCCAAGATAGAAACGTTGTTTACGGTGTTCAGTTTGTTACTTATGGGAAAACTGTTGATGATTTAGAAAATTATAAGATGTCTTGGCATCTGGACAAACATATTAGAAATTACAATGAAGAAGATGGACGAGGTAAAGGTTTTATTCATCCTGAATATCACTTTAATATGGGGGGATTTGTTCTAACAAAAAGTAGTGATTTTAATTTTGGAAATGTCCTTCTCGCGAATACTCCAAGAATATACCATCCGCCTCTTGATATAATTTTATCTATAGATTTTGTGCTAAAAAACTTTTACGGAGTCAGGGTTAAAAATCTAACCGATTCAAATCAATATAAAAAAATCATATCGACTTCTAAGCAAAGATTGTGGAGGCCTTATTTTATTTGTGTAGCGAACCATTGGGAAAGTAAAAGATTTGATGACTTAAATATTGAAGTTAATTTTGCTGAAAAAATCTTTGGTGAGGTATAACTTTATTTTTCATAATTCCTTATTCTTGATTTTTGGTGTTTTACTCTGTAAAAATAGATTATTCTCTATTACTGATTCATTTGGAATAAAAGTAAAAAGATAAGGCATCTTAAGTACCTTAAACCAATCATGTAGTAACTCACAAAAAAACATGACTAAAGTAAGTAGTATAAATAATTTTAGACTCTTTAAACCTCACTAAGTCTACATAAGCACCTGCCTAATTATCTCCATCTTTGTGAAATATAAATTGATTTTCCTTAAGCATTATATTATGTATTACGTTTATAAATAATCTTGCCTATCACTATATAATTCAGTCTTGGTAAAGAGATTGTTTCTTTGAATAAAAACTGGCAGCACTTCAAAACTATGAGTTTTTATAAACAAGACCTAATTTTCAACTTAATTGTAATTGAAAAACATTACATTTGAATCGGAGAAACATCTCCACTTTTTCTTTTTCATAGCAATTTTTCCCACTCAATATTGAGTGGGTTTCTTTTTAATTTACATTATGACAGAGTCTTAGGGTCTAACTTATATTTTTCAAACAAAAACAAGTTTCGTTGTTCTAAAGAGTCAATTGAAAGAAGTTGGTCGTTTGTACACATACCAAAGAAGGAGTTTCAGCCTTAACTACATAAGTTGAGTGGTTTGATGTTCCTATTATCAATTCCTATCAAATGGTAAATACCAATGGCGCAGGAGATTCCTTCTTTTCAGGATATTTGTATGCTTTTGATAATGGTTACGATACCTTGCTTGCCTGAGATATGCAATCATTGTTACAGGATTGTTTATTGCTCATGAAGGCCTTTCCAATGTTGCTACGAACCCAAATTTAATTGAGCAAGATTACCAAAAATACTGTTTGTAGGTTATCGAATGATCTTCTTTTGAAAGATTACTTGATTGTTTTTAGAAATTCCTTTGATCAAATACACACCATTAGCCAAATCATTAGTAGCCATAGAAAATTGTCCATTGTGATTTTTTTTGATTTCTTTTTTCACAACTGCTCCAATAATAGAGACAACCTCAATTGTTAACTCTTGCAAATACGGAGTTCTAATATTGATTTCATCCTGAATAGGAACAGGATATATTAAAGTATTCGCTTGAATTTCCTCTTCATTCACACTTAAAATATCTCCTGTAAAATAGGCTTCAGCCAAGTCAAATGCATCCTTGCCAATTTTCTCTCCAATCAACCTTCCTCGAATATCATCAATAGGAGGGTGGATTCCACCCCAAATACGTGATAAACTTGTTTGGTCGGAAGCATCTTGATAAGTTGCCCATTGTAGAGTAAAGCTTTCTGAAGGACCTTGCTCAAAAACTAAGAAATCATTTTGCGCCACATCAAAAGTTCCCATTCCACCTGGGAAGAACTTATCTCCAGTAATGAGAGTAAGTGCTTCTGAAGCCGCTCTAGAGATGGTAGAATGTCCTGATAGATATCCTGCAAAAGGAGGCGTTACAAAAGTTGGTCTTTGATAAGGCCACCATTCAGTACCTAAAATCCAATCTACTCCTGCAATATCTGTTGTGGGATCTGAAATAAAATCTGGTCCTTTCCAAGACATTACTTTAATTCTCCCAACATTTACATCCATATCACCCGCTAGTGGATCACCGGTTTCAATGAGTTCAATCAACCCTGGAATTAAAGGCAATCCATGTGGATCAAAACTTGTCTGACCAGGATCTGTACTTTGACCTTTCAAAGCCATATATCGTATGGCAGAAATTGGTCGAATATAATCGTAATACCCTTTAATTCCCCAAGTATCAACCGCTGTATCGTGCATGGCTCCACCTAGAACTAAATAACTCTTTACATCCCATTCTAAATCACTCAAAATAGCACCTTGACCGTTGAATTGTTTTACCGTTTCTGGATGATCACTTACATAATTCATAAGTGTGAACCAGTGACCAGAAGGTGTTTCAGAATCAGGGCCATCTGCCCAAAACTCTGCCAATACACGGGCATAATCAGCTCGTTTTACTATTTGAGTTGCATAGGGAGCATTGGTGAATGGATTCAAAGTGTGTCCTGTTCCCAAATCTCCACCATCCATAAAGTTGTAGAAGTTTTGATATTCTGTAAAAGTTTCTGGAAATTGAGAGATTTGAACATTTCCAAGTGAACCTGGAGAAATATCAATCATGGTATTATCGGCTGGATCCAAATGAGCGGACCAAGCAATCACCAGGGCAAAATGCCATTTGTAGGGATCATCAATTCCATCTGAAGCGGAGTTTTGAATGTATTCTGGTGGTCCCGGATCATTGTATACATAGCTGTCAAATCCATTATTAAGGATTTGTAAATCTTCTCCTCGTAATGAAAAGGGAATTACTTCACCCCATTCTGGACTTAAAAAAGCAGGTGTATTCAAAGGGAAAGGATTTCCACTTTGATCGATAAAAACATCAAAAGCCAAAGGTTGCCAACGATTTGGATCAGTCAACAAATTATCTTCATACAAGTTCAAGATCAAAGGATCATTGGCTGGACTATAATGCAAGTTGTCATAATCATTTGCTTCATTAGACCCATCTTGCATTCCAAAAGCAATAATCTCTTGCGCCAAATAATTTCCCAAAGCGGCATAAGACCCTGAACTATAATCTACAGAATTAAAAGTATCGTCATATCCGTAAGACTGAAAAAGCGTAGCAATACTACTCATAATGTCTACGGATCCTGGAGAAGAAGCAAATCGATGGCTTATTAAACGAAACATTGCATAACTCATCATTTCATGTCTTGCGGCCTCTATATCGGTTGGAGTAGCTATTCCATCAAATGTAAATGTATATCCTCCATAAGTTTTTCCCAAGAAAACGGGTTCAGCAGTATTATCAAAAACGGCCCAAGAGTCGTACATAGCAACAGAGCTATGAAATAAATTACGTGCGTGTACCGTAGGTCTAGCAAAGTCATTCCGAATAGCATACAACAATTCTTCATTCCAATCTCTAGCTACCGAATGTTGTGCTTCTATAATCCCTGTCCATAGCAATACAATTCCTAGTAAAAGCCTCATTCTATTCATCCGTAAAATCTAGTTTTGACAAACTTAAAAAAAATATACAACAAAAATAGAAGTTTTTTAACATAGCTGAATCTGATTTGGAACACATGACTTGGTTTAAACGCCCTTATCCTCTTGTCGAAACTATTCAAACTAAGTTGATTATTATTTTAGGGTTTGGAATTGCTGATGTAGTTGAGAAATACAGAGTTTTATATGTTTCTGGTATAGGAATGCACATATCCTTTGTGTTGGCTCTGAATTATTTTCTTGTTCCTAAAATCTTCACTAAGTTTTTCCAGCCAGAGCGATGGTCTATTTGGCAAGAGGTCTTCTTGTAGTTGTCAATAGTGTCATCATACTTTTCAGGAAAATCGTTGAAAAACCTCCCTACTTTATTCATTAAATCATTCAGTTTTACATATGTAAAAGGCTTTTTTCTGCTGCCTCTACCACAACTATGTCTTCATCTTTTTTGCATCAAAATCAATATAAATTGAAGAAAAATCTTGATGCTTACCATTATCACGAACAATTGTTTCTCCTCTTAACACTGCAAAAAGAGATGTAATTCTTTGCTGAAAATCCAAAACATAATTAACAAATTCTCCTTCTTTAGGTTCAGGGAGTTCAATATTTCCTATATCTCTATATTGCTCGCAATCTTTCATTTGTTCTCCAATAAATGAAAGTACTTATAGGATATACTTTAAGAATACTATCAATCAATTTTGCCGAAGAAGCTAAATACCAAACAAAATGTCTTTGAAATTGTGGGATTTTTATTTGCTCTGTTTCGTTTTCTGTTAAATAGGTAATATTGATTTAAGTACAATATCCTTTTTGTTATTCTTTATCAATGGCTTTTTGATAGTTATATGTCCTTATAAGTAAAGAACTTAAATCTAATTTTTAATTGCAAGTAATTAGTAGTTTATTAATTTTACTGTACGTAAAACATAGGTGTTTGCTTAAAAAGCTCCTTGTGCAGGAAATCCACTAATTTCATTAACAAGTACTACAGCATCAGTACAAATAGTCTTTACTTCTTTAATATATCTTCCGATTGTTCCCTCAGATAACTTTTCATTTTTCATCTAAAAAATCTATAAAGGAATTTCTAAAGTTTAAGTCAATATCTTTAACCCTTAGCTTTCTCTTTGTTTTAGCCTCATATTTAATAAGCTTGTTTAGAATTGCAATTCTCTTTTTAATCGTTGATTTAGAAACCCCTTTTACTCCGTCTTTGCCAGTTTGTATTTTAAATTCTCAATTGAAAAAATTAATAAAATCAATGGTTTTAAGAGTATTTATAAACCTTAAGAGTAAAATGAATTAAATAGTTGTATTCTCAAAAGAATTCCAAGCTTTATCCCATAATTTTACGGCAGTTGCTTCTTTATCCAAATTCATATGTTGCATCCACTGAGCTAGCCAATAAAAAATTCGTGTTTTACTTTTAAGATCTGGGCCGCCATTTATTATTAGACAACTTTGGAGAATTGTATTTAATGGAAGTTGGCTTTCATTTTGTGGCTTCTCTTTCCAATAATCAACTGAGCCTATAGCATGTGCAAGGTTAATTATAGTAGAAAAAATATTTATTTCTGTAGCTGTATACTTCAATCCCTCATTTAAATCAATTGCCCAATCATATAAATAGTCTTTATGTTCTGATAGGCTTATAAGCATAGTTAAAAGAGTCATTTGCCCTATTAGTTCGTGAGGAATTCCTTGAATAATTGATTCAGTATTTGCATTTATTGATCTTTGCCTATCAACAAAGTTATGTAAACGATAGGTTAAATTATCTAATGCAAGTTCAAAAACACGGCCTGTTAAAAGTTTATTTTTTAGTACTTCTGGATGAGTTTCTGATTGTCTCCCCAATTCCGCCAGAGTATTAGCAAGATATTCATGATTGCCATGACGCAGAAATCCTTCAACACAAATGAAATAGTATTTAATAGCCTTGTTCGGCCTTCTCAATTCTATATTGCAATTTGCAATTTGATAATAACAGCTAAAGGCATTTACTTCATCCTTTAAACTTAATTGAATATTAAGTCCTTTCTTGTAATATTTTAGTGCTTTTTCATAATCTTGAGAGGACTCATAAATCTTTGCAATTTCCGTATATACTAATCCAATATTTCCTTTAGATTGAACTTTTGTCATTTCCCATAATTCTGTATTAAACACAAAATCATTTTTGTCAGAACTTTTTTTTATTCTTAGTTCCAACATAGTAATAACTTTATTAAAATAAGACAAGGAAACTTTAAATTCTCTATTTATGGAATGTAACCTTGCTTTCAACCAATTATAACAGATATTAACATACTCATCATTTGTCAATTTGGTCAAATTATACAAATCTTCTATGGTTTTAGTAAAACCTTTTAAATTATGCTGCCTAGACTGTATCTGGCTAAGATACATATATTGTGTTGCAGCTGATTCGAACATTTGTAGTTCTAAACTAATTTTTATCCCTTCTTTTGCAATTGAAACCCCTTGTTTGAAAAAGCCACGAACGAAAAAGAATTTGCCCAATGAAGAGGCAATATTTCCCATAATTAACCTAAAATCATCTTGATCTTTCTTCGTTAACTGAATATTAGAATTTTCTAGTTTCTTTTTTGAAAGATAGAATGCTTCCATAATATTAGGAAGCTCAGTCTCTATTCTAGAAATACCATATTCGGCGGAACCTCTTAAGCTTGTTTCAATATAATTATGATCAACTAGCATGGCTTCAATTGAAATATTAAGCCATATTTTCTTTTCATATTTATTATGACTTTCAATTGAGGATCCAATTGCATGATCGTAAAGAAATTTCCTAATTGGATTTTGTATTAAAATACGGCGAAAATTAAGAGTGTCAATATTAACATTAACTAGAAAGAATTGTTGTAAAACTGCTAAATCCGTATCAAAATCTGGTAAATTTAAATCGCCTTTTATCCAAGGTTCTTTTGAACCAGCTGGGAAGAACTTAGAGTAGTGTAAGATTTTTTTTTGATCTTTATTTAAGCTAGAATAAATAGTGTCTAAGCATATTGATAAAGCAGTTGATTTACTGTGTTTTACTCTAAGAGGTTGTTTAAGAGAGTTAGTTTTTTTAAGTTGGTTGATAGCTACATCACAATTTTTATAGAAATTTATTAATGAGGATATTAACTTAAGAGAAAGTGGATGACCTCCACAAAAATTTATGATCCAATTCAATTGTTGTTCCTCAACATGATTTTTTTCATTTACTAGATGATTTAATATGGACTTGCTAGACGAATCTGAAACTCCATATAAATTAAATAGTGCTTTTTCATTATCAAAAATAGATAGATCGATTTGACTAGTTATAAGTAGTTGAACATTGTCTGTCTGTGTCATCAAGAGTTGAATAAAGTCTTCTGTTTTGTCCCTATAAGGAATCAGTAGTTTTTCCAAACTATCTAACACAATAGTAATTTGGAGAGATGCTATAGTATCTATCAATGTGGTCATGATAGGTTTATCTATGATCTTTGCAATTTCATTTGATATGACTAATATAAGATCATTAATTGTACTAATAGGTTCAATATCTATCCATAAAACAGGGTTGTGATAATTTACACTATTTATAGCGTTCAATAAAAGTTGTGTTTTTCCGACACCTCCAATCCCTTGAATAACTATAAGTCTTTTAATCTCCATTAAAGAGGTTACTTTTAATAATTCTAAATCGCGTCCGATAAAAAGATGATATGGTTTGGGTAGACCAAAGGATAATCCATCAGCCTCATTCTCTAATCTTAAATTCCTTCTAATATTTTCAATCAAACTAGACTTAGTCTTTTTTAATAGTTCTTTAGATAGTAAACCTTTATCAAATTTAGTATGCTCATCTTTTGCAATTCGAATAATATTATGATGGTGATGGCTTTTCGAGACACTGTAATCTTCAATGTGAGCATTTTCGAGAGGGAAACCTTTTTCGGTTATTGGGCACTTTCCCCCAATTTCAGTTTTTAGATAGTCTTGGATATAAGATGGAATATCTGGACGCTTACCACCTTCATTTGACCATGGATCTTTCAAATATGCATCAAAAGAATCTAGTTCACTTACATCGAACATATTTTTTCCATTGACTTCTTCTGAAATAAGTTTTCGATTATGATCTAAAGCTTTTTTTGGTACATTTCGCACATATGCATAAAGGAGTTCTTTTGTTATTCCTAAATGGATACAGGCTTCAGTATCGTTTAAAAGTCTTTTTGACATATCTTTTTATTAATCAGCTAATCCTTGCATCATTTCTTCCATACCACCAAAATTCAAAATAAATGTAGAGTAATAATGGTCAAATAAGTCTTTTAAATATTGCCCTAAATCTACTTCTTCAAATTGATTCGTGTTTTCGTTCTTTTGGTTAATTTGATACCCTCTGTTTTTGGTAATGGTATATAAAAATAAAGTATGAAAATATACAGCAGTGTAGTACTTTCTATTAGCTATTTCAATTTGTTCTTCATTAGGGTTATTGTATTTAGATTTGAAGTTTTTTAACACAGTACTGTCCATGTTTATGAAAATACTGTTCAAATTATCTCCTTCTGCCTCAGGAACCATTACTGTTTTAAAATCTATATCTAAACCAGTAGCTTCTTCAACATCTTCCCAAGAGACTGCATTTTCACCCTTTTCTTCTTTGTTGTCATAAGCAAAAACCATTTTAGGTAACCCTAAAGGTTCATTATCATGTTCATCTGTAGGTATTTTTTCCTTTTTCTCTTCAGAACCAGATATCTTGACCCAAAAAATTTCATCAAAATCTCCATTTGGAGAAGTTAGAGACACTTTTAATTGAACAGTATCACTTACTTTTAGTTCTTCTTTAGGGTTAAAACTAACTCTTATAGCCCCTTTATTAGGGCTACTTTTGTTAACATTGAATAGTTCGCTAACTTCTTTTGGCTCTCCAGTTTCATTACCTCCTTTAGTTTCGTTTTCTTTTACTTTTAAAACAGCTATTTTGAGTTCTCCAGGTTCATCAGTTCTATCAAAATAATCATTTGCGCAATCTGTGCTAAAGCGAATAGTTTTCTCTCCATTAAGAGGAATTTTTGCAATCTCTGTATCTCCTTTAGCTTTAGAGTTTATTTTGAATTGTGATGGGAATCTTTGAGGTAAAAAGGGCGTTTCAATCTTTTTGGAATCAGATTTTTTCTTCTTTTTTTTGTTTTTAGTATCCTTTTTTAAATCTAACTTAAATGTGTCCCCTAGTAACTTCATTAAGTCTGAATTTAAGGGAAGGTTTTTAGTAAAGTTTTTAAGCAACTGATTTGTATTTGTTGATGTATCAACATTAACTGCTTGCCTTCTAAACTTCTGTATTTCGCTTAACCTTCCATCCTTCGAACTCAATTTAGATGCTAAGTAATGCCTCAATTGTTGTGTTTCTTCTCCATCTTTTAATCTGTCTCGAGAAGCCATAAAAGAGTTCTTTTCTAAATTCATATTTCATTTCTGTACAATCTACATGAATCAAAAGATGATTTTTTAAAAGATTAAGTTTCAATGAGCGTGTAATAAACTCAGAAGTATAAAAACCATGTACTTGACCATTCATAGAGAACATGACATTCATACCATTCTTAAAGTACCTTCTCCTGATTTCATCCTTGGTCTTCTTCAAATCAAATTCTTTGATTTTGACATTAAAAACAAAACATGAAACTTTCATTTTTCCAAATAACTCATCTTCATAAGTTTCAGAAAATTGATCTGATATATAATCTCCTTTTTCTTTTTGAAGTCTTTTTTTAAGACCAAATAGATCATTCGAAAGCACTTTATTGTTTGGGTATCTTTCGGCTGTATCTATAGTTAGCATTGGAAGAGCAGGGCTAAATAGAAACTCATTAATACTCTGGTTTAAGTCTTGTGCAAATCCAGAATATCCTTTTGGAAACTGATAGGAATACATTTTAATAATTGTACCTGTTTTGAATACTCTATTCTCTAACCCTAAATCAAGACTATCTATTTTGAATGAGGGAATTTTGTCATCTATTAATAAATATTCGTACCAAGTTTCTTTAGCTTGATCGTTTTCAGTTTTTGGATGCTCTCTAACTAATGTAAAACCAAAATCACCGGTGTTGTCGAACCTTTTAGAAGCTATAAGTTGATACCTTTTTTTACCACAAAAGACGATTGCTCCACTTCCTCCCATATTATACTTGCCTTGAACAAAATGGACATTGTTTTTATTTCCTCTAAGAAGCGAAAGGAACGTTTCTTCAAACTTTTCTGGATGCTGTCCTTCACCATTGTCATATATTATAACTGAAGTAGGAATTTTTTTAAACTTATTTCTTGGACCCTTTCCATCCGCTATAATTTGAATTTCTTCAGCTTGAGATTTTCTGAATTCTTTTAAATCCCAATTATTGTTTGGATAGAAAGATTCTATCGCTTCATCCATTGAATTTGGTGCATCTTCAGACTTAGGGTCTATTCCTAATTCCCAACACTTTTTTGTTAATAAAGCATCAATTGAGTTTGTTGTTTTTTCTATAAGTGCTGCAATTGGGCTAGATTGTTGATTTTTTACAACACCATAATTACTTTTGTTGTTTCCTAAAGGTTTCCAATTTGAGTTTTGAAAAACAACTTCGTAATTATCTATAATTAATTGCAGGTCGTTTTCATCTTTTGCTTTGAAGAGTTTCCAAAATAACTCTTTGCTTTTTACAATGTTCATAGTTGCTCTTTTATCAAAAGTAATGAAATATGTTTAGAGCCAGAAGGATGATATATTTATGAATACTTAAAAAAATATAATCCACCAAATATCCATTTACAACTAATCTCTCTTTCAAATTTGTATATTTGAGCTATGAATGTACGACTTACTGAAGCACAGAAAATAAAAATCCTGAACTCTGAGGATATTTATTAGATCATGTAACAAATTTTACTCCGTCAAAATAAAATCAGACGAAGTTAAGAATATTTTTGGGCAGTAGGATTAGACAATAACAACACAATTTTGTTCATAGAGTTAATTCCCATTGGACGTTCTAATCGAGTATACATTTCTCCTCCAGATGTCTTTCGAATGGGAATCTATGAACTGGCAGTATCAATGATTATGGTTCATAATCATCAAAGTGGAAAAATTGACGATTCTGAATCAGATAAAGAGTTGGCTGATAGGTTGCTCAAAGCTGCAAAAATCATTGAGATTGATGTTGTAGACCATTTAGTCATCACTGAAAAAGAGTACTTTAGTTTTGCTGATGTAGGATTTATTAAAGATTTTGAGATTAACGGTTTATTAGAATTAGCGGGGAAAGAAAAAGAAGAGGTCAAATCCCTAAAATTAGAGATTGAGAAAAGTAGAGCAAAAAAAGAAGAAGCCTTGGAAATTGCCAAACAGCTTAAAAGAAATGATGTAAGCAATGAAATAATTTCAGAATCTACAGGTCTAGCTATTGAAGAGGTCAAAAAGTTAAAGGTTAGAAAGAAATAATTCTAAAAAAGTCCGTACAATATTGCTTTTTGTATTAAAAATAAGGGTTAGTTAACTTCTGCTGTTGTTATTCTGTATTTGCACAACCATTGCATGATTATTTTTTTACCTTTGCTTTGATGAAGTCATTAGCAATCTTACTGTCATTAATAATGCTGTTTTTATCATTGAACCCGTGTTCTGATGGTCAAAATTTTGAAGACCAATTTCAAGATGAAATAAGCGTTAATCATAATCACCAAGACGATAGCAATGATACTTGTCCTGCCACTTGTATTTGTAGTTGTTGTGGAATGTCAATAACCTACTTGTCTATTGAACTTTACGACCTAAGTTACAGTGAAAAAATCTCTACGAAAATAGTTTCCTTATATCAATCAAACTACAGATTTGATTTTCATTCTTCTATTTGGCAACCGCCACAAGCTTAATTCAGTTTTTATAGGATAGATATATCCATTTATGAACCAAAACAAGGTTCTCATTACACTGGTTTTTAGTAATCGAACTGGTGTACATCGAATAGTTTAACTGAATTAATACATTTTTATGATTAATAAAATCATTGATTTTTCAATCAACAATAAATTTATCATTGGTTTGCTCACGCTAACCATCATTGGAGCTGGTATATGGAGTATGACCAAAGTACCTATAGATGCTGTTCCAGACATTACAAATAATCAAGTACAAGTAATTACACAGTCTCCAAATTTAGGGACAGAAGATATTGAGCAAATAATCACGTATCCTATAGAGGTTGCTATGAGTAATTTGCCTAATGTCGAAGAAATTCGCTCTACTTCACGTTTTGGTTTATCTGTCGTAACCATTGTTTTTGATGATGATATGGGAACCTATTTGCCACGCCAATTGGTAGCAGAGAAACTTAACCAAGTAAAAGAACAAATTCCTGAAGGTTTTGGAGAACCTTCAATGGGTCCTATTTCCACAGGGCTAGGAGAAATATATCAATATACGCTTAAAGTAAAACCTGAGTATAAAGACCAATACTCAATTTCCGATTTACGCACAATGCAAGATTGGATAGTACAACGACAAATGGCTATGGTAGATGGTGTTGTAGAAGTAAATGCCATAGGCGGAAAAATAAAACAATACGAAGTTGCAGTTGATCCTAATGATTTAAAGGCTATAGGATTGACCATTTCAGATGTATTTGAAGCTCTTAAAGTAAACAACCAAAATACCGGAGGTGCTTATATCGAGAAGAACCATCAAGCTAATTTTATTCGAGGAGAAGGTTTGGTACGTAGTTTAGATGATATTAAAAAGATTACAGTTAAAACCATCAATAATGTTCCTGTTACTATAAATGATATTGCAAAGGTTCAATATGGTTCTGCAATTCGTTATGGTGCTTTGACACAAGATGGTGAAGGTGAAGTTGTCGGTGGTTTGGTGATGATGCTTAAAGGCGCTAATTCTAATGATGTTATTGAGAATGTAAAAGAAAGAATGGAGCAAATTCAAAAATCGTTACCCGAAGGTGTTGTTATAGAACCTCTTTTAGATAGAAGCAAACTAATAGGTGAGACAACTTCAACTGTTGCTAATAACCTAATAGAAGGTGCATTGATAGTCATATTTGTGCTCATATTCTTACTTGGTAATTGGCGTGGCGGTTTAATTGTTGCTTCCACGATTCCATTATCTCTATTATTTGCTTTCATTTTGATGAACGTTTTTGGTGTTTGGGCTAACCTAATGAGTTTGGGAGCTATCGACTTTGGAATCATTGTCGATGGTGCAGTTATAATTGTCGAGGCTACAGTATTCTTGATTGCATCTCAAGTAATTAAAAAGAAAAAAATGTCCTCAAAAGAACGTGATAGTATAACATCATCTGCTTCAAAAAAAATGATGAACGCTGCTTTCTTTGGTCAATTAATTATTCTAATAGTGTTTCTGCCAATTCTTGCATTAGAGGGTATCGAAGGAAAGATGTTCAAGCCAATGGCATTAACCTTTATTTTTGCGATGATTGGAGCAATGGTGCTGTGTCTTACCTATGTGCCTATGATGTCTGCTTTGGTGTTAAAAGCTCCAAAATCAGATAAAAAATCGTATGGCGACAAATTTGTTCATTGGGTAGAGAACAAATACCAACCATTGTTAGAAAGAGCTTTACAAAAAGGAAAATTAATTATTGGTGTTGCCATAGGTCTATTTGCACTTGCAGTTTTTATGTTTACCAAAATGGGTGGAGAATTTATACCACAATTAGATGAAGGTGATATCGCATTTCACGCTATTTTAAAGCCTGGAAGTTCTCTTACAGAGACTATTGAAACAACAACTAAAATTGAGCAAATTGTAAAGTCAAAATTTCCAGAGGTAGATAAAATTGTCAGTCGTATAGGTGTTGCTGAAATACCTACTGACCCAATGCCAATGGATATTGCTGATGTATTCGTAATTCTAAAACCAAAAAGTGAATGGACAACAGTATCTTCAAAAGATGAACTTATCGAAGAAATGAAAGAAGCAGTTGAAATTGTTCCTGGCGTTAATTATGAATTTACCCAACCTATTGAAATGCGTTTTAATGAATTACTTGAAGGTGTACGGGAAGATATAGCAATAAAACTTTATGGTGAAGATATTAATGTACTTTCACAAAAAGCTCAAGAAATATCAAAGATTATTGCAGGAACAGAAGGCATAGGTGATATGAAAGCGGAAGCTACAACAGGTTTGCCTCAGATGACGATTGTCTATAATAGAAATAAGTTAGCTCAATACGGATTACAGATAAACACGTTAAACCAGACCGTACAATCTGCATTTGCTGGAGGTACAGCAGGCGTTATTTTTGAAGGTGAAAAACGTTTTGATTTAGTAGTACGCTTGAGTTCTGAAAACCGAAAAGACATAACTGATATAAGAAACCTGTTTATCAACTTACCATCTGGTGCTCAAATACCATTAAAAGAAGTCGCTGACATATCATATAAAGCGGGTCCAATGCAGATAAGTAGAGATAACACTAACAGAAGAACTTATGTGGGTGTTAATGTTAGGGGAAGAGATGTAAAATCATTGGTAACTGAAATTAAATCAAAATTAGATGCGCAATTAGAGCTACCATCTGGTTATTTTATTCGTTATGGTGGTGCTTTTGAAAATTTAGAGCGGGCCAGTGGTCGTTTACTAACTGTTGTGCCTATTGCATTGTTACTCATTTTTATATTGATATACTTTGCATTAAAATCATTACCACAAACCTTAATGATTTATATAGCTATCCCAATGGCTACGATTGGTGGCGTTGTTGCTTTGTGGTTACGTGATATGCCATTTAGTATATCGGCTGGTGTAGGTTTCATAGTACTATTTGGTGTTGCTGTTTTAAATGGGCTGGTTATGGTTAGTGGACTCAATGAGTTAAAAGAAGAAGGTGTAACTAATCTAAAAGACAGGATAATAGAAGGTACAAAAAGAAGGATTAGACCTATTATGCTAACGGCTTTTACTGATGTTTTAGGTTTCTTACCGATGGCAGTTTCTGCATCAGCAGGTGCAGAAGTACAACGCCCATTAGCAACTGTAGTTATTGGTGGTTTGTTGACCTCTACATTACTTACCTTGTTTGTTCTACCAATTTTATATCATTGGGTAGAGAACAAGTCATTTACTTTTAAATCAAATAAAAAAATGATTACAGCAACAGTCGTTTTAGTGATGCTATTTGGTTTTTCGTTAAAGAGCAATGCACAAGACGTAACCGATACACTTCCAAAAATAACATTGTTAGAGGCTGTAAAACTCTCAAAAAGCAATTACCCTCTTTTAAAGCAAAAACAGTTAGAAATCACAAAGCAAGAACAATTAAAAACTATAGCCTATGATTTTGGTACAACTAAAATCTTTACCGGTGGCGAAGAGATCAATAGCGATAACGGAGTTTACACTACCGTTGGTATAGGTCAGTCCAGCATAGATATATTTGGTATTGGTGCAAAAAAACGATTACAAGAGCAACGTATTCAATTAGCACAAAAAGCCTATAAACTTTCAGAACTGGAATTGGAATTGGAAGTTAAAAAGGCGTGGGCTTATTGTTATCAAATGAAAAGGAAATACAACCTCTATAAAGAATTGGATTCTATTTATAACAACTTTGAAAAAGCAGTAGCCTTAAATTATGAAGTCGAAGCGATTTCCAAATTAGAGTATTCAGCTGCTAAAAATCAAGCTTTACAAGTTCAGAGTAAAAAAACACAAGCGCATAGCGATTATATTGTTGCTTTGCAGCAGTTAAATCTCTGGTTAGTTTCAGATAGAATCTTTACCGTTTCAGATGAGTTTGGTGATAATTTGTTAACTGACAATGATGCTTTTAAAATTGAGCAACATCCTTTATATAGCATATCACAGAATTTAGTAAGTGAAGCAAAAGCAAAATATAAAGCTGCTAAAGTAGGTAGCTTGCCGAAATTCAACTTGCAGGGTGGATTACAAAAAGTAAACGGAAATTCAGGATTTTATAGTTATCAAGCAGGTATTTCTATTCCATTTTTATCAGGTACTAACAGAGCTAAAATAAGAACGGCTAAAGTTGATAAAGAAATTATAGAAACAAATCTGCAATTTAAAAGAAAGGAAGTGCAATCAAGATATTTGCAAGCCAAAGAAAATTATAAGAAATGGAAAGCAACTTGGGAGTTTTATAAAGATAAAGTACTCATAGTAACCAAAGAACAAAAAAAGGGTGCTTTATTTGCGTATAAGGAAGGGGAAATAGATTATACCACATTTACGCAGTTAATAAAAGAAGCCATCCAATCTGAGCTAGAATCTCAAACAGCATTAATCAATTATTTAGAAAGTACATTTCAATTACAATATTTTAATAAATAAGACAATGAAAAATATATCATATAAAATTCTAACAATATCAATATTAGTATTTCTTGTTACAGCTTGTGGTAATAAGGAAAGCCAAAGCGAGAATGATAGTCATTCCAATAAAGAAGAATTTAAAACTGAGATGGGCGAAGAACATAATGAAGAAGAAGTAATATTATCTCAACAACAGTTTGAAGCTCTTAAAATGAAAATTGATTCACTTTCATTACGCAATATGAGCGGTTATGTCGAAGCTAACGGAACATTAGAAGTTCCTCCTCAAAACGAAGCTGCAATTACTTCTATCGTTGGTGCTAACGTAGTATCTATTAAAGTGATTGAAGGTGATAAAGTCAGTAAAGGTCAGGTAGTGGCTTACCTTTCACATCCGAATATTATAAAACTACAAACTAATTATTTAAATGCTTACAGCAATAATAATTTTTTGAAAAAGAATTATGAGCGTCAGAAAAAATTATATGATGGAGGTGTAGGATCTGGTGCTAATTTTCAAAAGGCTGAAGCTGAATACGATGCTTCAAAATTAATGGTAAACGGCCTAGCTGCCCAATTAAAAATACTAAATATTAATATTACATCTCTGAGTAATGGCAGTATTACTCAACAAATACCATTATTAAGCCCAATAGAAGGTTTTGTGCAAAAGGTTGAAGTTAAGACAGGTCAATATGTAGAGCCACAAACAGAGTTGTTTGAAGTAGTTAATACGCACCACGTACACGCAGATCTAATGGTATTTGAAAAAGATGTCTATAAAGTGAAGAAAGGTCAAAAAGTAGATTTTATAGTGCAATCTATTCCAGATACAGAACTTACAGCGGAAATATATTCTGTTAGCAAAACTTTTGAAGAGAACCCAAAAGCAGTCCATGTTCATGCAGAAATAGAAAATAAAAATGGTAACTTAATTCCTGGAATGTATATTAAAGGGAGAATACAAGTAGATAAAAATAGAGTATCCGCTTTGCCTGAAAGTGCCATTTTCAAAGAAGGAGATAAACATTACGTCTTTTCGGGAGAAAAGGAAAATGATAATTGGAGCTTTAAACCTGTCGAGGTAATTATTGGGGGAAAAGATGGTAAATGGGTAGCGATTCAATTTATTAAAGAAATAGAAGAAAGTACAAAATTTGCTTACAATAATGCTTATTATCTTATGGCGGAAATGAAAAAAGGAGAAGCAGAACACGATGATTAATTATGGAAACAATTGAACAGCTTTTAATATCTAAAAATATTCGTGTTACAGCAATGCGTCTATTGATTTATAAATTTTTAGCAGAAAAACAAATCGCTGTCACATTAAGTGATATAGAAAATGTGTTTGAAAAAGTAGATAGAACAACACTATACAGGACTATAAAAACCTTTGAAGAAAAGGCTATTGTTCATCAAATAAATGATGGTACAGGGATTACTAAATATGCCTTGTGTGAACAAGGTTGTGATTGTGATATAAAAAAGGATCTTCACTTACATTTTCATTGTAATAATTGTGGAGAGACTATTTGTTTAACAGATCACAAAATCCCTCAAATAAAAGTACCTGAAGGCTTTATTTCGGAAAATGTAAACTTGGTGGTAAAAGGTATTTGTGATAAATGCAGCGGGCAATAATACCATTCTGTATGGAATGAATAAAGTGTTTCTTAATCATTAGAATTCATAACATGTTTAAGTATGAAAATATTTTTAGGCTAGTCTAAAAATATTTTTATACTTGCTTAAATTTATTATATTTGTGCTCGAAAATGAGTCAAAATATGAAGATTAAAGTATTATTATTCATAGCAATTTGCTTTATTGCTTTTATTTCATGTGAACAATATGAACCCATTCTCCCCAAAAGTGAAGAAGTGCTCGATGGAGAAGTGGAAGGGTTAACATTTGCACAACGAGCCCAATTTTTAAGAGGTGATCAAGCATTTAGTGAGGTGTTTACTTCATCTACAGGATTAGGCCCATTATTTGTTACTAATAGTTGTATAAGTTGCCATGCAGGAGATGGAAAAGGGCATCCGTTTACAACACTTACCCGTTTTGGACAATCTGACAATACAGGTAATCAATTTCTAAATATGGGAGGTCCACAGCTTCAAAATAGAGCTCTACCTGGATACCAACCTGAAAGCTTACCAAATGGAGCTACATTTTCAAAATTTACACCCCCAGCTGTTACTGGTTTAGGTTTTTTACAATATGTAACAGATGCAGATATTTTGGCAATGGCTGATCCAAATGATACAAATGGAGATGGTATTTCAGGAGTTCCACATTGGATTACGTTAAAAGAGTTTATTGTACCTGCCTCTAATGCTATTACACAGAATGGACAGTACATTCATCGATTTGGTAAAAAAGCAGCAGCCTATGATTTATTAGACCAAACAGTAGGAGCTTATAATCAAGATATGGGTATCACTTCAACTTTTAACCTTATAGATACATATAGTGGCTTATCTATCGATCCTGAAGTCTCAGACAATGTTGTTCGTGATGTAGTTGTTTACTTAGAAACCCTAAAGGCTCCTATTCCAAGAGATCAAGACGACCCTGAAGTAATTAATGGCAAGACTCTGTTTAACCGAATAAATTGTGCGGCTTGTCATATGCCTACCTTATCAACTGGTTACTCTTCAATTGAGGCTCTTTCATACAAAGAATTTAACCCTTATACAGATCTTTTATTACACGATATGGGCAGTGGTCTAGATGATGGTTATACAGAAGGGAATGCTTTAAGCTCAGAATGGAGAACGCCACCACTTTGGGGACTAGGGTTATCGCCATCTACACAAGGGGGGGAGTATTTTTTACTACATGATGGAAGAGCAAAAAGTATTGAAGAAGCCATATTATTGCACGGTGGTGAAGCTGAAAACAGTAAAAACCAATTTCAAAACCTTTCTGAATCAGAAAGAGCTAGTTTAATCAAGTTTTTAGAATCATTATAAAATGAAAAGAAAAGAATTTATCAAAACTTGTGGATATGCCTGTCTAGGAGCAACAGTATTTGCCCCACTATTACAAGCATGTGTTTCGACAAAAAGTATTACTGCCTCTATTAAAGGGGAGAATTTACTTGTACCCTTATCAAATTTTGAAAAGGATGGGAAAATACTCAAATACCTTGTAGTGAATAATCCACAACTGCAATATCCAATTTATGTATTTAGATTTTCAGAAAGCAATTATACTGCTTTATACATGCAATGTTCGCATCAAGGGAATGAAGTAACTGCCTATGGTGAAAAATTGGTTTGTTCTGCCCATGGGAGCGAGTTTGACAACAAAGGGAATGTTACCAGTGGTCCTGCATCAAGTCCGTTACGCAGATTTCAAACAAATTTGAACAATAAAAACATTCTTATTTCACTAAAGGAAGCATGAAATATCTAGTTATATCAATATTCATTTTATCATCTACTTTTAGTTTTGCGCAGGTAGATAATAAGCTATTTAAAAGGCAAAAAACTGACAGTGTAAAACAGCGACTGAATATGGATGCCGTATATAATAGACCTTTTTTGAGTTTTGGAAAACTCCCTATTTCAGTTGGGGGTTATGCAGAGGTAAACTGGCAACATATCGGAACAGATGGTATATCCGAAGGACATCAATTTCAGATGCGAAGGATAACTTTATTTGTAGCTTCTACTATTTCAAAGAAAATTAAGTTTTTAAGTGAAATAGAATTTGAAGAAGGAGGAAAAGAGATTGCTATTGAATTTGCTTCCTTGGATGTTGAATTTCATCCATTACTAAATCTAAGAGGAGGTATTATTATCAACCCTATTGGTGCATTTAATCAAAACCACGATGGTCCCAAATGGGAATTTACAGATCGTCCTATTTCAGCTACACAGATGTTACCTGCAACATGGAGCAATGCAGGTTTTGGACTATTTGGCAAAACCTATAAAAATGATTGGATGTTTGGTTATGAAATTTATCTTTCAGGTGGTTTTGATAATACCATTATTGATAATGAAGAAAGTAAAACATTTTTACCTGCTTCAAAAGAAAATGATGAACGTTTTGAAGAATCTGCAAGTGGTACACCGTTAACTACAGCCAAAATAGCAATTAGAAATAAAAAATTTGGAGAAATTGGTCTTTCTTATATGGGAGGAATTTATAACACCTTTCAAGATGATGGAATTATTTTGGACGAAAAACGTAGACTAAATGTATTTGCGATAGATTACAACACTACTCTATCTAAGACTAATACATTTATCACAGGGGAATGGGCTTGGATCAATGTAGATATTCCTGAAACCTACTCACAACAATATGGAGATAAACAATATGGCGGTTTTTTGGATATAGTTCAACCTATTTTAAAACAAAATATGTTTGGTTGGGAGAATGCGATACTAAATTTGGCTTGTCGATTAGAATATGTAGATTGGAATGTTGGTAAATTTAATGAAACAGGTGGAAATATAGGAGATGAGTTGTGGAGCGTAATGCCTGCTATTAGCTTTAGACCAACACCACAAACAGTTTTCCGATTGAATTATAGAATTCAAAGACAAACGGACATTCTTAACAATGAACCAGCTAAAACAGGTGGATTTAGTTTTGGTATTTCATCATACTTTTAATTGTTTTTTCTTTGAGGTTGTTAGTTGCAGAAACAATGCACTTCCATTGCATCAACTATTAAACTAATTTTATCAAAAATTAGTCAATATGAGACTCAATGTGAGAATACCTAATACTTTAAAAGATGCATACAATGCAGAATTAAAGCAGTATAAATATTACCTAAAAAAAGAGAAATACAATAATGCTTGGTATCACTTAGAGCGAAGTCATATTATTGGTCAATCTTACCCGTTAGAGCATACCTATTCTCATTGGTTAATGCTGAAATTTGGGTTTAGACAAAAAGACACTAAAGAAGTATTTGGACAGGTTGTCAGATTGCTTGTTGGTGGCTGGAAATCATTTATAAATCATGTCCCGCTCGGTAACACTGGAGGTTCAAATGTGCCGCCATTAAAAACTATGCCTATTCCAAATGATATTGAAAAACTATTTGAGGGCAGATGAAAAAAAAGAAAGTCAATTTAAGAGATTTAAAACCAAATTCAGAAGAACAACATAGCCATGATCACGGGCATAATCACGACCATGGAGATAGTAGTTCTTTCAAAACCTATATACCTGCAATTACAAGTTTTACGATGCTTATTATAGGGATAATATCAGATTATTTTGATATTCTCTTCTTTAAAGATTGGGTGCGTATTTCGTGGTACAGTATTGCATATCTACCTGTAGGTTTTCCTGTAGTAAAAGAAGGGTGGAGAAGTATCAAAAAAGGAGATGTATTTACTGAGTTCTTTTTAATGTCCATTGCAACTATTGGTGCATTTATCATTGGTGAATACCCAGAAGGTGTTGCAGTGATGTTATTCTATGCAGTTGGTGAACTATTTCAGGGAGCAGCAGTTAAAAGAGCCAAAGGAAACATTAAAGCATTATTAGATGTTCGTCCAAAAGAAGCCAATGTATTTCGTGATGGTGATTTTACAAGTGTTTCCCCAGAAGATGTAACTATTGGAGAGAAAATTCAAATTCGTGT